>NZ_JBIVOW010000007.1:0-383622 GCF_044754325.1 Streptomyces sp. NPDC093097
GCGGATCGCGGAGCTGCGCAGCCTGCCGGGGCTGGGGTGAACCTGGCACCAACGAAGTCAACCCCCGAAGGATTTACGGATCCGACCACTAAGCATCCCAGGGAGGGTCCTAACTCCTTGGCGGTGAAGGCCCTCGGACTGGTGCTCCAACACCGCCGGGGGCCGCTTCATATTCGGCGCGAAGCCACCGAATGTCCGTCACCGTACCTCAGGATCCACGCGAGCACGGAGCCCCGACTGGCAGCATATGAAGGCCTGTTGACGCGTGGACACGCCGCTTCCCCGGCCCTGCCTGGCCCGCCTCGAAGGTGCCGGCCGGGTATGGGAACTGGTGATTGGTGAATGCTGCCAGCCGCAACGCAACGGAGCGGACTGCACTGGCGTTCACTCCGGCTTACACGTCTGGCTGAGGGTGGCTCTGCCGGGAGCGCGGTGGATCGTGACGTGGAGGGTGTGGAGGTCGGCCGGTTCTGTGTGCCGGCGACGTCGGCGGCGGTGCAGACAACCGCGCTCGCCGCGCACGGGCCAGTCCACCTCTGGCGATATCGCTGACTTCGCTCCTGGACATGCCACCCTGCCGTCAGGGGCGCGGCGGCTCACGTTCGACACCAACTGCCGGTTCCGATCGCCTACGATTTTCCGTAGGTGGTCCGCAGTGGAACCGGTACGGCAGGTTCACATTCGGAGCGAGGAGTCGTTGATGAGCGACCAGCCAGCCGACTCACCGCCCGAGTCGGAGAGTGAGATCACCGCCAGTGTGACGGTGACCGGTAGTCGAGCGGCCCTGTTGCGCGACCTGGCGAGCATCCTCGGCCGTACACCGGAAGCGCTGGCGATCGAATGGGCAGCCGGCGCCCTGCGCCTGCCGAGTGCACCGGTCGGCGAGACCGTTCCGCCCGATGCCTGGGGGCTCTTCGACGGTCCCGCGGACCTCTCGTCCCGCACCGACGAGCTGCTGCGTGAGGACCTCGACCGATGACCGCTGCACCGCCCTCGCGGTTGTCGACACCTGCGTATGGCTGGCCGCTTTCAACCGCCGCGATGACCATCACGACGCCGCCGTCCGCGCCTTGGCAACGCCGCGGATCCTGGTCGTCTCTCCGCTCGTCCTCGACCAACTCGACCATACGAGACGGTCGGCAACATGGCCAGCGGGCGAGCAAGTTGGGTCAAACCCCCTGACCCCGCGCCGAGTTACAGCGTCGGCAGGTTGATGACGACCGCCTCCTGTGTGCTGCGGGCGATCACCACCACGGCTTCCTCGTCGGGGCTGGGGTTCTCTTCCCGGTGCGGGACGTAGGGCGGGACGAAGACGTAGTCGCCGGGCGCGGTCCGCAGGCGGACCTCCTCGCGCGTGCCGCTGGTGTCGTCGGCGAACACGAACTCCGGGTGGCCCTTGACCACGTAGATGGCCGTCTCCGAGGCACCGTGGTGGTGGTTGGCGGATGCGGTGGCCGGGGCGACGTGGGTCTGGCCCATCCAGATCCGTTCCGAGCCGACCCGCTGGCCGCTGATCGCCGCGAAGCGCCGCATCCCGCCGGTCTGGGCGGTGGCACCGTCCAACGCGTCGGCGCGGATGTGGTGCAGCCGGGCCCGCAACGGTGCCGACTCGCTCTCCTCGGTGGCCTCAGGGTCGGGGGCGGAGAGGTGCGGATGGAAGGCGTCGCCCGGGGTTGCTCCGTGGGGCGACGAGGCGGGGGACGGCGCGTGCGGCGGGGGGACGTCGGTGCGGTCCGACGGGGAGGGGGCGGGGGCCTGGGGCCGGTTGCCGGTCGGGGTGTCGGACCGGTCGTTCCTCGGGGTGCCGGATGGGGCGTCGGACGCGTCGAGTGTCGGGTCGTGGGGCGCGTTGTGGGGCGTCATGGCGGTCCTCTCCTCGGGCCGGGAGTCGGCCGGGGCTCAGCCGATCGCCACATGCTCCCATCGGGGGGCCGGGCGCCGCCCGGGTCGCTCCGCCACGTCCGCGCGGAGCGGCCGAGGCGTCAGCAGCGGCGAGGGCCGTCCGGGGGCGACCGTGCGGCGGGCCGAGCCGCCGCCGGGGACCGGCCCGGGGTGCGGGGCCGTGGAGCAGCCGGCGGCGGCGAGGGCGGCGACGGCCAGCGCGGTGGTGAGGAGGGGAGAGAAGCGGCGCACGGTTTCACCGTGCGGGACGGGTCCCGGGGGGCCAAGCGACGCGCCGTGCGGTCACGCGGACGAACGACAATCGCGGGCCGCTCGCCGGGCCGTGCCGAGCGGCCCGGCCGGGCTCCGGTTAGCGTCGAGTCGACGTCGGGCGAGGGAGAGGTGGACACGTGGCCATCTGGGTGGCCGTCCTGTGCGCGGTGCTCGCGGCGGCAAGCAACGCGCTGTCCACCGTGCTCCAGCGCCGCGCGGCACGTACGGTGCCGGTCTCCGACCGCCTCCAGGTCAGCCTGTTCGCGGATCTGCTGCACCGGGCGGTGTGGCTCGCCGGGATGCTGATGGTGCTGCCGGCCGCCTGTTTCCAGGCCCTGGCGCTGCTGCTGGGCCCGATGTCGGTGGTTCAGCCGATCTTCGTGCTGGAGCTTCCGCTGGCCCTGCTCATCGGCCGGGTGCTGCTGGGCGGGGCGGCGCCGGTGCGGATCTCCGGGCGGGGCTGGGCCGGGGTGGGGTTGATGGTCGCCGGGCTCGCCTTGGGTCTGGCGGCGGCCGCGCCCACGGGCGGCCGCGACCACGCCTCGATGGCCCGTTGGATTCCCACCCTGGTCGTCTGCGGTTCGGTGATCTTCGTGGCGGTGGCGGCGGGACTGCGGCGCGGGGTCGGCAGCGTCCGCGCCGCCTGCTTCGGCGCGGCCGCCGCGGTCTCCTACGCCCTCACCGCGGCCCTGCTGAAGAACGCCACGCACAGCTGGCAGCGCGGCGGCCCGGCCGACTTCTTCACCTCCTGGCAGACCTACGCCTTCGCGGTCACCGGCGTGCTGGCCCTCTTCATGATGAGCAACGCCATGCAGTCCGGCCCGTTGACCGGCTCCCAGCCGGTGCTCACCCTCGGGGACGCGTTGATCAGCCTCTCCCTCGGGGTCACGCTCTTCGACGAACAGGTCCGTGCCGGATGGTGGTTGATCCCGGCGGCGATGGGCGTCGGCCTCATCCTGTGGGGCGCGGTGCTGCTCTCCCAGGTGTCGCTCGCCCGTGATCTGCAGACCGGCCGGAACGGCGATCAGCAGCCCAGTGCTTCGGGCGCGCGGTCCCAGCGCCGCGATTAGGCGCCGAGACTCCTCTTGGCCCGTCGCCGAGGAGAGCCGGTGCAGTCTCCCCGGTCCGTCAGCCTGGTCCGTCAACGCTGTGGGGCAGCGCATCGGCCGACCCCGACCAGGACGGTCACCCCCCAAGAAACGCTCCAGGTGGCACGCTGGCCGCATGGCAGAACTCGATGGAGAACCGGTCGAGCCGGCTCAGCTCCAATCCCTGGCCCTGACCAATTACGGCCACTTCACCACCATGCGGGTCGACGACTGGCGGGTACGCGGTCTGGCCCTGCACATGGACCGGCTTCGGCGTGACTGCCGCATGCTGTTCGACGCCGACCTCGACCTGGAGCGCGTCCGCGAGCTGGCCCGCCGCGCGGTCCCGACCAGCGGATCGGCGGTCGTTCGCGTCACGGTCTTCGACCCGCACCTCGACCTCGGCCACCCGAGTACGGCCGACGACCCGCACGTACTGGTGACCTCGCGGCCGGCGGGTGCCCTCCCGCTCCCACCGCTCAGGGTGCGGTCCACGCCGTACGTGCGCGAGGTCCCGAGCGTCAAGAGCGTCGGTCTCTTCGCCGGTCTCCACCACCGGCGTCAGGCACAGCTGGGCGGATTCGACGACGCCCTCTTCGTGGACCGGGACGGAGCCGTCTCGGAGGGCGGCACCTGGAACGTCGGCTTCTTCGACGGAGCCCGCGTGATCTGGCCCGCCGCGGACTGCCTCGTCGGTGTGACGATGGAGCTCCTGAAGGGGGCCCATGGCCACGAGACGCGGCCGGTCCGGCTGGTCGAACTGCCCCGTATGCGCGCCGCGTTCGCCACCAACGCGGCGATCGGCGTCCGTGCCATCAAGGCGATCGACGGCATCGAACTCCCCGAATCCCACGCGATCGTCGACACGTTGCGGAAGGAGTACGCGGAGATCGGCGGGGACGTGTTGTAACGGTTTGCCGTGACGGACCGTGCGCGGACGCCGCATCGCCGGATTCACGGGCCGCCGCCCCGGGACGCAGGCTGCCCGGGGCGGCGGGCACAAGGACCGTGCCGGTGACACCGGCAGGCGGGCCGTCAGTTCCAGATGCCGGTGATGTCGGTCGCGGTGGCGGCGTTGCCGGCGTGGGCGGTCAGACCGGCCAGATCCTCCAGCGTGCGCAGGACGTTGTAGTGGTTGTAGGTGGTGTCGCTGGAGCTGCCGGGGGCCACATGTGCGCCGTAGAGCAGCGTCGGGATGCGGTTGCCGGACCGGTTGTCGTCCTCGTCGAAGGTGACGGCGAGGAGGCTGTTGTGGCTCTTGGCCCACTCCGCGTAGCCGCTCAGGTTGTCCTTGATCCAGGTGTCGCCGGTGGACACCGAGCAGTCGTGCATGTCGTTGCACAGGTCCGGGATGACGAAGGAGACCTTCGGCAGGGTGGCGTAGTCGGAGGGGAACTGGTCGAAGGTCTGGGCGGTGTCGGTCGGCACGTTGGAGAAGCCGAACCACGGGTTGTGCTTCTGGGCGTACGTCCCGCTGCTGCACACCGTCGAACCCTGGCTCGGCAGGGCCTCGTTGTAGCTGGCCCAGCTCTTGCCGGCGGCGATCAGCTCGGAGGCGAGGTTGGGCGCGGACATCGAACCGACGCGTACGCAACTGTCGTCCGTACGCCCCTGGTTGGAGCCGGAGAACAGCATGTAGTAGTTGGGCTCGCTGGGGTGGGTCAGGGCGTACGACTGGGTGAGGTCGGCGCCGCCCGCCTTGAGGGAGTTCAGGTAGGGAGCGTTGGAGCTGCCGACGACCTGCCCGTAGGCGTGGTTCTCCAGTACCACCACGACCACGTGGTCGGGGGAGGGGAGTCCGGTGGTCTGCGCGCCGGCGGTGGCGCCGGTGGTGGCCCACAACCCGAGCGAGGCGGCGGCGAGGGTCGCGGCGCCGGCCAGCGCGGAGAAGGGGCGCCGGGTGCGCTTGCGTGCCTTGACTGCGGTCATGACTGTCCTCCGGACGGAAGCGACGGGCGTACGGGGGAGGGAGCGCGGTAACCCTAGGAGCGGCCGCATGGACGCGGCCGCGTGCGTCAGATGAAGAGCAGGCGAACGAATGGGACCCGGGGCGCCGGCTACTCGCTGCGCTCCGCCGCACGCGGCCGGCGCGCCGTGTCGTCCCGCAGGACCGGGTACGTCACCGAGAACCGATCGGCCGACATCCGTGTGCGGTTCACCTCCACGACCTCTTCACCCACCCGAGCCACGCGGGTCACCACCAGAACCGGCAACCCGGCCCCGATCTTCAGCTGTTGCTGCTCACGGTCGTCCGCCGGCCGGGCCCCCACCGTCTCCTCCCAGGAGAGCGGCGCATCGAAGTGCTCTTCGATGCGGTCGTAGATCCCCCTGGGCCCGGTGTCGGCGGCGCCGAGGGCCGGCAGCTGCCCGACGAGGGGCATCGGCAGGTAGGAGGTGGCCAGTTGAAGGGGGTGCGAGGCGTCCGGTGGGCCCACGGCCCGGTCCCGGATCATGACGTGCTCGCCCTTGGCGATACCGAGCAACGCGGCGACGTCGGCCGGCGGAACGTCCGCCTTCTGGGTCGGGGTGCCGATGCCCCGCCAGTCCTGCGCGCCCGGGGTGAAGAAGTACCCCGACGCGTCGCGGTACACGTGCTGATCCCGGGCGGCCAGCGGCGCCGGGGCCGACGGTCGGATGAAGGTCCCGCGGCGCCCCTCGCTGTAGAGCAACCCCTCTGCGACCAGGTGCTGGACGGCGCGGTTGGCCGTCTGGCGGGCCACTTCGTAGCGGTCCTTCAGCCGGTCGATGCCGGGGATCGGCCGGCCGGTCGGCCAGACGCCGGCCTCCACGTCGCGGCGGATACGGGCCGCGACTTCCTTGTAGCCGGACATCTCTGGCTCCTCTCGGGTCACCCTGCTCGTCCTTTCTATCCTATGCAGACCTCCTCCACGGCAGTTCGCCGGCTGATGGCCGGGCTGCGTGCAGGGCCAGGCGTCCCGCTGTACCGGCCGCGGAGCGCGGGTGACATGGACGGTGGGTGGCGCGGACGGTGGGTGACGCGGACCGCCCGGGCGCCGGGGCGTTCCGGTGCCCGGGCGGTTTCGTGTGCTCGGGGGTGCGTCGTCAGGTCGTGGTGCGCGGTGCCGCGGGGGGGTCGCCCCGTACGGCGTGCAGGTAGAGCCGCAGGATGTCGGCGGTGAAGTAGGAGCTGTAGGAGACGTCGGGGGTGTCGCCGCCGGTGTGGTAGCCGCCGATCACGCCGATCACGGCATAGCCGAGGAAGTCCCGGACCAGGAACGGGCCTCCGGAGGTGCCGCCGATGTACCCGGCGCAGGGGATCTCCAGGAAGTCGCCGGGGGCGGCCGGGTCGGTGCTGGTGTAGCGGTGCGTGGCGGAGGAGCAGTCCAGCGGCTCGGGGTGGTGGGCGTCGTCGTTGCCGGGGTAGCCGATGAGCCGGACCTTGGCATGGTCGTAGCCGGGGTAGGGGAGCAGGTCGAAGCCGCCGGTCGCCTGCTGGACGCGGGCGCCGTCCTCGCGCGCGCCGACCCGGACGATCGCGTAGTCCCAGCGGGCGCCGCCGGCCGTCCCGAGGTCGTAGTAGTGCTGGTCGAGGTAGGTCCGCTCCACGGGGTAGATGCCGTGCGGCTTGAGCCCGTCGTGGTACTGCGGCACGAAGGAGAGGTACTTCTTCGGGTCGGGGGAGCGCAGGCAGTGCCCCGCGGTGAGCACGAGGTCGCGGTGCGGGCTGCGGATGACCGTTCCGCCGCAGAAGCGGCCGATGTTGTCGCCGTCCGTCCAGAAGAACGTTCCCACCTGGGGCAGTCCCTGGAAGGGGTGGCTGGGCGGGATCGGTGCGGTGGAGGGAGAGGCGGAGTGCGACGGGGACTGCGGGGGTGTGGCGCCCTTGTCCGTCACCGGTTCGGCGGTCTCCATGCGGTGCGCGGTCCAGTACGCGTCGACGCCGGAGGCCGGGGCGCCCGCGGCGTGCGCGGGCGGCGTCGGCACCGCGAGCAGTGCCAGTACGAGCACCAGAAGGGCGGTGAGCCGCGCGGGGACGGGGCGGCCGCCGCGGGCGGCGAGGGGTCTGCCCATGGTCGGATTCCTTACGTCGTAGGTGAGTTGAGGTGATTCCCGGTGGGTGGAGGATGCGGTCTCTCCGGGGAGCGGGGGCGCCGGGTGGGGCTCGGTCGGGGCGGCCGGCGGCGTGCGAGGGTAGGCCGACATGGTCGTACGCCGGCGACCGGCTGACCAGAGGGGCGTCACCTCTTCGCTGCCGCGTCCCCGTCCGTTTCCCGTGCGGTGCCGTCGAGTTCCGCCAGGATGCGCTCGCGGTGCTCGTCCAGGGCCGGGACGCGGTCCATCCGGGGTTCCCGGCCGGCGACGGTGACCGGTGGCAGGAGCGCCCGGAGCGGGCCGACGGGGGAGTCGACGGTGCGCCAGCGGTCGCGGGCGGCGAGTTGCGGGTGCTCGGTGAACTCCGCGACGTCGCGCAGCCGTCCGTGGGCGATGCGGGCGCCGGCCAGCCGCCGCTCGACCTCCTCCGCGGGCAGGTCGGAAAACCGTGCCTCGATCTGCTCCTTCAGCGCCGTCCGGTTGGCCACCCGCGCGGAGTTCCGGGCGAAGCGCGGATCGGTCGCCAGCTCCGGGAGTTCCAGCACCTGAGTGCAGAACGTCGCCCATTCCCGTTCGTTCTGGACGCCGAGGAAGACGCGGGCGCCGTCCGCCGCGCGGTACGGCCCGTAGGGGGCGATGGCGGCGTGCTCGGCGCCGGAACGGGGCGGGGTGGTGCCGCCGTAGCGGGTGAAGTAGGCCGGGTAGCCCATCCATTCGCCCAGTGCCTCCAGCATCGAGACCTCGAAGGCGCCGCCCCGGCCGGTCCGTTCGCGTTCGTAGAGGGCCGTCAGGATGCCGCTGTAGGCGTATGTTCCGGCGGCGATGTCGGCGACCGGGATTCCGATCTTGGCTGGTTCCTGGTCGGTGCCGGTCAGGGACATCGCGCCGGCCTCGCACTGGACCAGCAGGTCGTAGGCCTTCTCGTGCGCGTACGGGCCGCCGGTTCCGTAGCCGGAGATGTCGCACACCACCAGCCGGGGGTGTGCCGCCAGCAGCTTCCCGGCGGCCAGGCCCAGCCGGTCGGCGGCGCCCGGTGCGAGGTTCTGGACGAAGACGTCGGCCCGGGCGATCAGGCGTCGCAGCACCGCGGCGTCGTCGGGGTTCTTGACGTCGAGCGCGATCGACTCCTTGTTGCGGTTGAGCCAGACGAAGTGGCTGGACATTCCGCGCACCGTCTCGTCGTAGCCGCGGGCGAAGTCGCCGGTCCCGGGGCGCTCCACCTTGATGACCCGGGCGCCGAGGTCGGCGAGTTGGCGGGTGGCGAAGGGCGCCGCGACGGCCTGTTCGAGGGCGACCACGGTGATGCCGTCCAGCGGGAGAGGGAGCATGATCGGACCTTTCCGGAAAAGGCGGGGCGGGGGCGGGTGGTGGGGTACCTATGTGCCCGTGGATCCGGAACGAGGGATCCATGGATCCGGCAGGATCCGGCGGTTCCTCCACTCACCCGCAGGAGTCACCATGACAGCCGACCGGCACGGGCACACCATGACCGACACCGGCGCCGAGGCCCTCGGCCACTACGAACAGGCCCTGGAAGACCTGCTGTTCTTCCGCCCGAGGATCGAGGAGGGCACCCAGGCGCTGCTGCGTGCCGCGCCCCGCTCGCCGATCGGGCACGCCCTCGCCGCGTACCTGGGCATGCTGGGCACCGAGGAGGCGGCCGCCGCGGCCGCCCGTGCGACCTTCGGCGCCTTCCGCGCCGGCCTCGACACCGACCGCCTCACCCCGCGCGAGCGGATGCATCTGGCCGCCGCGGGCGCGTGGTTGGACGGGGACTACCGCACCGCCGGCCGGATCCTCGGCGAGATCGCCGTCGCCCACCCCCGTGACGTGCTGGCCCTCTTCGCCGGTCACCACCACGACTTCCTCACCGGTGACGCGCTGCGGCTGCGCGACCGGGTCGGCGGGGCGCTGGACGCCTGGGACGAGGACGATCCGCACTACGGTCCGCTGCTGGGCATGTACACCTTCGGCCTGGAGGAGAACGGCCACTACGAGCACGCCGAGCAGACCGGCCTGGCCGCCCTGGAGCGGCATCCGCACGACGTGTGGGGCATCCACGGCGTCGCCCACACCTACGAGATGCGCGGCCGGTTCGCCGACGGCGCGCGGTTCCTGGACGCCCGTACCGACGCCTGGTCCGACGGCACCCTGCTCACCGTCCACAACTGGTGGCACTACGCCCTCTACACCCTGGAGACCGGCGACACCGACCGCGTCCTGGAGATCTACGACGCCGCGGTGCACCACGAGGACTCGGCGGACGTGGCCATGGAACTCATCGACGCCGCGGCCCTGTTGTGGCGACTGTACCTCGCCGGCGACGACCAGGGCGTCCGCTGGGCGTCCGTCGCCGACGCCTGGGAGCGCCGGGCCGACGGCCCGCACTACGCCTTCAACGACGCCCACGCGGTGATGGCGTACGTCGGCGCGGGGCGCCTGGCGCGGGCCGAACGGCTCGTCGCGGACCGCGAGCGGTGGCTGGCGGACACCCCGGCCGGCACCGTGCCCACCAACCGCGCCATGACCGCCGAGGTCGGCCTGCCGGTCTGCCGGGCCCTGCTCGCCTACGGCCGGCAGGACTACGCCGCCGCCACCGATCTGCTGCTGCCCGTCCGGCACCGGCTGAACGACTTCGGTGGCAGCCATGCCCAGCGGGACGCGGTCCAGCGGACGCTGGTCGAGGCCGCGCTGCGGGCCGGCCGGCACGATCTGGCCCGCACTCTGCTCAGCGAGCGCAGTTGGCTCCGCCCGGTCTGCCCCTACAACTGGTCGGTCAAGGCGCGCCTGGAGGAGCGGGCGGGCGCGCCGGAGCGCGCGGCGGCGGCGCGGGAGCGGGCGCAGGCGCAGGCGCAGGCGGCCGGCGTGCCGCGGACGGCCTGAGCGGCGCCCGGCGACTCAACTCAGCAGCTGCTCCGCCCAGATGACCTTGCCGTCGGTGGTGTAGCGGGTGCCCCAGCGGTGGGTGAACTGGGAGATCAGGAAGAGTCCGCGGCCGCCCTCGTCGGTCGTCCGCGGATGCCGCAGGTACGGGGAGGTGCTGGAGCCGTCGCACACCTCGCAGGTCAGGGTGTGCTCCAGGATGAGCCGCAGGCGGATCGGTCCCGACCCGTACCGGATCGCGTTGGTGACCAGCTCGCTGACCACCAGCTCGGTGGTGAACTCCCGTTCCGGCAGGTCCCATTCGGCCAGCTGCCGGGTGGCCATCTCCCGGGCGCGGCTCACCACGGCCGGGTCCGCGGCCAGTTCCCAGGAGGCGAACCGGTCCGGGGCCAGGCCGCGGGTGCGGGCCAGCAGCAGGGTGACGTCGTCGTGCTGGCGGCGCGGGACCAGGGCGCCGATGACCGAGTCGCACAGTGCGTCGAGGGGCTCGTCCGGGGTGGCGAGGGTGTGCAGCAGCCGCTCCTTGGCCGGTTCGCCCGCGGTGCCGTCCGTGCCGGCCAGCAGCCCGTCGGTGTAGAGGGCGAGCACGCTGTCCTCCTTGACCGCCACCTCGACGGCCTCGAACGGGAGCCCGCTGACGCCGAGTTGGGGCCCGATCGGCAGGTCCGCGAAGGCGGCGGTGCCGTCGGGGGCGACGATGACCGGCGGCGGGTGCCCGGCGCTGGCCGCGGTGAAGCTGCGGCCGACCGGATCGTAGACGGCGTAGAGGCAGCTGGTGCCCACCGCGCGGGTGTCCGTGCCCTGGCCGCCCTCCTCCGAGACCCGGCCGACCAGGTCGTCGAGATGGGCCAGCAGCTCCTCCGGGCGCAGGTCCAGGGCGGCGAGGGTCTGCACCGCGGTGCGCAGCCGGCCCATCGTGGCGATCGCGCCGATGCCGTGCCCGCGCACCTCGCCGACGACCAGCGCCAGTCGCGCGCCGGACAGCGGGATCACGTCGAACCAGTCGCCGCCGACCCCGGCCAGTTCGTCGGCGGGCCGGTAGCAGGTCGCCAGCGACAGTGAGCTGTGGTCCAGGACGCCCTGGGGCAGCAGACTGCGCTGGAGGGTGAGTGCCGCGTCGCGTTCCCGGGTGTAGCGGCGGGCGTTGTCCAGGCAGACCGCGGCCCGGGTCACGAACTCCTCGGCCAGCCGCAGGTCGTCGGCGCCGAACGGTTCGCCGCGCTCGGTGCGGAAGAAGCTGGTGACGCCCATCGTCGTGCCGCGGGCGCGGATCGGGACCACCATCGCGGTGTGCAGGCCCTGTTCGCGCAGCAGCCGGCGCCGGCCGCCGGGGACGTCCGCGGCCCACTCCGGGCCGTGCGGGTCCAGCCACTCCATCCGCCACGGCTTGCCGTCGACCAGCGCCCGGATGGGTGGGGACCAGGAGTGGTACGACGCCAGGTCCCCGACGCCGATGGCCGCTTCGGGCATGCCCGTGCGGGCGGACTGCTGGCCGCCGCGGCGCAGGGCGACCCGGTCGGTGTCGCCGGGCGGCCCGGTGAGCGGATCCCCGCCCCGGATCACCGAGTCCAGCAGGTCCACGGTGACGAAGTCGGCGAGGTCGGGCACCGCGACATCGGCGAGTTCCTGGGCGGTGTGCAGGACGTCGAGGGTCTGGCCGATGGCGGTGCCGGCCCGGTCCAGCAGGATCAGCCGCTGGCGGTTGCGGTACCGCTCGGTGATGTCGGTGACGGTGTAGCAGACGCCGATGGGCCGGCCGTCGCCGTTGTCGAGCCGGACGAACGACATCGCGTGGGCGCGTTCGCGGTGCGGCTCCGACCGGGGGTGGCCGATGTGCTCGTAGCCCAGGACCGGTTCGCCGCTCTCCAGGACGCGCCGCATCTGCGCCTCCAGCGCCTCCGCGTCCAGGCCCGGCTGGATCTCGGCCAGCCGCCGTCCGATCCGCTGGTGTGCCGGGCCGCCGCCGAACCGCTCCAGCGCGACGTTGGACCAGACGAACCGCAGGTCGGTGTCGACGACCGCCATCCCGATCGGTGTCTGGAGCAGCAGTTGCTCCAGTACCGCCCGGCTCAGCTCCCGTCCGGGGAACGGTGCGGCGTCGGCGGCCACCGCCAGCCAGTGCACCGTGCCCGCGCCGTCGGTGGCCCGGGCCAGCTGCACCATGACGTCGACCGGCCCGCCGTCCTCGCGGCGGGCGGTGAGGGTGCCGCTCCAGCCGCCGTGCGCCCGGCACTCGGCGGCGATCGCGGGCAGTCGCGCCGCGTCGTCGGGTGCCAGCAGGCCCGCGGCGGCCCGGCCCAGGACGTCCGCGGCCCGGTGGCCGAAGAGCCGTTCGGCGCCCTCCGGCCAGCTCTCCACGTGGCCGTGGGCGTCGCACAGCACCAGGACGGCGTCGGCGATGTCGAGCGGCGCTCGCCGCTCCGCGTTGCCGTGCTCCTCGAAGTCCACCATCTGAGCCGTTCCGTCTCCGTCGGACGAGCCGGGTGAATGCGTTATATGCACTGTTTACCCCATCTGAGGGTGCTGGCCCCGGGTGTTTCGGCCCGCCTCTGCGAACGCCGCCCGCGGGCGTACGGCCACCCGGTGCACCGGGTCATCCGTCGTCCCCCGGCCGGTCGGCCGTCGGGGCGAGCAGCAGCATCGCCACGTCGTCCAGCCGCTCGGTGTTCGTGCCGCGCCGGGCGAGCACGGCCTCGGCGAGGCCGGCGGGGTCCGAGTGCCCCGCCGCGGTGAGTTCGGCGGCCAGGTCCGCCACCCCGTCGTCCAGGTCCGCGCCCGGCCGCTCGACCAGCCCGTCGGTGTAGAGCACCAGTACCGCTCCGGGCGGCAGGGCGACGGTGGTGGCCGTGTAGCGGGTGCCGGGCGCCACGCCCAGCAGCATCCCGGGCGGCACCCGCAGCACGTCGGCGCGCCCGTCGGGGTGGCGCAGCACCGGCGGCGGATGGCCGGCGCTGGCCAGGCAGGCCAGATGGGTGCCCAGATCGAGGTGGACGTAGAGGCAGCTGGTGAACAGGTCCGGGTCCAGGTCGGCCAGGAGGCGGTTGGTGCGCGCCAGCACCTCGTCCGGGGCCGCGCCGGCCGTCGCGTAGGCGTGCACCGCGGTGCGGGCCTGGCCCATGAGCGCGGCGGCCGCCGCGTTGTGGCCCTGTACATCGCCGATGACCGCGGCCACCTGCTGCTCGCCGAGCCGGATCAGGTCGTAGAAGTCGCCGCCGATGTCCATGCCGCGGGTCGACGCCAGGTAGCGCGCGGCGACCGACAGCCCCGGGACCGACGGCAGGCGGTGCGGCAGCAGCCCGGCCTGCAGCTCGGCGGCCAGCTGCTGCTTGGTGTCGTAGAGGAAGGCCCGGTCCAGTGCCTGGGCCATCAGTCCGGCCAGCGAGGTCAGGACCTTGCGCTCCTCCGGGGCGAACGACCGCGGATGCCGGTAGGCCAGGATGCAGCAGCCGACCGGGCGGCCGGAGACGATCAGCGGCAGCACCGCCCGGGCCGCCATCCCGGTCAGCTTCACCAGTCCGGGGAAGTCGTGCTCGGTCTCCTCGGCGGAGCCGTAGAAGCTCGGCTCGCCGGTGGCCAGGGCGCGCACGGCGGGACTCTTCGCGGCGCTCAGCGGGATGCCCTCGAACGCCTCCACGGCCTCCGGCGGGTAGCCGCGCTGGCCGACGGTCCGCAGCCGGCCCGCCTCCGCCGCGTACATCAACATCCCCTGGGCGCCGAAGGCCGGCACGATCTGCTCGGCGAACAGCTCGGTGACGTCCTGGACGCCCACCGTCTCGGTGAGCGCGGCCGCCAGGTGCAGCATGTGGTAGAGGTGCGTGGCCCGCAGCGGCAGCACCTCCGTCGGCCAGCGGGCGCCCGGGTCCTGCTCCCCTTCCGTGGCGCCGAGCCATACGCTCACCCCCCGGCTGTCCGGGAACAGCCGGAACGTCAGCCACTGGTCGGGCGGGCGGCAGGCGGTGAACGAGGCGGGGCGGCGGCTGATCACCGCGGCCCGGCAGCGGTCCTCGAAGCCCGGGCCGGCGAGCCAGGGCAGCGCCTCCCACGGCCGCGCGCCGAGCAACTGGGCCGGGTCCGCGCCCAGCAGCTCCGCCGCGCCGCTGCTGAGCAGGGTGATCCGCCCCTCCATGTCGAGCGCGCAGCCGCCGCCCGGCAGCCGCTCCACATAGCCCACCGCGGCCTGCGCCTCGTCCGGATCGGCGGTCCGGACCGGGGGCGTGAGGACCACCTGCGGCCCGTCCGGATTCCCCGCCACGGGCAGCAGCGCGGCCAGCCGCCGGCAGGCGGTCTCGAACGCGGCGCGCTCGGCCCGTGACAGCTCCGGAGGGTGGCCGGCCGGCCACAGCATCACCATCGCGCCGCGGCAGCCGGTCCCGTCGTTCAGCGGCGCCGCACCCAGCGCGAAGTCGTAGGGCAGGGCCACCGCCGTCCGGGGGTACTCCCGGGCCAACTGCTGGTGGCCGCCCGCCCACACCATGGTCTGCCGGCGGGTCGCCACCGCGACCGGGCTCGGTGCCACCAGCGCGATCCGGCGCCAGGGCACCAGCACCGGCGGGGGCAGGCCGCTCAGCGCGGTCAGCCGGAGCACCGGGGCGTCCGGGGCCAGCTCGTAGACCATGGCCGAGGAGGCCCCGGTCTCCGCCATCGCCCGCAGCAGCTCCTGGCCCAGCAGGGCCTCCCCGGCCCCTCGGGTCGTCATGGCACACCTGCCCACAGCCGCGGCACAGTGTTGACGTTACGCCGCCGGGCGACGGGGGGCAGTCCGCCGCCCCCGGACTGCCCCCGCCCTGGTGGGAGCCCCGCCCTTTGGGTCGGCCAACGGAAGTCAAGTAAAGTTCGCCCGTAGCTCGAACAGGCAGTTCCCAGGGCCGTGCATCGAAACGCCCCGCCTGGAGAGACCGAACGATCCAGGAAAGCGGCAGCGGCGATGACGGTGATGGAAGAAGGCCGGGCCGAGGGCGCCGGAATCGACGCGGAGCGGATGGCGATCTGCCTGGGCGTCCTCGAAGAGCTCGACGAGCTGCCGCTGGACCACCCCGACGCGATCGCCATACGCAAGGCCACCGCCGGCGTCTTCCGCGAGGTCAAGCGCCGCCGCCGGCAGGAGCGCCGGGCCGCCAAGACCGCCCACGACAAGGCGGTCACCGAGGCCACCGCCACCGGCGCCGCGGACCGGATCGACGACGAGACGATGGGCCGCGCGCTGGCCAGCTCGGTGTCCACGGAAATCGCCGGCATCCTGGAGCGGCCCCGCTCCTGCTACGTCTGCAAGGACCGCTACGTCGAGGTCGACGCCTTCTACCACCAGCTGTGTCCCTCCTGCGCCCTGGAGAACCGGGCCCGCCGGGAGGCCAGGACGGACCTCACGGGACGGCGGGCGCTGCTCACCGGCGGTCGCGCCAAGATCGGCATGTACATCGCGCTGCGGCTGCTGCGGGACGGTGCGCACACCACCATCACCACCCGCTTCCCCAACGACGCGATCCGGCGCTTCACGGCGATGCCGGACAGCGCGGAGTGGCTGCACCGGCTGAAGATCGTCGGGATCGACCTCCGCGACCCGTCCCAGGTGCTCTCGCTCGCCGAGTCGGTGAGCGCCGAGGGGCCGTTGGACATCCTGATCAACAACGCCGCGCAGACCGTCCGCCGCTCGCCCGAGGCGTACCGCAAGCTGGTGGAGGCCGAGTCCGCGCCGCTGCCCGCCGGTGAACTGCCCGCCTCGGTCGTGCTGGGCCACTTCGGCAGCGGCGCGCCCGCGCTGCCCGCCGCGGCGCCCGGCATATCCGACGGGATGACCGCCGAGCACCTCACCGCCCTCGCCCTGACCAGCGGCTCCGCCTCGCCCGCCCGGATCGAGGCCGGCACCGCGATCGACGCCGGCGGCCTGGTGCCCGACCTGCACGCGACCAACAGCTGGATCCACAAGGTGGACGAGGTCGACCCGGTCGAGCTGCTGGAGGTCCAACTCTGCAACATGACCGCGCCGTTCCTCCTGGTGAGCAAGTTGCGCCCGGCGATGACCGCCTCCTCGGCCCGGCGCAAGTACGTGGTGAACGTCTCCGCGATGGAGGGCCAGTTCAGCCGCGGCTACAAGGGCGCCGGCCACCCGCACACCAACATGGCCAAGGCCGCGCTGAACATGCTCACCCGCACCAGCGCCCGGGAGATGCTGGAGACCGACGGCATCCTGATGACCGCGGTCGACACCGGCTGGATCACCGACGAGCGCCCGCACCCGGAGAAGATGCGCCTGGCCGACGAGGGCTTCCACGCCCCGCTGGACCTGGTCGACGGCGCGGCCCGGGTCTACGACCCGATCGTCCGCGGTGAACAGGGCGAGGACCTGCACGGCTGCTTCCTCAAGGACTACGCCCCGTCCCCGTGGTGAGCCGGCGGCGGCCCGCCCGCGATGCGCCGGCCGGTGTTCCGCAGGTGGGGCCCGGCCGGAGATCGACGGACCGTACCCTGGTGACGTGACCACGACGGCATCCGGCTCCGGTAAGGGCCTCGACTCCCACGACGTGCGCCGCATCGCGCTCTCCCTCCCGCAGACCGTGGAGAAGGAGGCGTGGAGCATGCCCACCTTCCGGGTCGCCGGGAAGATGTTCGTCACCGTGCCCGACGACGAGACCTCGTTCGCGGTGCGGTGCCCCGTCCACGAACGCGGTGAGCTGATCGCGGCGGAGCCGGAGAAGTTCTGGGTGCCGCCGCACGAGGCCGGTTCGCACTGGGTCCGGGTCCGCCTGGCCGCCCTCGACGACGGGGACGAGCTCCGCGACATCCTCGTCGACTCCTGGAAGCAGGCGGCCCCGGCCGAACTCGTCGCGGCCTACCTCACGACGACGGACTGAACTCCTCGTCGGGCAGCAGCACCGCGGCCCCCTGGACCCGGTCGCCGGCCAGGTCGGCGAGCGCCTCCGGTGCGCGGCTGAGCGGATAGGGACTGGTCGTGACCTGGATGCCGATGCGCGCCGCCGTCGTGAGGAACTCCTGCCCGTCGCGGCGGGTGTTGGCGGTCACGCTGCACAGGTTCCGCTCGTAGAAGAGGTGTTCCTGGTAGGTGAGCGGCGGGATGTCGGTGAGGTGGATGCCGGCGACGGCGAGCGTTCCGGAGCGGTCCAGTGCCGCCAGTGCCACCGGTACCAGGTCGCCCACCGGGGCGAAGAGGATCGCTGCGTCCAGTGGTTCGGGCGGGCGGTCGTAGGCGCCGGCGACGGACACCGCGCCCAGTGTGCGCGCCAGTTCGCGTGCCCGCGCGGACCGGGTGAGCACGTGGACCCGGGCTCCTTCGGCCACCGCGACCTGTGCCGCCAGGTGGGCGGAGCCGCCGAAGCCGTAGATGCCCAGCCGTCCGCCCGGTGGCAGCGCGCTGCGGCGCAGCGCCCGGTAGCCGATGATGCCCGCGCAGAGCAGGGGCGCCAGCGTCTGCGCGCTCGGCGACTCCGGTAGCGGGTAGGCGTAGTCCGCCGGTACGAGGGTCAGGTCGGCGAATCCGCCGTCCGCGTCCCAGCCGGTGTAGCGCGAGGCGGGGCAGAGGTTCTCGGCGCCGGCCAGGCAGTAGCGGCAGGTGCCGCAGGTGTCGCGGAGCCAGGCACCGCCTACCCGGTCGCCCGTCCGGAACCGCGTCGCCGCCGTACCCGCGGCCACCACCCGCCCGACGATCTCGTGTCCTGGCACGGTCGCCGGCCGGTGAGGCGGAAGATCACCCTCAGCGAGATGCAGATCCGTACGACAGACACCGCAAGCCTCCACCCTCACCAGCAGATCACCGGGACCCGGCTCCGGAACGGGGCGGCGCACCGCCGTCAGCGGCCCGGTGGCCATGGGCCCCGGTCGCTCGACGGCCCACCCGGACAGCGTCTCCGGGCGCGCGGTGCACGCCATACTCCCCAGGCTCCCGCCCGTCCGCCGCCCCGGCAAACGCGGTGCGGGGACCTGGCCCGATCGCGCGCGGCCAACTTCTACAGTGATGTAGATTTTCGCCCGCGCACGCAACGGTGCCAGTACCCGATGGCGTCCTTGTCCATGACGGCCGCACCCGACGACCGCTTACCCAACGACCGCCGTACGCACCGAAATCCGTACACCACCACCGAGGAGAGGATGTCCGTGGGCATCATCAGCTGGATCGTGCTCGGGCTCCTGGCCGGGGCGATAGCCAAGTTCCTGCTTCCTGGGCGCGACCCCGGAGGGCTGGTGGGCACCACGCTCATCGGCGTCGCCGGTTCGTTCGTGGGCGGCTGGCTGTCGGCGAAGTTCCTGCACCGGCCGATCGCGCACAACTTCTTCGACGTCGCCACCTGGATCTCGGCCGTCGCCGGCGCTCTGGTCCTGCTCATCATCTACCGGGTCCTGTTCGGCAACTCCCGGAACTGAGCGGGCGCCGGCCCGGCCACGAATGGCCTATTTCATCCCGGTATGCCGTTTCCTGGTGTGAGATGGATCGCGGATTCGTCGGCGGAAGGCGGAACTGCCGTGCCGGCGCGTCCGTTTCCAGGGGAGATCGACATATGGGGAATCAGATGACAGTGAATTTGAGCAAGGGTCAGAAGGTCAGCCTGAGCAAGTCCGACGGCGGCGCGCTGAGCGTGGTCCGGATGGGGCTGGGCTGGCAGGCCGCCCGCCGCAAGGGCTTCCTCGCCCGGCTCACCGCCCGGGAGATCGACCTCGACGCCTCGGCCGTGCTCTTCGCCGGCCAACGGCCCGTCGACGTCGTCTTCTTCAACCACCTCGTCAGCGACGACGGCTCCGTGCGGCACACCGGCGACAACCTCGTCGGCGGCGCCGGCGAGGGGGCTGACGACGAGTCGATTCTGGTCGATCTCCAGCGGGTCCCGGCCCACGTCGACCAGATCGTCTTCACCGTCAACTCCTTCACCGGACAGACCTTCGAGGAGGTGGAGAACGCCTTCTGCCGGCTGCTCGACGACGCCAACGGGCAGGAGCTGGCCCGCTACACCCTCTCGGCCGGCGGCTCGCACACCGCCCAGATCATGGCCAAGGTCTTCCGGTCGAACGGGGGTTGGGAGATGGCCGCGCTCGGTGCACCCGCCCAGGGGCGCACCTTCGACGACCTGATGCCCGCCATCGCCGCGCATCTGTGAGGCCCCGGCCGCGACGCCCGGCCGCGCGTGAGCGACGGTCGCGGGCGCGGTGTCGCGGCCGGAGCGGGGCGGGGCCGGGCGTCGCCGAGGGGACTGCCGTCTGCGGCGCGGGTCAGGGGGAGCCGGGGGCTGCCGGGCCGGAGAAGCCCGGCCGTCCGTAGTCCGGGCCGGCGAAGTCGGGACTGCCGAAGTCCGGGCTGGCGAAATCGGGGCTGGCGAAGTCGGGCGAGCTGAAGCCGGGGCCGTCGGCCCGCGCCGGACGGCTCTCGCCGGCGCCACCGGCCACGCCGGCCGCGGCCGGGCGGGGGAGCGCGGTGCGCCCGGAGGGTCTCCTACCGCTCGCCGCGGCCTCGATCCGGCCGAGCAGGAACGGCATGATCCCCCGCTCCAGCAGCGCCAGTTGCCAGGCCGCGTGTGCCTGGGCGGCCGCCGGATCGGACTCGCCGAAAGTGTCGGCCTCGGCCACCGCGCGGTTGCGGGAGGCCGTCACCAGCAGCCAGACCAGCCCGGTCAGGGTGGCCACGGCGGCGACCCCGGCGGCCGTCCAGCCCGCCGTGATCAGCTCCTCGGCGAGCCGGGACGAGGTGGCCACGGCGCGCATGCCGAAGCCGATCAGCAGGAAGACGGCAGCGGCGGTGGCGGCCAGGCTCGGTATCAACACCCCCAGTGCGGGCAGCACTCCGCCGCTCCGCGACGTCGTGCCGGAGCTGGGCGGCGGAACGGTGGGGCGGGTGTCCGACCCGCTCGCGGCGGTGCGCAGCCGGACGAGCTCGCGGTATTCGGAGGCCGCCGCGGCGGTGAGGGTGTCGCGTGCTCCGAGCGCCGCCGTGCGCAACTGCTCGGTGTTGAGCGCACCGTTCGTGCGGGACAGGGCGGCCCCGATGTCCGCGGACGCAAGGGCCTGGTCCAGGGCGCGCTCGAACGCGGGAGCGTCCTGTGCCATGAGGCGGTCGTTCTGGTGCACGTGTCATCCCCGATGGAAGTGAGAGTGAAGTTGCCTGACGGCCTGGCACGGAGCCCGGCCGCGTCGCCCGGACGGTGAACGGGTGCGGCCGCCCTCCGGACAACGCGGGGCACTCCATGATGGTTCCCTGATTGCGCAATCCCTAAAGTGTTGCTCATGGATGAAATGAACGCTGTGCAGGGCACGATGACGGACGCGGCACGCTGGGAGACCGCCGTACTTTCCGGCGGTCCCGCCGACGGGGTCCGGCTGCAACTGAGCGGCCGGCCGAGCGTGCTCCAGGTGACCCACCCCTGCCGGGCGGAGAACGCACCCGAGGGGATGCAGATCGCGGCGCTGCACATCTACCGCCGCGACTTCAAGGTGAAGAGCGAGCCCCTGCGGTACGGATTCGACGGGGTGAGTCCGTGAATCCGGGTAGGTCCCTTGGGGAGTAGTCCTTGACGGACGGTCCCCGGTGGGCGGTTCGCGGTCCCGGGGCGTTCCCGGCCGGGCCGGACTCAGCGTGCGGGGTTCGGTCCGGCCTCCTGGTTCGCGGGGGCGGCGGCCGGTCGCTCGGTGCCGGTGCCGCCGGATGCGGGGCTGGTCGTGGTGCCGGGGGTGGGGCCGGTCGCGGTGCCGGTCGCGGCGGCTCCGGGTGCCGCATGGATCGTCCGCGGCGCCTCGGCCGGCTCCTGCGGGCCGGGGGCGTAGGCGGCGGTGGGCGGCGTCACGCCGTCCTCCTTCATCGCCTTGGTCTCGCTCTTGAGGATGCGCAGCGACTTGCCCAGCGCGCGGGCGGTGTCCGGCAGCTTCTTGGAACCGAAGAGGAGGATCACCACGAGCGCCACGATCAGCAGATGCCAGGGTTCCAGTCCATTGCGCAGCATCGCTGCCACCCTTCTGTCGTTGACACGACGGTCGGTCTTCGCGGCCGGTTTTGCGCGGACCCGGCCCACAGTTCACTTGCTACATTGCGCAACTGTATAACCCTGGGCAGGGGGGAGACGTCTGCCGGCAGGAAATCGCACGGACGAAGGTGCACACGTGACACGCAGCCACAGGGCAGAGGGCGCAGACGGGGGTGGCGACGGGCCCGTGCGCCGGCGCGGTCCCGGCGCGGTCCGTGCCACGGCCGGGGCGACCCTCTCGTTCCTGGTGCTGCTGGTCGCCGGGGCCGGCTGGCTCTACCTCCAGCTCAACGGGGACATCAACACCTTCGGCGCGGACGGCCTCAGCCGGGACCGGCCCGGCGCGGGCGCCGGCGGCAGCAACGTCCTGGTCATCGGCTCCGACTCACGCGCCGGCGCGAACCGCCGGCTGGGCGGCGGCCAGGGCGACGTCGGACGCTCGGACACCGCGTTCCTGCTGCACGTCTACGGCGACGGCCGGCACGCGCTCGCGGTCTCCTTCCCCCGGGACGCCCTCGTCGACATCCCGCCCTGCCGGCTGCCCGGCGGGACGTGGACGCCGGCCCGGCCCGGCGCGATGTTCAACTCCGCGTTCGCCGTGGGCAACACCCCCAAGGGGAACCCGGCTTGCACCCAGAACACCGTGGAGCAGCTGACCGGACTGCGCGTGGACCACACCGTTGTCGTCGACTTCGCCGGCTTCGCCGCGCTGACCACCGCCGTCGGCGGGGTGCCCGTCTGCCTGCCCAAGGACGTCTACGAAGGGGACCTCAACCCGCACCTGGGGTCCCGCGGCAGGCTGCTCTTCCCCCAGGGGCCGCAGACCGTCGCCGGGCAGCGGGCGCTGGACTACGTCCGCATCCGGCACGGCATCGGGGACGGTTCCGACATCGGCCGGATCAAACGCCAACAGGCGTTCACCGCCGCCCTGATCAAGAAGGTCAAGTCCCGCGGGATGAACCCCTCCACGCTGCTCCCGCTGGCCCGGGCGGCCACCGCGGCGCTGACCGTCGACCCCGACCTCGGCTCCGCGGACCGACTGCTCTCCTTCGCCCTGTCGATGAAGGACGTCGACCTGCACGACACCAAGTTCCTCACCGTGCCCTGGCGTTACCAGGGGGCCCGGGTCGCGATCGTCCACCCGGACGCCGACGCGCTCTGGTCCGACCTGCGCGCCGACCGCACCGTCGACGGCCAGGACGCCGGCGCCGGAGCCCGGGAGGACCACAAGGCCACCGCCCCGATGTCCGCCCCGACGCCGTCCGCGGCCGGTGTCGCCGTCGCGGTCTACAACGGCACCACCGTCCCCGGGCTCGCCGCACGCGCCGCGGCCGTACTGCGGGCCGCCGGGTTCACCGTCACCCGCACCGCCACCGCCCCCGCCCAGCAGCACACCGCCACCGTCATCGCCTACGGCCCCGGCCAACAGGGGCCGGCGCAGGCCCTCGTCCCGTACTTCCCCGGCGCGGCGCTCCAGCAGGCCACCGCACCCGGCCTCGCCGTCACCCTCGGCCAGGACTACGCAGGCGGCCCCGCGCCCGCGGCCGCCACCCCGACGGGGCACGTGGGAGGTGCGGCCCGCTCCGCCGCCGACAACCCCTGTTCCGACCTCTCGTACGGTTGACCCAGCGCACCCCACAGCGGTCGCCGGCACCGGTACGTTCATTTATCGCCCATGTCCCCTATGTCACCTTGAAGTTGAGGAGAAGATCAGTCCCATGACAGCCCTTAGCCGGCCCTCGCCCGGCCCGACGCCCAGAACCCTGCCCAGACTCCTGGCCGGATTCCTGCTGGCGGCCCTCGTGCTGCTCACCGGGGCGGCCGTCCTGCCGCAGCCGGCGCACGCCGCGGGCAGCGGCCTGGACACCGTCGCCGAGGCACTCAAGAAGAGCCCCGTGTACGTCGATCCGCGCGTGAGCGACCAGCTCCCGGACGCCGACCGGAACGCGCTCGCGCAGAAGATACGGGACGCCGACAAGCCGGTCTTCGTCGCCGTCCTGCCCGCCGCCCCCGAATTCCCCCCGGCGACCCTGCTGCAGGACCTGCGCACCAAGGTCGGCATCACCGGCGTCTACGCCGTCCACCTCGGCCCCAACGGCTTCAACGCCGGCGCCGACCCGCAGGTGCTCTCCCGCAACGCGGCGCACAACCTCACCGAAGCCGTGCGGCGGTCCCACCAGCATGACGCCAAGGGCATGGTCACCGAGTTCGCCCAGCAGGCCGTCACCCAGGCCCGCGGTGCGGCGCCCTCCTCGTGGAGCGAGGGCGAGGGCGCCGGCGGTTCCGTCACCGGGCTGCTGGTCGGCGGCGCCGTGGTGGTCGCCGGCGGTGTGGGCGGCTACGCCCTCTTCCGCCGCGCCAAGAAGCAGCGCGAGGAGCGGGAGCGCGCCGAACTGGAGGCGCTGCGGGTGGTCGTCGACGAGGACATCACCGCCTTCGGCGAGGAGCTGGAGCGCCTGGACTTCAACCCGTCCGAGCCCGGCGCCACCGACGCCATGCGCACCGACTACACCGGCGCCCTGGACGCCTACGACCTCGCCAAGACGCGGATGGCCGAGGCCCGCCGCCCCGAGGATGTCCGTCCGGTGACCGAGGTCCTGGAGGACGGCCGGTTCGCGCTGGCCACCCTGGCCGCCCGCCGCACCGGCGCCCCGCTGCCCGAGCGCCGGCTGCCCTGCTTCTTCGACCCGCGGCACGGCCCGTCGACCACCGACGTCCCGTGGGCCCCGCCCGGCGGCGCCCCGCGCCCGGTCCCGGCGTGCGCCGCGGATGCGACCCGGGTCGCCGACGGCCTGGAGCCGATGTCCCGCACCGTCCAGACCCCGGGCGGCCCGCAGCCCTACTGGGACGCCGGACCGGCCTACTCCCCGTGGGCCGGCGGCTACTTCGGCGGCGGCAGCGTGCTCACTGCCATGGTCGCCGGCACCGTGCTCGGCTCGGTGCTCAGCGCCCCGAGCGCGTACGCCGACTCCCCGTCGTTCATGGGCCCCGAGGGCGGCTCCGAGTCCGGCGCCGACTTCAACCCCGGGGACTTCGCCGGCGGTTTCGGCGACGGTGGCGGCTTCGGTGACGGGGGTGGCTTCGGCGACGGCGGCGGGTTCGGCGGCGGCGACTGGTGAGCCGACCGGCCCGATAGCCGCGCCGACTCCCTACGAGAGCCGCGCCGCCCCCTACGAGGGCGCGCCCACGGATCAGGCCGACGATCCGTCGGGCGCGCCCTCGCCGTCGTCGCGGCGCTCCCGGCGCGCGTACCGCGTCCGCGCGAACGCCAGCGCCGCCCCGTAGAGCATCAGCACGATCGACAGCAGCAGGTAGTACAGCGGCGGCGGAGCCGACATCGCCAGCACCGGGGCCAGCGGGGACACCGGCAGCAGCAGGCCGACCACCGCCAGCGCGGTCACCGCCAGGTGGACCGGACCGACCGGCCGCCCCTCGGCGGACCGCCGCCCCGTGCGCAGCAGCAGCATCACC
Source organism: Streptomyces sp. NPDC093097 (assembly GCF_044754325.1). Classification (NCBI taxonomy): domain Bacteria; kingdom Bacillati; phylum Actinomycetota; class Actinomycetes; order Kitasatosporales; family Streptomycetaceae; genus Streptomyces; species Streptomyces sp. NPDC093097. The sequence continues at coordinate 24,605 of NZ_JBIVOW010000007.1, forward strand.
ATCCCCTGGGTGAGCAGGTTCTCGGTGAACCACCCGGCGTGGAACATCGTCGGGGGATCCGTCCCCGGCGTGGCCCGAGCGGCGAGCGCCAGCACCCCGAAGGTCGCCAGGTCCGCCGTGGCGTTGATCAGGCCGAAGACGCTGATGAAGCGCAGGAACACCCGCGGCCGCAGCACCGCGGGCCGGCGGGCGGCGCCCGCGGCCGGCCGGTCGAAGGCGAGCGAGAGCTGGGCCGCGTCGAAGCAGAGGTTCTGCACCAGGACCTGCGCCGGCAGCATCGGCAGGAACGGCAGCAGCAGCCCCGCCGCCAGCATGGCGATCACGTTGCCGAGGTTGGACGACAGCGTGATCCGCAGATAGGCCGCGATGTTGCCGCTGGCCAGCCGGCCGGTGGTGATCGCCCGCTCGATCGCGGTCAGGTCCTTCTCGGCCAGCACCACATCGGCGCCCTCCCGGGCCACCGGCACCGCCCCGCGCGGGCAGATCCCGACGTCGGCGGCGTGCAGCGCCGGCAGGTCGTTGACGCCGTCGCCGAGGAAGCCGGTGGTGTGCCCGGCCGCGCGCAGCGCCGTCACGATCCGGGCCTTGTCCTGGGCCGTGCACCGCGCCACGACCGTGGCCCGCTCGACCGCCTCGGCCAGCGCCGCCCCCTCCAGCCCGGCCAGCCGGTTGGCGGTGAGCACCTCGCCCGGCGCCAGGCCCAGATCCCGGCAGGCCCGGGCCGCGGTGCCCGGGTGGTCGCCGGTGAGCACCTTCACCGCCACCTGGCGCTCGGCCAGCACGTGCAGCGCAGCCGCCGCCGACGGCGCCAGCGCGTCGCTCAGCGCCACGAAGCCGAGGAAGGTCAACCCCCGCACGTCCGCGTCGGTGTACGTACCGAGCCGGGGGCGGCGGTCGCAGCGGGCCACGGCCAGCAGCCGCAGCCCGCCGTCCGCCTCCGCGGCGGCGAACCGCAGCAGCCGCTCCCGGGCGGCCTCGTCCAGCACGGCCTCCGCCCCACCGGTCCGCAGCCGCCGGCAGCGGGCCAGCACGTCCTCCACCGCGCCCTTGACGACCAGGGTGTGGGAGCCGTGCTGCCCAGGGCGGCGGACCACCGCGGTGGACGTCCGCACCGCCGGGTCGAACGGCAGCGCCGCGATCCCGTCGAACTCCAGCGGATCGGCGCCCTGTTCGTCGGCGGCCGTCAGGACCGCCTCGTCCAGCGCGTCCGGCACCGGCAGTTCGGCCAGCTCGATCGTCCAGAAGCTGTTGACCGCCGCCCAGCGCAGCACCTCCGGATCGGGCGCGCCGTCGGCGTCCACGGAGCGCGCCACCACCGGCCGGTCCTGGGTGAGCGTGCCGGTCTTGTCCAGGCACAGCACGTCGATCGCGCCGAGGTCGTGCAGGGCGGGCAGCCGCTTGACGATCACCCCGCTGGTCCGGGCCAGCAGTGCGGCGCCGCGGGCCAGCGCGGTGGTCACGATCACCGGCAGCATCTCCGGCGTCAGCCCGACCGCGACCGCCACCGCGAACGGCAGCGTCTCGAGCCCCCGCCCGCGCAGCGCGGCGTTGGCCATCAGCACCAGCGGCGGCGTCAGCAGCATGAAGCGGATCAGCGTCCAGGCGATGCCGTGCACCGACCGGTCGAAGGCGGTCTCGCCGCGCCGCCGGGCCTGCTCGCGATAGGCCGCGGCGAACCGGGTGTCCCGACCGGTCGCCACCACCAGGCCGGTGCCGCTCCCGGTCGCCACGCTGCTGCCCTGGAAGCACAGGTGCCCCGGCTCGTCCGTTTCCCGCTCCGTGGCCGGCGGGGCGTCCAGTGCCTGCTTGGGCACCGGCGCGGACTCCCCGGTCAGCGCCGCCTGATGCACCGTCAGCCCGCTGGTGCGCAGCAACCGCACGTCCGCCGGGACGAGATCGCCGGGCCCCAGCCGCACCACGTCGCCGACCACCACCTGGTCGACCGGGACCTCCCGCACCTGCGGCGGCGCGTTCTCATCGGCCCGCCGCTGGACGGAGGCGGTGGTGGCGACCATCTCCCGCAGCGCCGCCATCGCCCGGCCCGCCTGGTGCTCACCGCCGGACCGCAGCGCGCAGCTGACCACCACCAGCGTCATGATCACGCAGGCGGTGCCCCACGACGCGACGGCCGCCGAGACCAGCGCCAGGCACAGCAGCACCGTGGTGAACGGATCGCGCAAGGCCCCCAGGAACCGCCGCGGCCAGGACACCGGCCGCCACGACGGCACGACGTTCTCCCCGAAGCGGGCCAGCCGCTCCTCGGCCTGGGCCTCGGTCAGCCCGCGCGGCCCGCTGTCCAGCCGCCGCATCAACTGCAACGACGTCAGCGCCGCCGAATCCCCGGCAGCGCCCGGCGGCCCGACCGCGCCCGCGCACACCGCCTCGGCGTCCGGCGGCACCGGGCCGGTCCCCGGCACCGCGGTGGTCTCAGGCACCGAACCGTCGCAGGCGGGACGGTGCCGGGTGTGCGCTGCGGGCGGCGCGTTGGAGGACGAGGGTGCGCATCACCGCGACGGTTTCGGGGTCGTCGACGAAGTAGACCACCCGTCGGCCCTCGCGGCGGGAGCGGACCAGGCCGGCCAGTTTGAGCTTGGACAGGTGCTGGCTGACGGCGGGCAGCGCTCCGCCCACTCGCTCGGCCAGTCCGCTGACGTCGCTCTCGCCCTGGGCCAGCGCCCAGACGAGGTGCAGCCGGGGAGGCGAGGCCAGCAGCCCGAACACCCCGGCCGCCTCGGCCAGCACCTCGGCCGACGGATCGACCATCGCCTCCCCCTCGATGCTCCGCACCACAGCCGCACTCCGTCCCTTCACACCCCGTGCCCCGAAGCGCCCAGTGTAGGCGGCGCGCCGGATCCGCCGGCAGGCCGCAGCCGGCCGCCGGACCGGCGCGTACGGAGCGCCGGGCCGGCCCGCTGCCCGCATGATGGCGAAGGCATGCCCCGGCCCCACCGGTGCCCCACCCCGCGAGGTCTGATCATGGACGAGAGCCGGTCCCTGCCGGAGCCCCGGGCGGTACGGACGGCTCCGGCACCCGCCCGCACCGGCCGGCGGCCGTCCCCCGGACCCCGGCCGCTGCCCTGGCCGGCCCTCACCGCCGCGGCCTTCACCCTCCTCCAACTCGCCCTGGTGGTGCCCGGAACCGGACTGGGCTGGGACGAGACGGTCTACGCCAGCCAGCTCGCCCGGGACGTCCCGGCCGCCTTCTTCAGCGCGCCCCGGGCCCGCGGCATCACCTACCTCATCGCCCCCGTCACCGCGCTGACCCCCGCCCCCGCCGCCCTGCGGATCGCCCTCGCCGTCCTCTCCGGCGCCGGCCTGTGGGCGGCGCTGCGGGTCTGGCGCCACCTGCTCCCCACCCGCGTGCTCGCCCTCGGCTGCGCCCTCTTCGCCACCCTGTGGATCACCCTCTACTACGGCCCCCAGGCCATGCCCAACCTCTGGTCCGCCTACGCCGCGCTCGCCGCCACCGGCTACTTCCTCCGCGCCGTCCAGGACCGCGCGGACCGCCGCGCGCTCGTCGGGCTCCCGCTGGCCGTCGCGGCGGCGGCGCTCATGCGCCCGCCCGACGCCGTCTGGCTGGTCCTGGTGCCGACCGTCGCGGCCCTGGCGGTGCCCGGCCTCCGGCGCCCCGCCCTGGTCCCGTTGATGGCCGGCGGGCTGCTGCTGGGCGCCGCGGACTGGATCGTCGAGGCCCACACCCGCTTCGGGGGCCTGCTCGCCCGGCTGCACCGCGCCGGCGAGATCCAGGGCGGCATCGGCTGGCACCTCGCCGTCGGCGACCAGATCCGCAGCCTGGACGGGCGCGGGCTGTGCCGGCCCTGCGACGTGCCCTGGACGCACCCCGCCACCGCCGTGTGGTGGTTCCTGCTGCCGCTGCTGACCGCCGCCGGCATCCTCGCCGCGCGCCGCGCCCGGCGCCCCGCCACCGCCGTGCTGCCGGCCGCCGTCGCGGCGGCGACCGCGGTGCCCTACCTCTTCCTCATCGACTACGCCGCGCCCCGCTTCCTGCTGCCCGCCTACGCCCTGCTGTCCCTCCCGGCGGCCGACGGACTGTGGCGGACGGCCGCCCCCGCGGGCCGGTTCCGACCGCGCCCCACCGCCCTCCTCGCCGCCGCGCTCGCCGCCCACCTGGTGATCCAATGCGCGGTGCTGACCGGCAACACCGCCCGCAACCGCCATATGCGCCGCGACTTCACGGCCGCCGCCACCGCCCTGCACAGGATCGGCGTGCGCCCGCCGTGCACCCTGTCCGGCGACCACGCCGTCCAACTCGCCTACTACACCGGCTGCGCCTCCCGCCAGACCGCCGGACCGGACGCCGGCACCACGCCGGAGCAGCTGCGCGCCGAGGCCGCCCACCGCCCGGTGGCACTGCTCGTCCCGCCGGCCACCGCCCCGCCCCCCTTCGCCCGCGGCTGGCGACCCGCCCCCCTGCCCGACGCCGGCCGCTTCCGCGGCTACCGCGCCTACCTCGCGCCCGTAGGCCCCTGAGCGCGCTCAGCGGTGGGCGGGCGCCGGCGGCCGGGTGAGGGCGATCATGGCCACGTCGTCGCCGAGATTGCCGCCCGCGTACCGCAGCAGATCCTCGCGCAGACGCCGGATCAGCGCGGCCGGATCGGTCTCGTTCCACGAGGCCAGCCGGTCGGTCAGCGGATAGAAGGCGCCCGAGCGGTCCCGGGTCTCGATCACGCCGTCGGTGTAGAGCAGCAGCACCTCGCCCGGCCCGAACGCGAAGCTCTCGACCTTGTAGTCGTTCTCCGCCGGGGCCGTCAGTCCCAGCGGCACCGCCGGCTCGGCGACCTCCAGCGACCGGATCTCCCCGTCCCGCAGCACCAGCGGCGGGGGATGCCCGCAGTTGACCACCTCGACGCACGGTCCCTCGTCGTAGACGTCCAGGACCAGTGCGGTCACGAAGGACTCGGGGTCCTCCTCCGGGGCGTGCGCCATGTTCCAGTGCACCGCGTTGCCCAGGTGCGCGACCGCCGCCCGCAGCGGGAGGTGCTGGTAGGCCGAGCCCCGGAACGCCCCCACCACCGCCGCGGCCTCCCCGATGGCGGTCAGACCCTTGCCGCGGACGTCCCCGATGACCAGCCGCGTCCCGCCCGGCACCGGTGCCGCCGCGTAGAGGTCGCCGCCGATCTCGGCCTCGGCCTCCGCGGCGATGTACGCCGACTCGATCCGCAGCGCCCCGCTCCGGCGCGGCAACGGCCACAGCAGCACCTGCTGGGCCGCCACCGCCACCGTGCGCACCTGGCTCAACTGCCGCCGATGCCGGTCGCGGGCGTAGCGGAAGAGCGTGACCAGCACCGAGATGACGACCAGCGCGGCGATCTGCGCCTGGTGGTTGGAGGTCGTGACCCCGCCGTGCAGGAAGGCGATGAGGATCTGGGCGGCCACCGCCAGGGCCCCGATGGCGCCGGTGAGGACGGGGCCGGCGAACGAGGCGGTGAGCGCCGGCGCCGCCACCAGGAACGGCCCCAGGTGGACGGTGGCGGGCGCGGTGAGGTCCAGCACGGTGACCGCCGCGATCAACGCGAGCGGCAGGGCGACCAACCCGTGGCTGAGCCGCCAGGGCCGGCCGCTGCCGGAACGACGGTGCCGGACACGCATACCTCTTCTTTACACCTGCGCAGGCCGGGGCGCCCGCAGGCCCGGCGCGTCGGCTCCTCGCCAGGGAGGTCCGGCGGCCGGGCGGTCCCGGCGGGGCGCCCGCAGGCCCCCGCCGGGACCACCCCACCGCGACCGTCCGATCCGGCCGCCGGTCCGGTCAGGCGCCCGGCGGCAGGTACGTCGGCCGGCCCGACCCGCGCGTCATGCGGTAGCCGCCGATACCGGCCAGGGCCGCCAGCACACCGCCGATCCCGGTCCACACCCAGCGGTCCGACCACCAGCCCGAGGTCCAGCCGCCGTCCGGCGCACCGTCCGCGGCGGGCTGCTGCGCCGAGGCGCTCTGCTGCGGCTGGGGCGAGGCGGCCCCGGCCCCCTGCACCAGGGGAGTGGACAGCTTCCCGTCCACCGCCTGGGCGCCGCCCGCGTCGGTCGCGGACGCCTCGACCTCCGTCTCCACCGGCTGCCCCAGGTCCTCCTGCGGCAGGTCCAGGACGGTCAGCCGGACGTAGTAGTTGCCCGGCAGCGGGTCGTTGGACCACTGCTCCGCCCAGCCGCGCACCGTGCGCAGCGAGCAGTACAGCTCGACCGTGCGGGCGTCCTGGGCCGCGGCCTTGGTCTGCACGCCGTACCGGCACGCCTGGCGGCGGCGCAGCCCGTCGTACACGTCCAGCTGCCAGGTGGCCGAGCCGTGCCGCGCGGTCTCCGGCAGCGTGACCTTCGCCTTCACGGTGACCCGCTGCCCGGCGTCGGCCGGCAGCACCCAGTACAGGTAGTCACCGGTGGAGGCGCTGGCGGTGGCCCGCTGCTCCAGGGTGATCGGGGTCGCGGTACGGAAGGACGTGCCGGCCTCCGTGGGGCCCTTGGCGAGGTCCCCGTCCTCAGTGGCGCCGGCACTCGGGCTGGGGCTGTCGGCGACGGCCGCCCCGGCCCCGGCCACACCGCCGGCGAACGCCAGCACCGCGGCGCTCGCCAGCAGCCCGGCGGCCCGCACCGTACGGGTCGTCATGCGACGTACGCTACGCATCAGTTGGTCCTCCAGACGGTGACGCGCCAACGGGAGATCCAGCCCCACACCACGCCGCCCACCAGACCGGTGAGCACCAGGGCGCCGAGCAGCCACCAGCCCCGGCCGAGGCCGAAGGAGGCCACGTCGGCGGCGTTGTGCGGCCCGTCGACGAGGTCGACGGCCAGTTCCACCGGCATGCCCGGCTCGGTCTTGACCGAGGGGCCCGCCGAGAAGGAGTTGCTGACCTGGAGGCAGACCGTCTCCGCGAGGTCCTTGGAGGCGTCGTCGGCGGAGCTGTCATCGGGCTTGGCGTAGCGCAGCCCGGTGGAGATCACATCGGTCCGGCCGTCGCCGGCCTCCGCGCCGCGGACGATCTCCCGGCCGTGCACGGTCGAGGCGCGCAGCAGCACCCCGTAGTCGTTGTTGACCGCGCGGTCCGCGCCGACGCTCACCGAAGCGCGCAGCTCCTGGCCCGGCTTGACGTCCACCCGGTACCAGCGGTGCTCGGCGAACTTCTCCCGGTCGCTGTAGAGACCCGGCTTGAGCTCCGGGGCGGTGGCGCACTGCGCCGCGCCCTGGGTCGCCACCGGAGTGGCCACCGGGCGTGCCGTGCGGTCCACCAACTGGTGCACACGCTTCTTGAGTTGGTCGGAGTGCTGCACCGAGGTGTAGGTGCCACCGGTCGCCTCGGCGATGCAGCTCAGCTGGCGGCGGGTCTTGGCGTCCGGCAGCAGCCCGAGGGTGTCGACGGTGAGGTGGATGCCCTGGGCGGCGATGTCGCGGGCCACCTGGCAGGGGTCGAGCGGCTGGCAGGTGTCCTCGCCGTCGGTGATCAGGACGATCCGGCGCTGTCCGTCACCGCCCTTGAGGTCCTGGGCCGCGGCCTGGAGGGCCGGGCCGATCGGCGTCCAGCCGGTGGGCTGGAGCGTGGCCACCGCGGTCTTGGCCTCGGTCCGGTCCAGCGGCCCGACCGGGTAGAGGAGCTTGGTGTCCTTGCAGCCGACCAGGCGGTCGTTGCCGGGGTAGTTGGCGCCCAGCGTGCGTATGCCGAGCTGGACGTCCTTGGGGACGGCGTCCAGCACCTCGTTGAACGCCTGCTTCGCCGCGGCCATCCGGCTCTGCCCGTCGATGTCCCGGGCCCGCATCGAGCCGCTGACGTCGAGGGTCAGCTCCACCTTGGGGGCCGACGCGGCGGTCTCCCCGGTGGGCTCGCCGGCGAAGGCCGGAGTGGACGGCAGCGCCAACGCCATCGCGGCGAGCAGTCCGCACACCCCGGACGCCAGCCTTTTTCTGGTGATCCGTTTGCTGATCGTTCTGGTGATCATCGCCGGATCGTATGGAGAAAACGGACCTGACTCCAAAACGAACCTGATGCCCCTGGCTGACACCCCCCGCAGCCGGCGGGGCATACTCGCGGTGCCTGGCGCGAGACGCCCCCGCCGGGAGGTCCCTGACGGGGGCGCGTGAGCACGTACGGCGCCGCGATCAGCCGTGAGTCTTGGCGAAGCCGACCAGGCCCGACCACGCTCCGGCGGTCAAGGCCAGATGCGGGCCGTTGGGCTTCTTGCTGTCACGGATCATGAACTTGCCGGTGTCCAGGGCGTGTTCCGGCGCCCACTCGATGCACTGGCCGCCGTTGTTGCTGTAGGAGGACTTGACCCAGCGGAAGGAATCGGGAGTCACAGGGTGCCCTTTCGTAACCGATTGATCAGGCGACAGGCGCCTTTTGGCTGAGCGCGACAGCGTGCATCTGATGGTAAGTCGTCAGTATGGGCGACGCTGCGACGCTCTCGCGGTCCAAGCGCCCTCGCTGCGCTGATTCCGCGTAGGTCATGAGCTGTCGCTTCGGAAGCGTCAGCACTGTGACCGGCAGATCAAACGGACGGTGCTCGCCCATGCTGAACGGAGCGACCTGAAGTGTGGTGTTCGGCAGCTCGGCGAACTCGATCAGCCGCGCCAGCTGTGCGCGCATGACGGCGGGTTCGCCGACGGGCCGACGGAGGCAGCTTTCGTCCAGCACGGTCAGGACCATGGGCGGACAAGCTCGGGCAACCGCCTCTTGCGGCTTGGTCCACCAGGGCACGAGCGTTTCGGCCTGACCGTGGATGCCGAGGGTGAACGGGCGTGGGTGGACAGTCCAGTTGAGGCATGGCCCGTGTGACGTCGACGCCGTGCGGCGCCCGGTCCGGACACGAGGCGTGTCGCCGGATGCCGACGGCGATGGGCGGGCGTAAAGGCCGCCAGGAGCGGGAAGTGGTTAACGGCGAACCGAGCAGGTCGTGTGCGTGCCCACATCGGAGGGGATCCCTTGGCGGCTGCTGTGCCCTCGTCTCCGGAGCCGCTGTCTCTGGAACCGCGCCTGGAGCGGCGTTTGGCGTCGCTGCTGGGTGCGGGGGACTTCCTCCCCTCGCTCGTCGACGCGCTGGGCTCGCCGCTGAGCGTGCTGCTGCCCGATCAGATCGCCGAGAACGTCGAGCGGTTCCGTGGCGCGTACGGGACCCACCGCCTCGGCGGTCAGGTCTACTTCGCACACAAGGCGAACCGCTCCAGCGCGCTGCTGCGGCGGCTCGCGGCGACCGACGCGGCGGTGGACGTCGCCTCGCTGGGCGAGCTCCAGCACGCCCTCGGCGCCGGGTTCACCCCGGACCGCATCATGGCGACCGGGCCGAAGAACCGCGAGTTCCTGTGGCTCGCCGCGCGCACGGGCGTGCTGGTCAACGCCGACTCCCGTGGTGAGCTGGACGAGTTGGCGGCCCTGGTGCGCGCTCGTCGACTCGCCCGAATACGGGTACTGGTGAGGCTTTCCGCCTTCGACGGGCCCGGGGTGCGGGTGCGGTCCCGGCCGAGCCGCTTCGGCATCCCGGCGGGAGAGGTGGACGGCCTCCTCAAGGCCGTCGAACAGCACGCGGAAGCACTGGAGTTGATCGGTGTCGGTTACCACCTCGACACCACCAGCCCGGAGGAGAAGGCGCGTGCCCTGGAGGGGTGCATCCGGGTCATGGACGCCGCCCGGGGGCGGGGGCTGCGGCCGCAGGTGGTGGACATCGGCGGCGGGTTCGGCGTCAACTACCTTGAGCACGCGGGGGAGTGGGAGCGCTACACCTCCGAGCTGACCGCCGCGGTGCTCGGCCACCGCCCGCCGCTCACCTGGCGCGGCCACGGCTACGGGCTCCGCAACGACGCCGGGACGCTGCGCGGTGCGCTCGGTCTCTATCCGGCGCACCGACCGGTCGCCGGCGCCCGCTATCTCGACGAACTGCTCGCGCTGCCGTCCCCCTCGTTCGGCGGCCGGGCGCTGGCCACCCTCCTGCTGGAGAACCTCTACGACCTCTACACCGAGCCGGGCCGGGCGCTGGTGGACCAGTGCGGACTGGTGCTCGCCAGGGTGCTGGAGGTGCGCCGTACGGACAGCGGGGAGCCGCTGGTGCGGCTGGCGATGAAGGCCGACGACGCGGCGTTGGAGGAGCACGGGGTGCTGATGGACCCCATGCTGCTCGGCCGGGACGGCTGCCGCGTCGGGCGGGGCGACGGCGACGGCCCGGCGGTGGGCGCCTATCTGGCGGGCAGCCTGTGCCTGGAGGCCGATCTGATCACCCGCCGGATGGTGTTCCTGCCCCGGCTGCCCCGCCCCGGCGAACTGCTGGCCTTCGCCAACACGGCCGGCTACTGCATGGACTTCCAGACCAGCCGCGCGCAGCACCAGCCCGTCGCGCGCAAGGTCGCCGCCTGGCAGGAGGACGGTTCCTGGCGCTGGTGCCTCGACGAGCAGTACTGGCCGATCACACGTCCAGGGGGAGAGCATTGAGGTACGAGAGCATCACCGAGGCCATCGGGAACACCCCGCTGGTGCGGATCGATCCGGCCGTGCACGGTCTGCGCCATATCGACCTGTACGCCAAGCTGGAACTGCTCAACCCCTTCGGGTCGGTGAAGGACCGGGCGGCCTGGAACATGGCCCGGCCGGGCCTGGCGGCGGCGGTGGAAGGCGGCAGCCAGGTCGTGGAACTCTCCAGCGGCAACACCGCCAAGGCCCTGGCGGTGATCGCGGGAATGCACGGGCTCCCGTTCAAGAGCGTGACCAACCGGATGCGGATACCGGAGATCAAGGATCTGCTGTTGCTGCTGGGCGCCGACATCGAGGAGCTGCCCGGGCAGAGCGAGTGCCTGGACCCGACCAACACCGAGGACCCGCTCACCCTCTTCCACCGGGAGCTGTCCGAACCGGGCACCAGCTACCTCCACACCGACCAGTACTTCAACTCCCGCAACACCGAGGCGCACGCCACCGGCACCGGCCCGGAGATCGTCAAGGACCTGGACGGCCGGGCCCCCGACTACTTCGTCGCCTGTGTGGGCACCGCCGGTTCGTCCACCGGCGTGGCCCGGACGCTGCGCGAGCACGACCCCCGGGTGCAGGTCGTCGGACTGGTCGCCGCCAAGTCCGACTTCATCCCCGGCATCCGCACCCTGGACGAGGTCCACGAGGTCGGCCTCTTCGACCCGGCGACCTACGACACCGTCGAGTCGGTCAGCTCCGGCGAGGCCATCGAGGGGATGCTGGCCCTGTCCCGGCGCTGCGGCATCCTGGCCGGACCCACCGGCGGCGCCGCGTACTACGGCACGGTACGCCATCTGAAGGACATCGACGCCGAGTTGGCGGCCGAGCGGCGGGCCGGCGGCGAGGAGGCGCGCAGATCGGCGGTGTTCATCGTCTGCGACCGGATCGAGAGCTACCTCAGCTACACCAAGCGCCGACGCCCCGACCTGTTCCGTCAGCCGGCGCGCGGCAACGACCCGGCCGCCCTGACGGACGCCGAGGTCGCCGCGGCGCCCGCGATCGACACCCAGGAGGCGCAGAAGTGGATCGAGCGGGACCGGCCGCTCGTCGTCGACCTGCGCAGCCCGTTCGCCTACGCCGCACTGCACATCGAGGGGGCGATCAACATCGTGGACCAGCTCTTCGACGAACTGGTGCAGGGCGGGCTGCCGTTCAGCACCCGCCAGCCGGTGCTGCTGGTCTGCCCGGTCGGCGAGCAGTCCGCCCGCTACGCCGCCCTGCTGACCCGCATGGGCCATCCCGACGTCCGCAGCCTCACCGGGGGCGTCATCGCCTGGCGGGACGCCGGCGCGCCGCTGGTGCGGGACTGACCGCGATGGCCCCGATCACCGCGCACGGGCAGAGCGCCGCGCTCCTGGAGGAGCTGGGCCCGTGGCAGCGCGCCCTGCGCGCCCAGTTCCCGATCATCACCGGGAACCCGGAGCTGGCGTACCTGGACAGCGCCGCCACCACGCAGAAGCCGCAGGCCGTACTGGACGCCGTCCAGGCCCAGTTGACCACCGCCAATGCCAACGCGGGCCGCGGCTCCTATCCGTGGGCCAACGCCTCCACCGCGCTGGTGGCCGAGGTCCGCGACCGGATCAAGACCTTCCTCGGCGACCCGGCCCCGGAGCGCTCGGCCGTCCACTTCACCAGCGGGACCACCGAGGGGCTGCGGCTGATCGCCCGGGACTGGCTGCCGGAACTCCTCACCGACGGGGACGAGATCATCGTCCCGTTCGCCGACCACGAGGCCAACCTGGCGCCGTGGCAGGAGGCGCAGCGGCTGCTGGCGCGGCAGGGCGTGCGGATCGAGGTGCGGGAGCTGCCGTACCAGACCTCGTCGGGGGACTACGATCCGGCCGCGCTGGCCGAACTGGTCGGCCCCCGCACCCGCTTCGTGGCCGCCACCCACGTCCACCATGTCTACGGCGGCAACATGAACGTCCACCTCCTCCGCGAGGTGGTCGGTCCCGACGTGCCGATCTGCCTGGACGCCGCGCAGAGCGTCGGCCATCTGCCGGTCTCGGTGGCCGGACTCGACGTGGACTTCGTGGTGTTCTCCGGTCACAAGGCGCTGGCGCTGCCCGGCTCGGGCGCGGTCTGGGCCCGGCAGGCCCGCGGCCCGCAGCTGGACCCCGGCGGCTGGCGCGGCAGCCCCAACACCACCGGGATCGCGAGCCTGGCGGCCGCGCTGGACTGGCTGGACGCCGCGGGCACCGAGCGGATCGGGCGCTGGACGGTCGCGCTGGCCGCCCGGCTGACCGAGGGACTGCGCACGCTCGACGCCTACGAGATCGTGGGGTGCCAGAGCAGCCTGGCCCTCGACGCGTCGGTGCAGCAGCGCTGCGGGATCGTCACCTTGCGGCACCGCTCCATCGGCGCGAGCGACCTCGGCTTCATCCTCTTCAGCCACGGCTTCATGGTGCGGACGGACGGCCACTGCCAGGCGGGTGCGGGGGAGCGGGACAGCTCGGTCCGGGCGAGCCTGCACGTCTACAACACCCCTGAGGAGATCGACCGGTTGCTCGCCGTGCTCGCTTCCCTGGCGTGAGTGCCGTTCCGTGTCTGTTCGGTGCCGTTGTGTGGCCGTTCGCTGTCGGTCGGTGCCTCTCCGGAGTGAAAGGGGGGCCCTATGGCTAATGGAAACCGTTTCCACCTGTAGCCTCGTTGCTGATCTTCTCAACGCAGCGGGACACGGTAGGAGTGGTGCGACCAGATGGGGCTGAGCATGGCCGTCGCGGAGTGGTGGGTGGAGCGCTGGGAGCGCCAGCAGCGGCGCTACGCCATCGACCGCGAGGAGCGGTTCACAGTGATCGCCGACGTCGTCGAGTACGTGACGAGCGGTCAGCGCACACCGCTGGTCGTCGACCTCGGCTGCGGCCCCGGCTCGCTCGCCGCCCGGCTCGCCGAACGGCTGCCGTCCGCCGAGGTCGTCGGGGTGGACATGGACCCGCTGCTGCTGGAGCTGGCCCGCACCCACCACGCCTCGGCCGCCCGCTACGTCGACGCGGTGATCGGCGCGGACGGCTGGACCGAGGCGCTGGAGCTGGGGCGCCCGCTCGACGCCGCGGTCTCCACCACCGCGCTGCACTACCTCCCGATGCCCACCCTGCGCCGCACCTACGCCCAACTCGCCGCCCTGCTACGGCCCGGCGGCGCCCTCGTCAACGGCGACCACCTGCCGCAGTCCGGCGCCGTCGCCGGTGCGCTCGCCGCCCACATCGGCCGGTGCCGCGCCCGGCGGTTGCGGGACGGCGACCACGAGGACTGGGAGTCGTGGTGGGCGGCGGTGGCCGCCGAGCCGGAGCTGGCCGCACCGCTCGCCGAGCGCCGCCGCCGGCTGAGCGTGCCGGCCGCCGGCGACGGCGACGGCGGCGCCGACAACGGGCTGTCGGTGTCCGAGCACGCGGCACTGCTGCGTGAGGCCGGCTTCGCGCACGTCGTCCCGGTGTGGCAGTTCGGCGACAGCTGCGTGCTGGTCGCGATCCGGTAGCGCCTGCCGGCACACCGTTGTGCCGTTGTCGGCCTGCCGCTACGGACGCGCGATCGTCCTGCACCACTCGTCGACGGTGACGACGTCCGCCCACTGCGGGAACAGTCGCTCGACGAGGACCCGGTGCACCTCCGGGTCGAGGTCCAGGCAGCCGTCGGAGAGGACCGTGAGGCCGAAGTCCAGGTCGTTCGCCTGGCACACGGTGGACAGCACCACCGCGCTGGTGGCGATGCCGGTGAGCACGAGACTGTCGATACCGCGTGCCCTCAGCACCACGTCGAGATCGCTGCCGGAGAACGCGCTCGCCCGCCTCTTGGTGACCACCACGTCGCCCGGCCGGGGCGCGACCTCGGGGTGGATCTCGGTGCCGGGCGCACCCTCGACGAAGAGACCGGCCTGGGCGATGGCCGCGAGCGGCTTGTTGCGCGTGCCGACTTCCGGGAAGCCGGGACGCAGGGCGATGACCACGTAGATCACGGGCAGGTCCGCCGCCCGCGCCCCGTCGATCGCGCTGCGCACACGTGACAGATACCCGGAGCCGTCGTCGGCGAGGTCCACGATGGTCTGCTGGACGTCCATCACGAGAAGGGCGCTGCTCATATCGTCTCCAGGGGGGCATCGGTTCGGCGGTGGAACGGGCCGGGTTCTCCGTGTGCGGACGCTGCGCGGCCTCGGGCGAGGTGCTGGTGCGTCCGTTGGGCAGGAGGAGCGGCGGGCGGACGAACTCGCTCTCCGCTTCAGGCAGTTCATGTCGACATACCGCCCACCCGTGATCCACCGGCCAAGGGTAGGCGACGGCGGACCTGCGGGCGCGGTCGCCAAGTCCCGCCGTCCGCCCGGAGGACGGGGCGGGCGGTGTCCGGTGCGACGGGCGTGCGCACCGGACACCGCCCGGCGGGCGGGACATCGCGGACGTGTTTCCGGAACTAGGCGACGCGCCGCGGGACGTCCGCCGCGTCCTTTGGGGTGTCCTTGCCGCTCACCGCCAGGTAGCCGATGAGCAGGGCGATGGGCACGGTCAGGGTCAGTGTGACCGGTCCGGTGCCCCAGCCGAGGCCGCCGCGGGCGGCCGGGACGCCCATCCAGTCGGCGAAGGAGGCCCCGAGCGGGCGGGTCAGGACGTAGGCGCCCCAGAACGCGGCGACCGCGCCGAGGCCGAGGAACCGGCCGGCGAGCGCGGGCACCAGGATGAGGGCGCCGAAGACCAGGCCCGCGGTCAGGTAGCCGAGGTGCAGGGTGCCCGCGGTGAGGTCGCCGACGGCGGTGCCCAGGGCGAAGGTGGTCAGCACGGTGGCCCAGTAGAACGTCTCCCGGCGGCGGGTGCGGACGCTGTGGATGGAGAGCGTGCCCTCGCTCGCGTACCAGGCGGTCAGGATGACGGCCAGCGCCACCGCGAAGGCGATCGTCGAGACCAGGTACGGGACGCCGAGGATGACATGGACGACGTCGGCGGCCATCGTGCCGAAGACACTCACCATGACGATCGCCGACCAGTAGAGCGCGGCCCGGTAGCGGGGCGCGCGGAACTGGGCCGCCAACAGGACGGCGAAGCCGGCGAACCCCAGGGCGCCGGCGGGTATCGGCCCGAGCGTCCGGCCCAGGTAGTCCGAGGCGGTCTCGCCCATGCCGGTGGTGAGGATCTTCACCACCCAGAACAGCGCCGTGACTTCGGGGACCTTGCTCAGGCCCGGAGCGGCGCCGCGGTATCGTCCGCGGGCCTGTGGTGCCGCCACCGCCGTGCCGTTCGGCTGTCCGATCGTCATGTGGTGCCCTTCCGGCGCATGGTGGCGCACGTTCCTGGTCAGCGAATGTCTACAGGACTGTAGACGGTCGAGGGGGAGGGTGGGTTCACTGGGCGGAGCCATCAATCGCCGGAGGCCGGCCGGATCTCCGCCCGCCGGTCGTCGCCACCGCCCCACGGGACGGTGAAACCAGGGGAAACTCTCGGTGTCCGGTGCACCGGAAGGATGTTCGGAGGCGCCGCGTCCGCCTAGCATGTGCGGAGGTGGGAGGGACCGCGGGTCGCTCCGCCCCCGCAGACGCCGCTACCGAACGACACCAGGAGGCCCCGTGCCACGAGCCGGCCTGCGGCGGCTGCGGTCGCCGCGCGTCTGGGGCCCCGGCGGCGCGCTGCTCGTGGCCGGCGCGGTCACCGCCGTCGCCCTCACCACCGGCGCCGGGCCGGAGACGGCCACCGCGGACGGGCTCCCGCACACCACCGTCGAGATCGACCCGGGCGCCTGCGGCCGCGGCTGGCTCCACCCCCGCCCCGGCCTCCAGGTCTTCGACCTCCGCAACAGCTCCAGCCATGCCGCCGAGGTCTACCTCCGCGGCGCCGACGGCGGACCGGTCTACGGCGAGGTGGAGGGCATAGGGCCCGGCACCACCCGCCACTTGCAGGTCCGCCTCGGCCCGGGCGCGTACGCCTTCACCTGCCTGCCCGACGACGCCAACGCGGTCACCGGGCCCACCGTCCGCCTCACCGGCGGCGGCCGCGGCGGTCCGGCCGCCGCGCCGATCACCCAGCACGACCTGATCGGCCCGGCGATCGACTACCAGAAGTGGGTCGCGGGCGGCCTGGACGACCTCGTCCACCGAACCGACGCCCTGCGCACCGCCGTCGACGACGGCGACCTGGCCGCGGCCCGCTCCGCCTGGCTGCCCGCCCACCTGACCTACGAGCGACTGGGCGCCGCCTACGGCGCGTTCGGCGACGCGGACAAGAAGATCAACCGCACCACCGCCGGACTGGCGCGCGGCGTCCACGACCCCGCGTTCACCGGCTTCCACCGCATCGAATACGGCCTGTGGCACGGCGAGTCCGCCGGCGGGCTGCGGGCCCCGTCCGCCGCCCTCACCGACGCGGTGCGCGCCCTGCGCGAGGACTGGGCCCAGGCCCGGATGGACCCCGCGGCGCTCGGCCTGCGCGCCCACGAGATCCTGGAGAACACCGCGCAGTTCGAGCTGACCGCCCGCACCGACTACGGCAGCGCCAGCAACCTCGCCACCGCCCGCGCCAACCTCGACGGCACCCGCGCGGTACTCTCCCGCCTGCGCCCCCTGCTCGCCCCGCGCTACCCGGAACTCCCCCGTCTGGAAGCGGAGTTGGACCGCACCGCGCGGCTGCTCGACGGCTTCCGGCGGGACGGCCGCTGGACCCCGCTCGACGGCCTGAGCCGCCCCGAACGGCAGCGGACCAACGCGGCGGTGGGCGACCTGGTGGAACGGCTGGCCTCGGTGGCCACCCTGTGCGATCCGCGGAGGACGGTGTGAGCAAGGCCGGGCACGACACCCACGGCAACGACGACGGCAACGACGACGGAAGGCAAGGCCCGCGGCGGTCCCGCGTCGGCCGGCGCGGCTTCCTGCGCGGCGCGGCACTGGCCGGCGCCGGACTCGCGGCCGGCGGCGCCGCCGCGCCCGCCCCGCAGCCCTCGCTGGCCGGCACCGGACAACTCGGCGGCGCCGCGCCCGCCGTCCCCTTCCACGGCCCCCACCAGGCCGCCGTCCTCACCCCGCCCCGCCGGGTCACCGCCTACGTCGCCTGCGACGTCACCGCCGAGGGCCGCCGCGACCTCGCCGACCTGCTGCGCACTCTTACCGAGCGGGCCCGCCTGCTGACCGGCGGGGGCACCCCCGAGCCGCTCGGCATCACCGGCCCGCCCGCCGACTCCGGCATCCTCGGCCCCCAACTCCCGCCCGGCGCCCTGGCGGTCACCCTCGGCGTCGGCGCCTCCCTCTTCGACGACCGGTTCGGGCTGCACTCCCGCGCACCGCGCCGCCTGGCCGCCATGCCGGCCTTCCCCGACGACGACCTCCAGCCCGACTGGTGCCACGGCGACCTCAGCCTCCAACTGTGCGCCGACGACACCGACACCGTGCTGCACGCACTGCGCGACCTCACCCGCCACACCCGCGGCGCCCTCCAGGTCCGCTGGCGGCTGGACGGCTTCGCCAGCCCGCCCCGCCCCACCGGCACCCCCCGCAACCTCTTCGGCTTCAAGGACGGCACCGCCAACCCCGACCCCGCGTCGGCCCGCGAGATGAAGCGCCTGGTGTGGGTCGATCGGGGCATGGGCGAGCCGGACTGGGCGGTCGGCGGCAGCTACCAGGTCGTCCGCCTGATCCGGATGCTGGTGGAGTTCTGGGACCGGGTCTCGCTGACCGAACAGGAGCGGATGTTCGGCCGCGCCCGGGAGAGCGGCGCCCCGCTCGACGGCAACGACGAGCACGACGCGCCCGACTACCCCGGCGATCCCAAGGGCGACGTCATCCCCCTGGACAGCCACATCCGCAAGGCCGACCCCCGCACCTCCGACACCACGGACCAGCGCCTGCTGCGCCGCGCCTACAACTACGACCGCGGGATGGACGCCAACGGCAACCTCGACATGGGCCTGCTCTTCTGCTGCTACCAGCAGGACCTGGCCCGGCAGTTCGAGACCGTCCAGCGCCGGCTCGAGGGAGAGCCGCTGGTCGACTACGTCACGCCGTTCGGTGGCGGCTACTTCTTCGCGCTGCCGGGCGTGCGGGACCGGGACGACTGGTACGGACGGGCCCTCCTCGCACCGTAGTTGGGGCCGTGTCGCTTGGCGGTGCGCCGGCCGCTCACGTACAACGGAGGCGCGAGCGAGCCGGAACCCAAGAGTCAACAGACGGTCAAGTTTTGTCCTCGGATACCTGACCCGGTGTTCACCCGCACGTCATCATGGCTCTGCCCCGCCGCCGTCCGCCCGGCAGAACATCCGGTCGAACGGAGCACCCGCGAACCGCCCGGAGGATGAGAACCAGATGGCCATGAGGGGAAAGACGAGAGTGATACGGACCCTGGGGGCCGTCACCGGCGCCGTGGCGCTCGCCGCGTTGGGCGGGGGAGCGCCCGCCCTGGCCGCCGGCGGCCCGCACCCCGGCTCCGCCGGTCCCGCCACCCCGATCAAGCACGTGGTCGTCATCTTCGACGAGAACATCTCGTTCGACCACTACTTCGCCACGTATCCCAAGGCCGCCAACACCGACGGGACGAAGTTCACCCCGTCCCCGAAGACCCCGCACGACATCGACAACCTGCGCACCGCCGGGCTGCTCAAGCACAACCCCAACCAGTACCTCCCCAAGCGGCTCACCCCGGAGCAGGCCGTGACCTGCGACCAGAACCACGAGTACGGCCCCGAGCAGTACGCCTACAACGCGGGCAAGGCCGACAAGTTCGTCCAGAACACCGACTCCGGCAAGTGCTCCGGCGGCCTCTTCGGCGAGCCCGGCCTGGTGATGGACTACTACGACGGCAACACCGTCACCGGCCTGTGGAACTACGCCCAGCACTACGCCCTCAACGACCGCTCCTTCGGCTCGGTCTACGGCCCCTCCACACCCGGCGCCATCAACCTGGCGTCCGGCAACACCCACGGCGTGATCTCCACCGACCCGGCCTCGGGCACCGAGAACCCCAAGCAGACCGACAAGCCCGACGGTTACGCCGTCCAGTCGCCCGACGCCAAGGGCGTCGGCACGATGATCAACGACCCGGACCCGGCCTACGACGACTGCTCCGGCAAGGACCACACCAGCAAGAACGCGCTCGCCGCGATGCAGGGCCGCAACATCGGCGACCTGCTCAACGACCGCAAGATCAGCTGGGGTTGGTTCCAGGGCGGCTTCCGCCCCAGCGCCGCCTGGGACGGCCGGCAGGGCCACTACGCCAAGTGCAGCGGCACCACCCATGCCAACGTCGGGGGAGCGGCGGTCGTCGACTACAGCCCGCACCACGCCCCGTTCCAGTACTACAAGTCCACGGCCAACCCGCACCACCTGCCGCCCAAGAGCGTCGACGAGGTCGGCCACGCCGGCCAGGCCAACCACAACTACGACCTGACCGACTTCGACGCCGCACTGCGCGCCGGCAAGCTGCCGGCCGTCAGCTTCCTCAAGGCCCCCGCCTACCAGGACGGCCACGCCGGCAACTCCGACCCGATCGACGAACAGCACTTCCTCGTCGACCAGATCAACCGCATCCAGCAGTCGCCGCAGTGGAAGGACACCGCCGTCGTCGTCGCCTACGACGACTCCGACGGCTGGTACGACCACGTCTTCGCCAAGCCGCGCAACGGCTCCAAGGACACCTCCACCGGGTCCAACGGCAAGTCCACCGACAACCCGGCCTGCCAGTCCGGCCCGGCGGCCGCCGGCGGCTACCAGGACCGCTGCGGCCCGGGCACCCGCCAGCCGCTGCTGGTCATCTCCCCGTACAGCAAGACCAACCACATCGACCACACCGCCACCGAGCAGACCTCGATCATCAAGTTCATTGAGGACAACTGGCACCTCGGCCGGATCGGCGACGCCTCCTTCGACGCCCGCGCCGGCTCGCTGAGCCCGATGTTCGACTTCCGGCACCCCAACAACAAGCAGGTGCTGCTCAACGCCGACGGTTCGGTGAAGTCCGTCGGCCCGATCCGCCCGGTCAAGCCGGTCCACACCAGCATCACCCCCGGCCCCGCGATGCAGAACACCGCGGCCGTCGACGGTGACTCCGGCTTCCCCGTGCTGCCCGTCGGCATCGCCGCCGCCGCGGTCGCGGCCGGCGCCACCGGCACCGTCTTCGCCCTCCGCCGTCGCAAGGAGCAGGGCACGGCCTGAACCGGCCGACCGCCCGCGCGCACAGCGCCCGCACCACCCGCGCCCGACCGGACCACCGCTTACCGCGAGCGGTCCGGCCGGGCGCGGCTCATATCCCCGGGGTGAGACCGAGACGGGTGGCACCGTGCCCGCGCGTCATCCGTCGAGTCGACTGGCGCTGACGTCGGGGAAGTCGAGGGGCGCGACGGGCTGACCGGCCTGCACCTGCCAGGCGCGCCCGGTGTCCCCGGCGCTCAGGACGATCTCGACGGCCCGTGCCACGTGGTCGGCGTCGGTGATGGCCAGCCCGAGGGCGGCCACCGCGTCGCGGTGCGGTGCGACAAGGCGGGTGTCGACGAAGCCGGGACACACGGCGTTGACGGTGATGCCGTCCTGGTGCGTGAGGAGCGCCAGGGAGCGGGTCAGGCCGATCAGGGCGTGTTTGGCCGCCGAGTAGTACACGTCGGCCGACGGCTGCACACCGGCAAGGCTGGAGGTGATGACGATCGCTCCGCCGCCGCGGGCCTTGAGCTGCGGCAGCGCCGCGTTGGCCCCGTAGACGACGCCGTCGAGGTTGACGCTCATGCCCTGGCGGTATCGCTCGGGGTCGAAGTCGTCACCGAGCGAAGTGCCGCCGGACATACCGGCGTTGAGGCACACCACGTCCAGACCGCCGAAGCGCTCCGCGGCGGCTGCCACGGCGGCGCGGTTGTGGTCCAGCCGCGCGACGTCGGTGCGGACGAACAGGCCGCCGGTCGCCTCGGCGAGGCGCGTGCCCTCGTCGGCATCGGTGTCGGCGATCACCACCCGGTCTCCGGCCGCCGCGAAGCGACGGACGAGCGCGGCCCCGATTCCCTGCGCGCCGCCAGTGACCAGGACGACGCGTGGACTTGATCCGTTCACTGCTGACTCCCCCTTTTCTTCCTGCCCGGTGTTGCCGAGGAGCGGGCCTCAGGCCCGCCCCCTCGTCGTGGCGCGGTCGAACAGCTCCACCAGATCGCGGGCGTAGCCGTCCAGATCGAGGTCGGGAATCGCGTTGAGCTGCGGTCCGATCGCATCGATGGCCGCGCGGATCGACATGGCCGTGGTGCGGATGTTGAAGACGCCGAACTGGCCCTGCTCCTGGCCGCGTTGGAGAATATCCTGCAAGGGGGCGAGGCTGTCGCCGTAGACCGACGCGTCGAGCGGCAGCAGCCGGGAGCGGCCGTCCTCGTCGGTGAAGTTCATCGCGATCGCCACCAGCGCCTTGACCCGGTCGCGATGACTGCCGATGTACTCCACATTGGCCTCGATGTACGCCCGCAACTCGTCCGCGGGCGTGGGCCGGCGGCGCGACCGCTCGGCCATGAACTCCGCCCCTTGCCTGGTGGCGACGGCGAGGACCTCATGGATCAACTCCTCGCGGGTGGCGAAGTGGTAGAAGATCGCCTGCTTGGTGATCCCCGCCCGCCGCGCGATCTCGGCCAGCGACGCCCGGTGCAACCCCACGTCCGCGATGGCCGCGATCGCACAGTCCACCAACTGCGCACGCCGCGCCGCCTCGACGAAGGTCAGCTCCTGCTTACCGCTTGCTCGATTTTTTGACCGCACGGTAAAACCGTAGCATGCGCCACCGCGGCCACGGGGCCGGGAGACCGGCCCTGGGCCAGGACGTGCTCGGCGCGTCCCGCAGCCAAGATCTCCGGGAATCACGTGAGTTGGCGTCGCCGGTGGTGGTCCGATCCGCCGCGGTCGCCCTAGGCCCGTTCCGCGAGGAGCAGGTTTGCGGCGAATCCCAGGAACGTGATGCCGCTGATCTGCTCCAGGCGGCGCCGGACGGCCGGCCGCCGGAACCGCTCGCCCAGGGCGGAGGCGGCGAGGCACACCACCCAGTACCACAGCGCCAGTTCGAGCACATCGACCGCGGTGAGCAGCAACGTGGCGCCGAACACCGGGGTGCCGTGCGGGATGAACTGCGGGATCAGACTCATATAGAAGATGCCCGCCTTCGGGTTGAGCAGATTGGTGCCGACCCCGGCCCGGAAGGCGGCCCGCCGCCCCTGCCGGGCGCTCCCCGCCGGCACCGGGGCGGCGTCCTCGACCCCGCCCGAGCCTGCCGCCGCACCCTCCGCCGTGCGCTGCCGCCGGGCCTGCCACAGCGCCGAACCACCCAGCCACACCAGGTAGATCGCCCCGCCGATGCGCAGCACGTCGAAGGCCGGACGGGACGCGGTCAGCAGTGCGGTCAGCCCGATGGCGGTGGCCACGCCCCACGCCAAGCACCCGGCCAGGATGCCCAGCGCGGCGGCCCGTCCGCCCGTCCGGCCGTGCGCCACGGAGGTGCGCAGGACGAGCATGGTGTCCAGCCCCGGGGTGACGTTGATGAGCGCGGCGACCCCGGCGAACCACAACATGGAGGTGAGCACGCGGAGATCCTAGGAGGCCGCCGCCCCGCGCTTGCCCACCCCTGGACGGTCCCAGGTAGGGTCGCGCGGTCGAGTAGGGACGGGACGGAGGGACACTGTCGTGATCTGGGTGGGTTTGGTCGGACTGGTCGTCGCGGCCTGCTGTGCTTTCCTCGCGCGTATGGCGAACGTCCGGGCCCGTGCGATGGAGCGCACCGAAACCCTCCCGGTCCGGGAGCTCAAGGCACTGCACGGGGCCGCCGAGGAGGCCGCCGGCCCCGGGCACTTCCGCTACCGCTGCGAGGTGGCCGGCCAGGCGCTCCCGCACAAGAACGGCGCGCTCCGCTCGGAGTTGGAGGGCGCGGAGTGCGTCTGGCACAAGCACAAGATCACCCGCAGGTACGAGGAGCGCTACCGGGACGGCAGCGGCAACCGCAAGCGCCGCACCCGCACCGAGGTGGTCTCCGAGAACTCCAGCGTCACCGCGTTCTTCGTCGAGGACGGCACCGGCCGGATGGTGATCCGCCCCGGCAGCGAGAACTTCATCGGCGCGGAGAAGGTCCTGGACCGCTTCGAACCGCACACCGGCAGCGGCAACCGCCTCGCGATCGGCCCGCTCAGCCTCGACCTCGGCGGCGGCAACGGGACCATCGGCTACCGGCGCGAGGAGTGGATCGTCCGCCCCGGCAGCCGCGCCTACGTCCACGGCGAGGCCAGCGACGCCAGCGGCCTCCTCGCCGTGGGCGCACCCGCCGAGGGCGGCGTCTTCGTCCTCTCGGCCAGGTCCGAGGAGGAACTGCTGCGTTCCGAGGGGCACCGGATGCTCGGCTACGGCATCGGCACCGGTCTCGCCGCCCTGGCCGGCCTCACCCTCATCGTCCTGGGCATCCTCCACTGACCGCCCCGGCCACCGCCGCGGTCACAACTCCTGGGCGGGCCAGTCCAGCAGCCGGGCGCCGATCACGGCGGTGTGCAGGGTGTACCGGTGCACCGGATCGGACGGATCGGCCCCCGTCAGCTGGTGCACCCGCGCCAGCCGGTACGTCAGCGCCCGCACGCTCAACGACAGCCGCCGCGCCGCCTCCGCCGCTATGCACCCCGAGTCGAAGTACACCGCCAGCGTCTCCAGCAGCGGCCCGGCCCCGCCCCGGGCCGTCCGCAGCGGCCCCAGCGCGCTGCGCACCAGGTCGGCCATGGCCTCCCGGTCCCGGGTCAGGACCGGATAGACCAGCAGATCGGCCGCGTACAGCACGGGGTCGCCGAGCCCCATCCGCTCGGCCAACTCCAGTGCGTTCAGCGCCTCTTCGTAGGACTGCACGATGCCCCCGGCGCCGCCGTGCGTCCGGCCCACCGCCACCCGCACCCCGCCGGTGGCCTGCTGCGCCTCCCGTACGAAGCACTCCAGCACCTCGGTCGCATCGCCCGGGGCGATGCAGATCAGCCGGCCCTCCTTCGTGGTGAGCAGCAACTGCCGGTCCCCGAACCGCCCCACCAGCGCCTGCTGCACCCGCCGGGCCACCGGATCCGCCTCCGCGTACGCCTGCGAACCCTCGGCCACCGCCACCGCGTGGGCGTGCGAGAGCCGCAGCCCGAAACGCTCCGCGCGCTCCGCCAGCCGCCCCAGATCGCTGCCCCCGAAGAGCAGATCGTCGATGAACTCCCGGCGCGCGGCCTCCTCCTGGCGCACCGCGAGGTGCTGCGCCCGCTCATAGCCGCCGGCCAGCGCGTCCACGGCCTGGGCGAGCGCCGCCAGGGCGCTGTCGGCCGGCGCCGAGGCGGACCGCGGCCAGGCCGCCCGGGCCACCGTGAGGTGCGCGTTGACCAGCACCCGCAGGCTGTGCCCCGCCTCGGCGGCGCGTTCCCCGGCGACCCGCCGTGCCTGGAGTTCCTCGCGGTTCAGCCGCCGCCCGGTCCGCGCGACATCGGCGAGAACCTCCGCATACCCGTCCAGAAACTCCTCGGGCAGCTCTCGCCCCGTCACGTGTCCTTCACTCCTCAACGCGTTCTTTTGACGTTTATTGACGCTTTCTTAACACATGAGGGGTGTGAAATGTCCAGGCGAGGTGGCTGCCGAGGCTCGGGGCCGGCCCCTCACACCCACCGATAGGTGCGGTCATTGAGCGCCGGCAGCAGCACGCTCCCCACCGGCCCCTCCGGACCGGGCAACGCCGCCAGCGCACCACCCACGGCCGGATACAGCGCAAGCCCGGCCGTCGACCGGTAGTCGACCCAGACGGTCTCGCCCTCCTCATAGCTGCCGTCCGGCAACTCGTCCCGCTCCACCGTGGCCAGCCCCGCACGGACCCCGGCGCTCACCCGGACCCGGAAGACGAAATGCAGCTTGCGGGGCGGCGCGGTCGGCCCGGGCCTGCTCACCAACTGGTCCTGCACCCACCACAGTTCGGGCTCGGACACCTCCTGCGGACCGAGGTCCAGGTCGAGGTCGAGCTCCTCGCGCAGCTCCCTGCGCAGCGCGTGCAACAGGTCCTCGCCCCGCTCGACGTTGCCACCGGGCACCGAGTACTGGTCACCCCGCGGCCGCCGCCGGCGGAGCAGCGCCACCTCGTCCCCGCAGAACACCAGGCAGGCCACCCGCACCTTCGTCCGCGCGAACGGCACCTCCTGCTCCCCTTGCGGCTCTGCGCCCACCGGGCACCTCTTCCGTATCCGTACCGGACGGCATACATCCCGGGGCGGCCATATCCCCACCGCCCGTCTCCGAGGCCGCGGCCACCGTAGCGCGGGCCGCCGGGCGGGGTGACGGACACCAGCCCGCGCGTCCGCGCGTCCTCTTCGGAGGCCGGTCGCGACGGAACGGTCATACTCGCAGCCGCACTGATCGACGCGCCGCCCCGCCCCACGGCCACGGCCGACCCGACCGGGGCGACAGACACGGCGAACAACGCCAGTCCCGCCGTCACCGCACCGGCCCGGGCAGCGCGCGCTATCCATCAACTTCTGCTGATCCGAATCCGCTTGCCCTCGTCTTGATTCATCCATCAACTCTAAGGAAAGCAAAGGGAGTTGGACGGGATTGCGGAATGGCGAGTCGTGGCGCGGCGCTCCGGAGCGAGTGACTGAGGGGCGAGCCCTGTGCGCGACAGTCGACGGCATGTGGGACTGGGCCCACCGCTACCTCACACACATCGAGGCCGCCCGCCACCGCTTCGACTCCTGACGGCCACGCCCGCACCCGCATGCCTGGCAACCGGCCACTTCCTGGGCCCCGTTCGGTCGGTCCGCCCGTGCTGGGCATGCGCTCGGCCGGATGCGGACGCGGATGCGGATCCGCCGCGGATCGGATCGGATCGGGCCGGGTCGGACCGGGTCGGACCGGGCCCGGCAACGGCCCGATGCGGTGCGCTCAGGGCAGCATGACGACCTTGCCGAACTTCCCCGGGCCGGCCAGCCGGGCGTAGGCGTCGGAGTAACGGTCCAGTGGGAAAGCCGAGTCGACGGGCACCCGCAGCCGGCCCTCGGCCAGCAGCGGGACGACGCGCGTCCGCACGGTGGCCGCCAGGAGCGCCTTCTCCGCGGGGGAGCGGCCTCGAATGGTGGTGCCGATCAGTTGGGCGCGCGCCAGCATCAGGTCGAACATGCGCAAGGGGGCCACCGTCCCGCCCTGGACCCCCACAACGAGGATCTTCCCCCGAGTGCGCAGGAGCGCAACGCGCCGCAGGCAGTCCTCCCCGCCGACCAGTTCGACGACGACGTCGTACGGCGCCCGTCCGCCCTCCTGACCGGGGACCACCACCTCGACGCCGCTGCCGGCAGGGGCAAGTCCCCTGACGCGGTCGTGCAGTTCGGGCCGGCGCACACTGGCCACGACCTGGGCGCCGGAAACGGCGGCCACCTGCACCATGGCCGTACCGACCCCGCCCGCGGCTCCGGTGATCAGCACCCGATCCCCGGCGCGCACCCCGGCTTGGACCACCAGCGCGTCCCAGGCGGTGCTGAACGCCTCCGGGAACCCCGCCGCCTCCTGCCAGGACAACCCCGCAGGCACCGGAAGCAGCAAGTCGGCAGGCACCACGATCCTCTCGGCATGGCCACCGCCACCCACGAGGGCCATGACCCGGTCGCCGACGCCCACTCCCGTGACCCCCGCGCCGATCTGCTCGACCTCACCGGCGACTTCCAGCCCCGGGATGTCGTCCGGCCAGCCCGGCGGCGCCGGATAGTCCCCCCGGGCCTGCTGAAGATCAGCCGCGTTGAGCCCCGCGGCGCGGACCCGCACCGCCACCAGACCGGGCCCCACCACCGGATCAGCGCGCCGCTCAAGCCCGAACGCGCCCCTGCCGTCGATCACCACTGCTCGCACGACCACGAATCTACTCGCCCGCCCCGGCGCGACAACCGGCGCCCGGGCACGCCCACCCGCGAGCGCCACCCATGTGGCCTTCGACCCCGAAATCACGGCTGTGGAAGGCCTGTTCTCCCCACGGGTTCTTCCCACTCGTCCGCCCGACGGGATCTCCCAGCCGGTGGTGCTGGTGGCGGCGCAGGCGGACCGCAACAGTTCGACGCCCGGCCGGCCCGTCTCACCCCGCCCGCCCCGTCCCGGCCGGCCCCGGATCGCTCAGCGGCCGGGGCCGGCCGTCGCGGCGCCCTTACTCACCACGCCGCTCACTCACTTCATCGAGACCGCGGCGGTCATCTCCCACATCAGGACCTCCGCGCCCTCCGGCCTGGCGGTGATGCGCTGGCCCTCGGCGCGGGTGACGCGCGCCGCGTCGCCCGTGGCCAGATGCCCGGCACCTTCCAGCTCGACGCTGCCCCGGGCGACGAAGAGGTGCGCGAACGGAGCGGTGACCAGCTGGAGCGTCTCACCGGGACGGACACGGCTGACGTGCAGGGCGGCGTGCTTCTGGCGGATGCCGATCGCCCGCTGGTCGGCGTGCTGAGGCATGCCGGAGGCCAGGGTGGTCCAGCCCCCGCGAGCGAGCTCGTCGTTGATGTCGAGCTGCTCGTAACCGGGACGGATACCGGCCTCGTCGGGGATCACCCACATCTGGAGGAAGTGGACCGGGTCCCGGTGCTCGGGCTGGCCGGTCAGGGTCCACGAGTCGTTCTTCTCGCTGTGCAGGATGCCGGTACCGGCGCTCATCCGCTGGGCCAGACCCGGGTAGATCACGCCGTTGTGCCCCTCGGAGTCCTGGTGGACGAGGCTGCCGTCGAGCACCCAGGTGACGATCTCCATGTCGCGGTGCGGATGGGTGTCGAAGCCGGTACCCGGCGCGACGATGTCGTCGTTGGAGACCAGCAGCAGCCCGAAGTGGGTGTTGTCGGGGTTCCAGTGGCGGGAGAACGAGAAGGAGTGGTGGGATTCCAGCCACCCGGCCCGGGTGTGGAAGCGCTCGTCGGCGCGACGGATGTCGAGGGTCGAAGCCATGGTGCGGCGGTCCTTTCTGGCTGGTGCGGGCGGTCCGGGGCCTGTGGCTCGGGCCTGAGGGCGGGTGCCTGTGGCCGGAGGGAGGGCCCCTTTCGCGGTTGGTTGAATCATAAACAAAATCCGGGGCGAGGGGTATTCCGCAGTCGATCGGGCGACTGTGGAGGCGGTGTCGGGCGGTGTGGGGTGGCGCTGTTTGGCGACGGAGGGTGATGCGCGGCGACGGTGTGCATGCGCGAATCGGCGTTGGTGTGCGGTAATGCGGTGCTTGCGGACGCTCGCGCAGGCGTCCAGTATTTTCAAATTGAACTATCTTGCTGGGTGAGTGAAAGGTGGTGTGCGCCGTGAGCAATGTCGAGGCGGAACCGACCGAGGTGCGCTGCGATGCGCCGGTGGACGGTGCGCGGAGCGCCGACGCGCCGCGGGTCGAGATCCTCTCCTCGCGGGCGGTGCCCCTGGGCGGGCCGCGTGCGATGACCGTGCGGCGCACGCTGCCGCAGCGGGCCAGGACCCTGATCGGGGCGTGGTGCTTCGCCGACCACTACGGACCGGACGACGTCGCCGCCACCGGCGGCATGGACGTCGCACCCCACCCGCACACCGGGTTGCAGACGGTGAGCTGGCTGTTTCGCGGCGAGATCGAGCACCGTGACAGCCTCGGCAGCCACGCCTTCGTACGCCCCGGCGAACTGAACCTGATGACCGGCGGATACGGCATCGCCCACTCCGAGGTCTCCACCCCGCGGACCACCGTCCTGCACGGCGTGCAACTGTGGGTGGCGCTACCCGAGCAACACCGCCACACCGACCGCGACTTCCAGCACTACGTCCCCGATCCCGTACGCCTCCCAGGAGCCGAGCTCAAGGTCTTCCTCGGTTCGCTGGCCGGCGCCCAGTCCCCGGTGCGGACCTTCACGCCCCTCCTCGGCGCCGAGGTCCTCCTTGCGCCGCACGCCACGATCACGCTCGACCTGGACCCGACCTTCGAGCACGGCCTCCTCGTCGACACCGGTTCCGTCCGCATGGCCGAAACCCCGCTGAAGCAAGCCGAGTTGGGCTACGTCCACCCGGGCATCGACAGCCTCACGCTGACGAACGCCACGGAGGAGCCCGCCCGCGCGATCCTCCTCGGCGGTGAGCCCTTCGAGGAGGAGATCGTCATGTGGTGGAATTTCATCGGCCGGTCCCATGACGACATCGTCCAGGCCCGCGCGGACTGGATGGCGGGTACCCGTTTCGGCGAGGTGCACGGCTACGACGGCGACCGACTGCCGGCACCTGAACTGCCCTCGGTGACCTTGCGTCCGCGGCGGCGGGTGTGTTGACCTGCGGTTTCGTTCCGTCGGCCGGAGGGTGATGGCCTGCGCCTCGTCCTGAGTGTCCTGCTCCTCGTCCGCAACATCTGGTCCGCGTCTGCAGTGCGGGGTGGGACCAGGTCAAGATGAGACACCCACTCGACAGCAACTGACGCCCTCTCGCATACCAACGACAAGAGCGGAAGCCTGAGCCGACTGCCATGCGCAACAGAAGACTCCTCGCCTTAGGGCTGGCGCTATTCGCCTTTCCCGCGACTTCGTGTGCGGCGGCATATGAACCACTGCCGCCGGCACCTCACTTCAAGACAAAGGAACTTGCAGGGGAGTGGCGCGGCCCCGAAGGGGCCCGTCTCACCCTCAGCGGCACAGGGATCCTCACGGCGGTGAAACTTCGAGGCCAGGAAATGGATTTCGATGATCGTTGGAGCCTTTCCGGCAAAGGGAGTTGGCGGGTCCTCGAAACCTACAACGGGGGCCGCACCGTCGCCGAAGGCCCAAACGTGCAGGTGACGATCAGGAACGGGGAGTCGCGTGCCGCGAAAGCCGGGCTAGCTGAGCTCGGCGGTTCCCCTTCCGTCCCCCAGGACCGCAAAAGCAGCCCAGTTACCTACACCTGGGCGATGAGCGTCAAGAGGGAGGGGGGCTCCCTGCACCTCTACTACGTGGTAGGCGATCCCGACGCGCGATGGCTGTGCGAATTCACCCACGCTTAGCGCGTGTATGACGTCGCGGTCGCCCAGCCACCTCCGGTGCTCGGCTGAGTGGTCGGTCTTGTCTGCGTGGAGGTTGGCAGGCCGATGCCGGCGCGGTCGTTCTTGGCCGGCCGCGCCGGCGTCGGTGGTGGGGCCCCTACGGCAGCACCTCCTCCGTCACCTCGATGTGGCCCTGGTCGGGGTCGATGACGCCGCCGAGGCGTTGGAAGGCGCCGTCGGTGAGGTCGAGGCACTTGGGTTCCTGCGGGGTCTGGGTGAAGGTGCCGCGGTCGTTGATGCGGACGACGAGGGAGGCGCCGTTCGCGTTGTTGGTGACCTTCACCCGGGTGTTGAAGGGGAGTTGCGGGTTGCGGGAGAGGGAGGTCGCCGCGGTGTCGGCGTTGTTGTCGAAGATTTCGCCGCTGGCGGTGTAGGAGCCGGGCGGGATGGGGCCGTAGTGCGTCGCCCAGCAGGTGTCGGCGCGCGGCGCGGCGGAGCTGGGCGGCGCCGCCACGACCAGCGCGGCGAGGGCGGTGGCGCCGACGGCCAGGCGGGCAAGGGGGAGTGCGCGGGCCATGGTTGCTGCCTTTCCGGAGCGGGAATGCGGGGGAGGGCTGCGGCTCAGCCCGCGGCGCGGTAGGCGGCGCCCACCTGCGTGGCGGTCGTGCCGTTGTACAGTCCGGTGCCGTCGCCGCGGCTGGTGGAGAGCGTGAACCAGGCATACCGCTCGACGAACGGCAGGCCCTGGAGCATGGCCGTCGACTGCTGTACGAAGGCCGCCTGTTGCTCCTGCGTCGGATACCGCGGTGTGCCGGACGAGAAGTCGATCAGGGCGTACTCGGTGAGCCAGAGCGGCTTGTG
The DNA here is from genome assembly GCF_044754325.1 of Streptomyces sp. NPDC093097. Lineage (NCBI taxonomy): Bacteria > Bacillati > Actinomycetota > Actinomycetes > Kitasatosporales > Streptomycetaceae > Streptomyces > Streptomyces sp. NPDC093097. The sequence continues at coordinate 55,791 of NZ_JBIVOW010000007.1, forward strand.
GTGGCGGTTGTAGGCGGCCTGGAGGTAGCCGCGCAACTGGCCGGTGGCGTTGGCGGCGTTGAAGTCGGCGCCGTACCAGTGGACGGGCACGAAATCGACCTTGAGGCCGCGGCCGGCGGCGCCCTGGAGGAACTGGTCGAGCCAGCTGCCTGCGGTGTCCGCGCCGGTGGCCACCGCGGGCGCGCCGAGCCGCAGGCCCGTCGACTGCAACCGGGGCCACAGGTCGAGCGCTTGCTGCACGGGCATGGTCGCCTGCCCCGGATGGTCGGGCTCGTTGAAGCCGAGCAGGGTCGTGCCCTGCCGCTTGGCCTGGTTCAGCTCGTCGTCGGTCACCGAGCGCGGCCCCCAGATCATCGGGACGAACTCGACGCCGTTGGGTGCGGCGATCCCGGACCGGCCCGAGGACCAGGTGTAGAACCAGCCGGACCGGGAATCGGCGAGGTCCTGGGCGTCGCCGGGGAAGTTCCAGGCGCTGATGCCCTTCTTCTTCACGTTGGCGGCGTGCGGAACCGTGATCCGGTCGGTGGCCGTCGCCGGGGTGCCGTCCGGGGCCGGGACCGCCGCGGCGCGGCCGGCGGCCGAGAGCGCGAGCGGGGCCGCCAGCGCGGCGGTGAGGATGCTTCTTCTGCGCATGGTGCGTTCCCGTCTGTTCAGGCGCCGCGGTGGAATTCGACGGTGAAGCCGCCGCACCGGCTGCACTGCTGCACGACCTGGTTGCCCGGCTCCTGGTCCTGGCCCGACCAGCCGTACGCCTTCGGGCAGTTGGTGGTGATCATGTCGCTGTAGGGGGTCTTGGCATCGCGGTTCGGGCTGGTGCACACCTTCGGTGTGCCGTCGTCCCACCGCGTCAGGTCGGCGGCGGGGCACTTCGGCAGCAGGTCCTCGGCGCAGCCCACCTCGCCGCAGCCGCCACCGGAGCCGGACACCTCGGTGGGCGTGATCGTGATCGGCACGGAGAAGGCGTTGACGTAGCTCACGTTGTACCAAGGCGCCAGGCCGTCGCCGCGGTCGAAGTTGAACTCGGCGAGGCTGACGGGCTGTTCACCGGTGTTCGGCGCGCAGTGGTCGGCGAAGACGCCGCAGTCGCCCAGCTCGCAGTGGAAGCTGCTGCCGGACTCGCCGCTGCACCCCATGCGGGCGAAGAACTTGCCGCGCCAGTGGCCGGGGGCCGCGTCCTCCGGGACGGTGACCGTCGCCGACCGCCCGGGCTCCAGGACCGGCAACGACCCGAAGTTCTTGGAACCGTCGGCGTTGACGGCGCTGCCGACCCAGATCTTCTTGCCGGTGCTGTTGACGAACGTCACCGTGTGGGCGCCCGCGGTGGCCGCGGCCGGCGCGGCGTCGTCGAGTGTCGTGCCCGTGGCCGTCCTCGCCCGGGGCCGGGCGTCCGTTTGCGAGGGGACCAGCGCCAGTAGGGCGGCGACCACGGCGATCGTGGCCGCCAGAGTGCTCAAAGCCTTGCGCAAAAAAGCTCCTCCGTCGAATGTGTGGTGGGAGGCGGGGAGGCGGGGAGGCGGGGAGGCGGGGAGGCGGGGCCGGGCCGGTCACGTCGGTGGGCGGGCGGGGCGAGTGTCGGCGCGCGGCGCGGCGGCCCGGGGCCGGCGGTCCCGGCCGAGCCGGAGTCGGGCGCCCGCGGTGCGCCGGGAGGACGGGGCGGGGCCTGCCGCAGCCCTGGCCACGAGGGCACATCAGGTGCGCGTGGCCGTACGTGGGCGGTTGGGGGCCGGTGGATGCGGGAGCGGTAGGCGGACGGTGTCGCGGCCGGTCATCGGTGGGGTCGTGCAGGATGGCAACGTTCCCATCCCCGGGCGCGGAAGTCCCCAGGCGTGCGTACGGGACCCCGACAGGCCCATATGACAGCCGCTGCCTTCGCGCCTGTCAATGGACTACACCACGACGAGACCCGTTTCCGGCCAGGGGGAGGGGGGACGGCGGGGTGCGCCGCGACCGGTCACGCGCACCGGCCCGCTGCGTGGCCGTTCCTCTACCACGCCTCTTCCATGGCCGCCACCTCCCTGCGACGGAATCGGGCGCGGTCGCCCCTCCCCCCGGTGACTGCCCGGTCATGCTGCGCGTCGATGCCGGCGGATCCGGGGCGAAGCAGAGTGAAGGTCGCGGGTGTTCGCGGCGTCAGGGGGGGGAACATCCGGCCCGCGAGGACCCGCCTGCGCACAGACCGATGACCGATTCGGACCTTCAGGGAGCATGTTCATGAGCACGTTCGCACGGAGAGCGGCGGTAGGGGCGGCGGGGCTCGCGCTGGCAGCGACGCTGTCGCCCGTGGCCCAGGCGGATGGCCACGCGGAGACCCGCGCCTCGGCCTCCCAGGGTATGGAGTTGATGGCGTACACCAAGGCCCCCGTCTACGCGAAGCCCAGCAGTTCTTCCAAGAGGTTGGGCACCGTTCAGGCCGGCGGAAAGGTCCGGGTCTGGTGCCAGGCGAAGGGGCCCTCCGGGCACATCTGGTACGCGATCCAAGACCTCGCGCCCGGAGGGCACTACGTGTGGTCGGGGCACTTCATGTCCCTGGCTCACCCGCCCAAGTCCTGCTGATCCACTGATCAGCGGCCCACCTCGGCCCCGTCGTTTCCCTCGCGGACAGCGGCGGGGCCGCTCCGCTTCCGGGACCGGCAGTCGGCGGTGTGGCTGCCGGCCGGCAACTCGCCTCACCTCGGGGCAGGTTGGGGCCGACCCGTGCTGTGGCCGCCCAGCCACTGGTGGATGGCGAGTGCGGTGGTGCGGGTGTGTTCCTCCAGCATGGTGAAGTGGTCGCCGGGCACGGTGACTTCGGCGTGCGGCAGGCTCCAGTCCGGGGCGGGTTCGGCGCCGGGCAGCAGGTCCCGGGCTCGTACGTACAGGGTGGGACAGGCGAGCGGCGCGGGTTCCCAGCCGTTGAAGAGCGCGAAGTATCCGGCCATGGCGGTGAGTCGGTGGGGGCTGGCGGAGGCGAACTCCGCAGCCCGGCGCAGCATGTCCGACGTCATCACGGAGAGCGCCTGACCCTGGTCGCCGTGGCCGGGCGGATAGGTGTCCACCAGGACGACGGCCGCCGGGGCGGCGCCCTCGGACTCCAGACGCTCGGCGACGGCATGGGCCACCCAGCCGCCGGCCGACCGCCCCAGCAGCACCAGGGGGCCTTCGGCCGCGGCGGCGCGGACGGCGAGGGCCTGGGCGGCGACGAGGGCATCCAGTGTGGCGGGCAGCGCCTCTCGGGACTCGAACCCCGGGTGCCGCACCGCGGAGACCGGCCGCAGTCCGCGCAGCCCGGCACCGAGACGCGCGTACTCCTGCGGTCCGGACACCGCGCTGAGCGCGGGGGCGCAGACCAGTTCGGCCCCCGTGCCGCCCGCCGCGAGCACGACGGGTTCGTGCGTCGCACCGGGCGCCCCGGTCCGGTCGAAGACCGGGCGCAGGCGCGCGGCGACGGTGAGGAGCGCCATGCCGTCCCAACTCCGACCTCGGGCACACGCGGTGCGGAAGAGCGCGCCCAGGGAGTCCGGGGCTTCCCCGGTGTGCGGGGCGTCGGCGGTCTGCCTTCGGGCGCCCGGCGCGGGGCCCGCCTCCGGAGCCCCCTTCGGGTTGCCTTCCGGACCGCCGCCCGCTGCGTCGTCCGCTGCGTCGTCCGCCGGTCGGTTCGGGGAGCCCCCAGGGGCGACGGCCTCGGGCCGTGCCGGGCCGTCGGACGTGGCGCCCGCAGGAGCCTCGGCGGCGTACCGCCGCGTCAGCTCGGTGGCGAGCGCGCGCGGCGTCGGGAAGTCGAACAGCAGCGTGGAGGGCAGTGCCAGCCCCGTCCACGCCGCGAGCTCGTTGCGCAGTTCGACCGCGGCCAGTGAGTCCAGCCCCAGGTCCGCCAGCAGGGCGTCCGCGTCGATCTCGTTCGCCCCCTCCGCGTGGCCCAGGACGCGGGCCGCCAGGGACCGGACGTTGGTGAGCAGGCCCCCGCCCCGCTCGCCGGGGGAAGCAGCCGCGGGCACCGGGCCGAGCCGGTCCCCGCGATGAACGCCCGCGTCGGCGGCAGGGGTTGGGCGCCGGTCGGCCGCCGGTTCGCCGCCGCGGAGCGCGGCCGGGGCGAGGCAGGCCGCCACCACCACGGGCTCGTCACCGGCCACGGCGGCGTCGAAGAGGGCCAGGCCCTCTTCCGGTCCGAGGGGGGCGAACCCGGTACGGGCCATCCGTTGCCGGTCCGCGTCGCCGAGGTGCGCCATCATGCCGTCGTCCTGCCGCCAGGGACCCCAGGCGATCGACGTGGCGGGCAGCCCGAGCCGGCCGCGGTGGCGTGCCAGGGCGTCCAACACGCAGTTGGCCGCGGCGTAGTTGGCCTGGCCGGCGGAGCCGAAGGTGCCCGCCACCGAGGAGAACAGCACGAACACGGCCAGGTCGTGACCGCGGGTCAGTTCGTGCAGCGCGAGGGCGGCGTCCGCCTTGGGGCGCAGCACCCGCCGCAGGCGGTCGGTGGTGAGCGCCGTGACGACGCCGTCGTCCAGCACCCCCGCGGTGTGCACGACGCCGGTCAGCGGGTGGGCCGCCGGTACCGCGTCGAGCAGGGCGGCGAGCGCGGTCCGGTCCGCGACGTCACAGGCCCGAACGGTCACCTGGGCGCCCGCCTCGCGCAGTTCCGTGACGAGTTCCCGGGCCCTCGGAGCGTCCGGCCCGCGTCGGCCGGCGAGCAGCAGGTGCCGGACGCCGTGGGCGGCGACCAGGTGCCGCGCCACCAGCATGCCCAGGGAACCGGTGCCGCCGGTGACCAGGACGGTGCCCTCCGGGTCGAGCGGCCGTCGCTTGCGCGGCTTCGGTGCCGCCTCGGCCAGTGGCACCAGTTGCGGTACGTACGCCGTCCCCCGGCGCAGGGCTGCCTCCGGCACCGAGGCGGCCAGCAGGGCGGGCAGCGCGCTGAAGGAGTCGGGGTGTCGGTCCACGTCGATCAGGGCGAAGCGGTCCGGGTTCTCGCGCAGGGCCGAGCGGACCAGTCCCCACACCGGTGTGTGCAACGGGACGGATGCCGTCTCGCCGCCGGACCGGCCGTCACTCCCGCGACCGGCGGCACCGCCCGCGGGGGAGCCGCCGTCGGCCGCAGTGACCGCACCGGACGTCACCAGGACGAGACGGGAGCGGGACAGGTGCGGTTCGGCGAGCCAGTTCTGCACGAGCCCCAGCGCCCGGTCCGCCGCCCGCAGCAACTCGGCGGCCTGGTCCTGCGCGTCGCCGGTCGTGTCGGGCGACGGGCACGGTGCCACGACGACGGCCGACGACGCGTCGCACGCCGCCGGGGCGCGGTACACCGGGACGTCGGAGCCCGGGGGCGCGAGGGCGTCCACCAGCGGGGTGCCCGCCGTGCCCAGAACCGCCCAGCGGGGCATCGCCACGGATGCGGGCGGCGCGGCCAGCGGCACCCAGTCCGTCCGGTGGAGAGCGCCAATGTCTGCCCCGGGGAGGGGGCCGGTGGCTGCGTCCGCCGTCGCGGAGCCGGTACGCGGCAGGGGCCGGAGCGTCAGCGCACGGATCGTCGCCACCGGTGCGCCCGTCTCGTCGGTCAGCTCCACTTGGGTCTGCCCGTCGGGCCCGGGGGCCACCCGTGCCCGCACGTGGCGCACGCCACGGGCATGCACGCGCACGTCACTGAAGGCGAACGGCAGGGACAACCCGCCGGCCGCCGGACCGGACGCCCCGGAACCGTCGGTGACGAGGCCGTTCAGGGCCAGGGCGTGCAGCGCCGCGTCGAGCAGTGCGGGATGCAGGACGAACTCCGGGTGGGATGCCTCCGGGCGCGGTGTTCGGGCCGCTTCGGGCAGCGCGACGTCGGCGTACCACTCCTCCCCGTGCCGCCAGGCGGCGCGCATGCCCTGGAAGGCGGGACCGTAACGCAGCCCGTCGGCGGCCAGTTGCTCGTACGGTCCCCTCCCCGGCCCGTCGGCACCCAGGGGCACCGCGGCCGCCGGCGGCCAGGACGTGTCCGGCCGGGGCACACCGCCGGTCCCGGCGGCGGCCGCCTCCCCGTCCCCGGGCGGCTGCGCCGGCGCCAGAGTGCCGACGGCGTTCCGGAGCCAGGGCTCCTCACCCGCCGCGGTGTGCGGCCGGGAGTGGAAGAACACGGCCCGCCGTCCCGCGGCGTCCGCCCCCGCCACCTTCAGCTGCAAGGCGACGGCGCCTTCCGAGGGCAAGGCCAGCGGCGTGGTCAGGACAAGCTCCGCCAGGACGGCCGCGCCCGCCAACTCCCCGACGTGCAGGGCCATTTCGACGAAGGCGGTCGCCGGCAGCAGGATCTGACCGGCCACCACATGGTCGGCAAGCCATGGCTGGTCGTGCACCGAGAGCACCCCGCTCAGCAGCCACCCGCCGTCGTCGGCCGTGCGGGTGCACGTCTCCAGGAACGGGTGGGCGGGTTCGGCCGTCGGGGACTCGGGCGGCCGCCCCGGGGCGTCCGCCAGCCAGAACCGGCGGCGCTGGAAGGCGTACGTGGGCAGGGCGACGCGCCGCCCGCCGCGGCCGGCGAAGACGGCCCGCCAGCCGACGGGCACGCCGTGCGCGTGCAGCGCGGCCAGCGTGTCGAGCAGGGCGTCCGCTTCCGGCCGCGTCCGGCGCAGCGTCGGCAGGACCAGCGGTGCCGGGCCCCGCGCGCCGCCGCCCGCGTCCGGGCCGGACGCGGCGAGGCCCTCGCGTACCAGGCCGGTGAGCACTCCGTCCGGCCCCAGTTCGACGTAGTGCGCCGTGCCTCGCTCACGCAGGTACGCCACCGCATCGGCGAAGCGGACCGGGCGGCGGACGTGGTCCACCCAGAACTGTGGTGTGCACAGCTCCTCGTCGGTGGCCGCCCGGCCCGCCACGGCGGTGAGCAGCGGCAGCCGCGGCGCGGCGAAGGACAGCCGCCGGACCACCTCCGCGAAGTCGGCGAGCACGGGCTCCATCCGAGCGGAGTGGAAGGCATGGCCGACCCGCAGCGGCGTCACCGAGCGGCCTTGCTTCCGGAAGTACGCGGCGGTCTCCGACACCGCGGCCTCGTCGCCGGAGACGACCACCGAGGCGGGCCCGTTGACCGCGGCGATCTCCACCGCACAGCCGGTGCCGGCGAGATGGGCGGCCACCTCGTCCGCGCCCGCGGCCACCGCCGCCATCGCGCCGCCCGCAGGCAGCGCGTCCATCAGCCGGCCCCGGGCCGCCACCAGTGTGCAGGCGTCCGCGAGGGACAACACCCCGGCGACATGGGCGGCGCTCACCTCGCCCACCGAGTGCCCGGCCACCGCCCCGGGGCGTACCCCCCAGGCCTCGAACTGCCGGAACAGGGCCGTCTCCAGGGCGAAGAGCGCCGGCTGCGCGAACCGGGTCGTCGCCAGCAGCGCGCCCGCCTCCGTACCGGGCCCGGCGAACATGACCTCCCGCAGGGGCACCGGCAGCAGCGGATCGAGCAGGGCGGCGCACTCGTCCAGCGAACGGGCGAAGGCCGGATGCAGATCCCGCGACGCGTACAGTTCACGGCCCATGCCGGCGCGCTGGCTGCCCTGGCCGGTGAACAGCAGGGCCGGCGGCCCCTGGTGGCGGGACGTGCCCGTGTGCACTCCGGGTCGGGTCTCGCCCTCCGCCAACGCCCGCAGGGAGCCGAGCAGTTCGGCGCGGTCCCGGGCCACCACCACGGCCCGGTGCTCGAAGGCCGCACGTGTGGTGGCGAGCGCGTACCCGAGGTCCACCAGGGACGCGTCGGGGGCGGCGGCCACATGGTCGTGCAGCCGTCGTGCCTGGGCCCGCAGCCCCGGCGCGCTCCTGGCCGACACCGGAACGGCCACCGCGGCCCGTCCGGGAGGTGCCGCACCCTCCCGCACCGCCCCGGGCCCGACGCGGCCGCCGACGGCCCCGCCGCCGGCCACGGCAGGCGGCGCGAACTCCCCCTCGCCCGGCGGCTCTTCGAGCACCACATGGGCGTTGGTGCCGCTGATGCCGAAGGAGGACACCCCCGCCCGGCGCCGACGGTCCGTCGCGGGCCACTCCACCGCCCGGGTCAGCAGCGCGATCCGCCCCGGCGACCAGTCGACCCGGGGCGTCGGCTCGTCGGCGTGCAGCGTGCGCGGCAGCACGCCGTACCGCATCGCCTGCACCATTTTGATCACGCCGGCCACTCCGGCGGCGGCCTGGGTGTGACCGATGTTGGACTTCACCGAGCCCAGCCGCAGGGGGAGTTGGCGCTCCTGACGCCCGTACGTCGCGAAGAAGGCCTCCGCCTCGATGACGTCCCCGAGCCGGGTGCCGGTGCCGTGCGCCTCCACCGCGTCGATGTCGCCGGGAGCCAGCCCCGCGTCCGCGAGCGCCTGCCGGATCACCCGCTGCTGCGCCGGTCCGTGCGGTGCGGTCAGGCCGTTGCTCGCCCCGTCCTGGTTCACCGCCGAGCCGCGCACCACGGCCAGCACCGGGAGTCCGGCGCGGCGCGCCTGTGACAACCGGCTCAGCAGCAGCATCCCGGCGCCCTCGGCCCACCCCGTGCCGTCGGCGGACGCGCCGAACGCCTTGCAGCGGCCGTCCGGTGCCAGCGCCCGCTGGCGACTGAACTCCACGAACGACGAGGGCCCCGACATCACCGTGGCGCCGCCGGCCAACGCGAAGGCGCACTCGCCCCGGCGCAGCGCCTGCGCCGCCAGATGCAGGGCCACCAGGGACGAGGAGCACGCCGTGTCGACGGTCAGGGCCGGTCCTTCGAGGCCGAAGGTGTAGGCGATGCGCCCCGAGGCGACGCTTCCGGCGTTGCCGAGGCCGAGGTACCCCTCGACCTGCTCGGGCGTCCTTGCCAGGTGGCGGGCGTAGTCGCTGTACATCAGCCCGACGTACACCCCGGTCGCCGAGCCGCGCAGGGTGGCGGGGACGAGACCGGCGTGCTCGAAGGACTCCCACGCCACTTCGAGCAGCAGCCGGTGCTGCGGGTCCATGGCCAGCGCCTCGCGGGGGGAGATGCCGAAGAAGCCGGGGTCGAAGCGGTCCGCACCGGAGAGGAAGCCGCCCTGGCGGACATACGTCCGTCCCGGCCGCCCGGGGTCCGGGTCGTACAGCGCCCGGGTGTCCCAGCCCCGGTCGGTGGGGAAGGGGCCGATGGCGTCCCTGCCGTCGGCCACCAGCCGCCACAGCTCCTCGGGAGACGCCACGTCCCCGGGGTAGCGGCACGCCATCCCCACGATCACCACGGGATCGTCGTCCGGCCGGGCCGCACTGAGGCTCATGGGCCCGGCGGCGGCCGGCGCGGCGGCGTTCCGCTCCCCGAGGTGGGCGGCGAGCGCGGCGGCCGTGGGAAAGTCGAAGGCGACGGCCTCGGAGAGCGGCAGGCCGGTCACCGCCGACAACCGCTCCCGCAGCACCGTCGCCGTGACGGAGTCCATGCCCAGGTCCCGCAGTGCGGTGCTCGGCTCCACCGCCTCAGGTGCACAGCCGAGCACCGCCGCCGCCTCGCTGCGCACCAGGGTCAGCAGGTCCTCCGCCGGCTTCCCGGTCGCCTCCGCGCCCAGCGCCCGCGCGGGCAGGCCGGCGAGGTCCCGCCGCAGGATCTTCCCGGAGCCGGTACGGGGGATGCCCGCCACCTCGAACAGCTCGACCGGCACCTTGGCGCCGGACAGTTCCGCACGGCAGGCGGCGAGGATGCGCCCCCTGTCCAGCACGCCGCCGCCGGGCCCGGCGACCAGGTAGCCGACCGGCACCTCGCCGAAGGCGGGGTGCGGGCGTCCGGCCACGGCGGCGTCCGCCACCCCCGGAAGCCGCCGCAGCACCGCCTCCACTTCCGAAGGATGGACGTTCACCCCGCCCCGGATGATCAGGTCACTGGCCCGGCCGGTGATCGTCAGTTCACCGGAGGCGTCGATCCTGGCCAGGTCACCCGTGCGGAACCAGCCGTCGCGCAGCACCTCGGCGGTGGCCTCCGGCCTGCCGTGGTAACCGGCCATGACCCCGGGCCCGTCGACCCACAACTCGCCCTCGCCCGTGTCCCGGCCGTCGGGACCCCCGCCGACCCGGACCCGGGTGCCGGGCAGCACCCGGCCGCACGCCCCGGGCGCCGTCGCCTCGCCCGGCGCCGCCATGGTGACCGGGCCCGCCTCCGTGCTGCCGTAGTGCTCCAGATAGGGGACCTGGCAGATCGCCTCGAAGGACTCGCGGAACCCGGGCCCCGCCGCGGCACCACCGCTGACGCAACCCCGCAGCGCGGGGGCGCCGAGACCGCCGCCGTCCGCACCGCCCGCCTCGCCCCGGACCGCGTCGAGCAGCGCCGCATACGTGGTCGGCACCCCGCCGAGCAAGGTGAACGGGGCGTCTGCACACCGCAGTTCGCCGAGCACGCCCGCCACCGAGAACCGGGGCAGCAGCACCGCGCTCGCCCCCACCGCGGTCACCCCGAGGACGCACACCACCTGGCTCATCGCGTGATGGAGCGGCAACGGCCACAGCACGCGGTCCCGTTCGGACAGGCCCAGGACGCCGACGAGGCCCGTCGCGACCGGCGAGAGGCGGTTGCGCTGGGTGGACAGGACGCCCTTGGGCACGCCGGAGGAGCCCGAGGTGTAGAGCAGCCAGGCCACGTCGTCCAGTGCGAGATCGTCCCGGGCCGGCCTCCGCGGCTCGGTACCCGCCAACTCCTCGTACCGCAGCACACCGTCCGCGACCGCGGCGGCCCGGCCCCCGGCCGCGCCGGCCCCGTCCGCCGGCTCCGCGGCATCCGCGGACGAAGGCGAACCCCCGGCCCCGTCCTCGTCGCCGCCTTCGGCCACCACCACGGTCAGCCCGGACCGGAACGACAGTGCTCGCCGTCGCGCCAGGCAGGCGGCGTCGGTGATGAGCACCCGTGCCCCGCTGCCGTCCAGCAGGCGGGCCAGCTCCTCCTCCGGGCTCCCGGGGTCCAGCGGCACGCCCACGCCGCTCGCCCGGGCGACGGCGAGCAGGCTCTCCACCGCCTCGACGCGGTTGCCGAGCAGTACGGCCACCCGGTCACCGCGCGCCAGGCCGAGAGCGGCCAGGTGACCGGCGAGCCGTGCGGTCCGCCGGGCCAGCTCCCGGTAGGTCACGGCCCTGAGCCGGTCCTGGAAACAGACCTTGTCCCCGAGGCGACGGGCGTGGTCCCCGAGCAGCTCCGGCAGCGGCTTGACGATGTCGGCGTGCGTACCCACCGCATAACCTCCTTGAGACGCCCCCTCGTTGAGGACGACGTCGTGATCCACCTGGTTGCCCGCCGACGGGGACGGCCGATGGCGGGCCCGCAAGTCCTGACACCCGGGCCCGCTGCAGCGGCTGTCCGTGCGCCTCGGTGGCTGCGGACGGTCGCGAGGCGTGCTGCCGGTGGGGGCGGGAGCACTTTCTGCCATCCGGGATGTGCGTTCCGTGACGGTGTGCGACGTGGTGGTGCGGCGGCGCCGGTGTCGCTATCCGGAGCGGCTCGGGTCGGGTGGGGCGGGGGAGGGGGTACGTGCGGGCGGTAGGGGTGGCCCGTTCGGCGGGTGATACCCAGGGGGGTATTGTGGGAAGTGCGAGCGATACCCCTCCCCGTATTTACCCGGGTGTGTGGCGGGCCGATGCGGCTGTCCCGCCCCCGGGGGCCGAAACCGCTGGAATCAGGAGAGATCACGTGTTCTTCACCCAGTACTACCTCGACTGCCTCTCCCAGGCTTCGTACCTGATCGCCGACGAGAACACCGGCCGTGCGGTGGTGGTGGACCCGCGCCGCGACATCGACGAGTACGTCGCCGACGCCGAGGCGCACGGCTTCACGGTCGAGGCCGTCATCAACACCCATTTCCACGCGGACTTCCTGGCCGGGCACCTGGAACTGGCCGCACGCACCGGTGCCTGGATCGGCTACGGCCGCCGCGCCGAAACCGAATACGCCATCCGCGGGCTCGCCGACGGCGAACGGATCAGCCTGGGCGACGTCACCCTCCAGATCATGGAAACCCCCGGACACACCCCCGAATCCATCAGCGTGCTCGTCTACGAACACGCCACGGACGAGGTCCCCTACGGCGTCCTCACCGGCGACGCCCTGTTCATCGGCGACGTGGGCCGCCCGGACCTGCTGGCCTCCGCCGGTGTCACGGCCGACGAACTCGGCCGGATGCTCTACGACAGCGTCCAGCACAAGCTCATGGGGCTGCCGGACGAGGTGCGGGTCTTCCCCGCACACGGCGCCGGCTCCTCCTGCGGAAAGAACCTCTCCACGGAGCGGCAGTCCACCATCGGCGCGCAGCGTGCCACCAACTACGCCTGCGCGCCGATGAGTCAGGACGACTTCGTCGCCCTGGTCACCGCCGGCCAGTCCGCCGCCCCCGGCTACTTCGGCTACGACGCCACCCTCAACCGGCAGGACCGCGCCCTGTTCGACACGGCGCGATCCCACCGCCCGCTGGACGCTGCGGAGTTCCGCACCCGCCGGGACGCCGGGGCGGTCGTCCTCGACGCCCGCAGCCCGCAGGAGTTCGCCACCGGCCACCTCCGCGGCGCCCTCAACGTCCCCGCCGACGGCCGCTTCGCCGAACAGGCCGGCGCGGTCCTCACCCCGGACGCCGAGATCCTCGTCGTCGCGCCGGAAGGGCGCGAGGAAGAGGTGATCACCCGCCTCGCCCGCATCGGCTTCGACCACGTCGCCGGCCATCTGCGCGACACCGAGACCGCACTGGTGGCCTTCGCCGACGACCTCCCCCCCGCCAGCCGCCTCACCGTCGACCACCTGCGCACCGCCCTCGCGGAGGAGCGGGCCCCGCTCGTGATCGACGTACGCACCTGCGGTGAGCGGGCCGAGGGGGCCGTCGAGGGCTCTCTGCACATCGCCCTGAACGAACTGCCCCGACGCCTGGCAGAAATCCCCACCGACCGCCCACTGGTGCTGCACTGCGCCGGCGGACACCGCTCCTCCATCGCCGCCAGCCTCCTGCGCCACCACGGCTTCACCGACGTCTCCGATCTCCTCGGCGGCTACGCCGCCTGGGACGCCGCGCAGCAGTCCGCCGCCTGAAGGTCCCACCTCTCCCCGCCGGCTGACCGGCGTACCGCCGCATCGGCACCCCCTTGCGTCAACGACCCATACGGAAGCCTGAGTCGGGGCACCAGTCGGTTCTTGGCGTGAGGGGGCGGGGGCCGGATCCAAGAGGGGATCGAGCGGACGGATCGGTTGCCCGCGGCCGGCGCGATTCCCGTTCCGCGCAGAGAGGAAAGTGGGCGCCGCCGGACCCGTCGCCGTCAGCCGTCGTCGCCCGTCTCCGGGAGCAGCGGAAGGGTGAGCCGGAAGACGGAGCCTGCGCCCGGAGTGCTGCGCGCCGTGACGGTGCCGCCATGCGTCTCCGCGAGTTTGCGCACGATCGACAGGCCGAGGCCGCTGCCGCCGGTCTGTCTGCTGCGGGACTTCTCGGCGCGCCAGAAACGGTCGAAGACATGCGGGAGTTCGTCCGGCGCGATGCCCGCACCGGTGTCGGCCACGTCGATCCGCACGGTCCCGTCCGCCGCCCGGGAGCGCAGGGTCACCGTGCCGCCGCGGGGTGTGTGCCGGATCGCGTTGGAGACCAGGTTGCCGGTCATCTGCCGCAGCCGGACCGGGTCCGCGTCGATGCGTGAGGCGTCGTCGGGGCAATCTGCCCACTGGGGGATGTAGGCCCGAGCAAGAGCCGGACGTCCGTTTCTCAACCCAGCCGAGAGCGAGAGGTAGGACGCATGAAGACCGCCAAGAGGATCACCATCGCCGGCACCCTGAGCGCCGTCGCGCTCGGCGCCCTGGTCGTCGTCACCCCCGTGGCGCAGGCCGCCCAGGCGCACGATTCCAGCAGGTGCAATGCGGCGGTAGCGCAGACCAAGCAACATCTGACCCAAGCCGGCCGGTCAAGCACCGCACAGGACTGGCGGGTTCTTCGTAGCGCCGCACAGGTCGCCGTGAGCACCACTCCCCGTGGCGGCGCCGCGATCCAGGCGCTCCGGAACGACATCAGCAACCTGGACAAGCAGTGTGCGACGTCCGTCCCGACCCACCGGACTCCGACTCCGAAGCCGATCCCCACCCCGACTCCCACTCCCCATCCGCCCGTCCCGCCTGCTGCGAACCCGCCGGCCGCCCCGGCCGGCGCCCCTGTGGCACGGACGGTCTGACCAAGGCTGTTCGCGACATCGGCGACTTGAATGAGTCGTGCGGCATCTCGCGGGCCGGAGGACTGCGGCGAATTCGCCGATCGCGCCCCGACGCCGCCGTAGGTGGTGCCCTCTGTATGTGCTTCGACCCAGGGTGAGATCCCGGTCAACTGGGCTTAAAACGCCGAGACTTGGAGTGATCGCACGGGTGTCGGAGTCTTCGGCGTCCTTGCGAGAAGGAGCGGATCCAGAGGCGAGAGGGAGCGGAACCAGCTGCTGGACGGAGGGCCGGCGGCTGGTTCCGCCTTGTCGTGTCGCGGCATTGCCTGTCGCCCCTCGCGCGACCTCGAACGTTTCTGCAGGGGACGCCATTTCGGCAACCTCGGGTCCTGCGGGCGGCGGGCCGCATTCCTTCGTGGTGACGAATTCTTACCCCAGAGGTTATCCGTCAGTAGCGTGTGTGTCGTCGATGGGCCCGAGAGGTGTTGGCGAAATCGAGCCGCCGCCGAACCGTGATTCTTCGAGCCGGATAAACCCGATTCTCGACTCCGAGGGCCAAGGCTTCCGGAGGGCACCGCGTGGTTTCGGGCAATGTGGATGACGGTGCGGATCGTGGGGGTGAGCGAGTGTGTTTGCACCCTGTTCGAAATCTGCGCGGTAAAGCTTCGTGTGCTCTCTTCTCAGGCGGCGCTACTTGCTCTGTAGCCACAAGTCTCCGCATTTCGTGGGGAGTTGGCAGCCGCAGGTGTCGTTCATTTGTTCTGTGCGGTGGCTGCTTGTGGGGGCAGGGCGGGGGCTGGAAGGCATTACTGGCCTCTTGTCTCCCTGAATGGTGGTGGGTAGAAGTTGCTGTCAGCCCGATGCGGGCGGTCGGGGGCGAGCTGCCGGCGGGGGTGAATGGCTTTCATGTCGACGAACCAATACGCCTGTTGGAGGCGTCAGGCCCTGTCGGTGTCCCTTGGTTCTCTGGAATTCCGGCGTCGAGCCTCACTGGTCCTACCGGCCGTGGTGTTCGTCCTCGCGGGGTTGTTGCCGGTGCTTTCGCCGGCCCGGACGCAAGGGGGCGCGGCGTCGGCGTTCGTCGTCGGTCGGCGGCTCGGGGGCACCGGGGTCGGCTACCGCGCCGAGATATACCGGACGAGCTATGGGATCCCGCACATCCGGGCGGCGAGTCTGGGCAGTGCGGCGTTCGGTCAGGGCTGGGCCTACGCCCAGGATCGGCTGTGCGATCTCGCGGACCAGGTGGTCAAGGTCCGCAGCGAGCGCGCGCGGTGGTTCGGCCGCGGACCGGGGGACCGCTACCTGGCATCGGACTTGGGGTATCGCGCCCTGCGCCTGGTGGACCGGGCGAGGCAGTCACTTCGCACGCTGTCGGGGCGTGCTCGGTCCATGATCGAGGGCTACGCCGCCGGGTACAACCGCTACTTGGCCACGGTCGGGCCGCGAGGAGTCCATGGCTGGTGCGCGGGACAGCCCTGGGTGGCCCCTCTCACCGCCGTGGATCTCCTCGCCTACGAGCAGGATCTCGCGATCGCCTCCAGCGGCCGGGTCGTGCTGCCCGCCATCGCCGTGGCGCAGCCGCCGGCCGTCCGTCCCGCTGATCCACGGCACCAGCGGAACCTGCGGGTCCCCCCGGCTGTCGTGGCCGGCTCGGTACGGCCGTCATTGCCGGGTTCCCCTCATGCGGCGCTGGGCAGCAACGGCTGGGCGATCGGCGGCGAGCGGTCGGCCACCGGCCGGGGGGCACTGCTGGCCAACCCGCACTTCCCCTGGCAGGGAGAGCTCCAGCTGTGGGAGTGCCAGCTCACGGTCCCCGGCGAGTTGAACGTCTACGGTGCCGGGGTCGGCGGCCTGCCGGGAGTCCAGATCGGCTTCAACGAGAAGGTCGCCTGGACCCATACGGTCGCACCGGGGGCCCGTTACACCTTCGCCAGGCTCCAGTTGACCGCGGGTGACCCGACGCGCTACCGCCGCGGTGACCGCGTCCGACAGCTGCGGTCGACCACGGTGTCGGTCAAGGTCAGGCTCGCCGGCCGCCGACTCGGCACGGTCACCCGGACGTTGTGGTCGACCGACTACGGGCCGATCGTCGATCTCTCCTCGCTGGAACCGGGCTACGGGTGGAGTACCACCAGCGCCGTCGCCTTCCGCGACGCGAACGCCGGCAACACCCGCCTGCTCGATTTCTGGCTCGACATGGCGCGGGCCGGCAGCGTCGCGGAGGTCGCCGCCGCGAACGCGCGGTACGGCACGCCATGGCTGAACACCCTGGCCACCGACCGCTGCGGCAACGCCTGGTACGGGGACGCGGCGAGCACGCCCTATCTGGGCGATGTGGCGACCAGGGCGTGGCTGGCGAGTCCGATCGGCCTGCTGGACGGCAGCGATCCCCGGCAGGACTGGCTGGTGAGCCCCGACGCGGCCGCGCCGGGACTGCTGCCGCCGAGCAGGTGGCCGCAACTCACCCGCCGGGACTACGTCTTCAACGCCAACAACAGCCCATGGATCGCCAATCCGCACCACCCTCTGGAAGGCTTTCCCGCCGTGCTGGGGGAGCAGCGCACGGCGCTGGAGGCCAGGGCGCGGTTCAACGCCCTCCTGCTCGCCGACTCCGGCCAGGGGCGTGAGCGTCGCCTGGGACTCCGGGAGCTGATGTCCGCGGTGCTGTCCAACGAGACGTTGAGTTCCCGGCTGTTGCTCGGCCCGGTGCGTGAGGTGTGCCGTGCGCAGGTCGCCGCGGCGAAGGCCTGCCACGTCCTCGATGACTGGGACGGCCGGTTCTCCGTCGGGAGCAGAGGAGCCGTGCTGTGGCGCGAGATCATGTCGAAGGTGCTGGCCGTCGCCCCCGACGCGCTGACGGCGGTGGGCCCGCTGTTCCGCACGGCGTTCGACCCGCGCGATCCGGTGCACACCCCCGGCACCCCGAGCCCGGATCCCGCGGTGCTGGGACCGGCGATCCTGGGCGCCCAGCACGCGTTGGAGTCCTTGGGGCTTCCCCTCGACGTCCCGCTCGGCGCCGTACAGCAGGAGAGCAAGGGCGGAAGGCGGCTGCCCATGCCGGGAAGCGCCGATGCGCTCGGCGGGCTTGACGTCGTGGAGTACACCCCGGAGCCGGGGACCACGACGCAACCGGTCCCGCCCTCGGACGGCTTCCAGGTCAACTCGGGCACCAGCATGCTGCTGGCGGTGCAGTTCACCGAGCACGGCCCGGTGGCCAAGGGGCTGCTGACCTTCTCGCAGTCCATCGACCCGGGCTCGCCGCACTTCGCCGACCAGCAAGGGCTGTTCGCCCGGAACACGGCACGCGACTGCCTGTTCAGCTGGCCGGCGATCCTCGCGGACCCCGCATTGAGAACCACCGTCGTCGCATGGCGGTAATCGGCTCGCAGCGTACGCACATGTAGCGGAGGTGGCTGATGGCAGTGACAGACAATCCAGGGTTCGCCGTTTCCCCGCAGCAGCGGCGACTCTGGTCGCACGCGCCCGCCGTCGGCCGGCACCGCGCGGTGCAGTTGCGGGTGACGCTGGACGGCGTGCTGGACCGGGACAGGCTGCGCGCGGCACTGTCCGCGGTGGTGCGTCGCCATGAGTCGCTGCGCACCAGGCTCGTCGTCGGCGAGGGCAGGGCGCAGCCCGCCCAGGTCATCGACGACCCCGTCGACGTCGAGTTGCGCCGCACCGAGCTGACGTCGGGGCCCGACGCGGTGCCCTCCTCGGCACTGGACGAACTCGCGGGCCTGGAACGGGCGGCGGTCGACGCCCGGAACGGCCAGGGATTCCGGGTCCTGCTCGCCGACATCGGAGCCGACCGGGCGGTCCTCCTCCTCACCGCGCACGTCCTGCTCGCCGACCGCAGGTCGCTGCGCCTGGTCGTCGAGGAACTGGCCGCGGCGTATGCGGGTGAGCAGGCGCAGCCGCCCGCGGCGGACATCGTGCAGTACGCGGACTTCGCGGCCTGGCACAACGAACTGCTCACCGCGGCGGAGGGCGCCGCCGAACGCGCCGCCTGGGCCGACCTGCTGGCCGCGGCCGACGGCGGCGCCGTACTGGGCAGCGCGGACCCGGGCGACGGGCACCAGCCCGACTGGCGGACCTACCGCCCGGCGCCGCTTGCGGCCGCCGGCAGGCTCGACGCCTTCGCCACGGCCAACGGGCTCGACGCCGCCGCGGTGTTGGACGCCGTGTTCCGGGTGGTCGCGTGGCGGGTGGCGGGCGAGCGGGACTGCCTGGTCCTGCTGGCCTCGTCCGGCCGCAGCCACCGGGCGCTCGACCACACGGTCGGTGCGTTGGAACGCGAACTGCCGCTGCGCGCGGCGTTCACGGCAGAGCAGGAGTTCCTCTCCCTCGCCAGGGAGACCGCCGACCTGCGTCGCGACGCCGAGCAGCGGATCGACCATCTGGACCCTGCCGCGCCGGTCGGCCACCGGGCCGCCGGACGTACCGCGCCGGCCTGTTTCGCCTTCCACGTCGTCGCCGAGCCGATGCGTTCCGGCGGGGTCCGCTGCACGATCACCGAGGAGCGGAGGGCGGGCACCGCCGCCGTCGAGCTGAGCTGCGTGCGGGCCGGTGACACCCTCGCCGTCGAGGTCCGGTACGACGGCGCCCTGGTCGACTCCGCCACCGCCAGGGCGCTCGCCGACGGCTTCACGGCCGCGCTGCGCGCGGTGCTCGCGGACGCGTCGGTACCGATCGGGGAGATCGAGTTGCTCTGCGCGCACGAGCGGGACCTGGTCCTCGCCTCCGGTGCCGGCCCGGCCGTCGAGGTACCGGCGGCGGCCGTGCACGAACTGTTCGCGCGGCAGGCGGCCCGGCAGCCGGACCAGGTCGCCGTCGCGTACGCGGGCACCGAACTCAGCTATGCCGAACTGGACGCGCGCGCCGACCAGTTGGCCCGCCACCTGATCGCGTCCGGGGTGGCGCGCGGCGACAAGGTCGTGGTGTCCCTCGGGCGGTCCCCGGAGTTGATGGTCGCGCTGCTCGGCGTGCTCAAGGCCGGTGCCGCGTTCGTCCCCGTCGACATCGGCTATCCGCGGGCCCGGATGGAACGCGTACTGGAGCACGCGGCGCCGAAGATGCTGCTGACCACCGGGGAGGTGCTGGACCGGCTCGGCGAGGTGGGGCTGCCGGCGCTGGTGATGGACGGGTACCCCGCCGAACTCGCCGCCCGGCCGCGGACCCCGGTCGAGGTGCCGGTGACCGCACAGGACACCGCCTACCTGCTGTACACCTCCGGCACCACCGGGAAACCCCATGGTGTCGTCGTCCCGCACCGGGGTCTGACCAACTACCTCTCCTGGGCGGCCACCGCCTACGCCATGGCCGAGGGCAACGGCGCGCTGGTGCACACCTCGATCGGTTTCGATCTGACGCTGACCGGTCTGCTCGGGCCGCTGCTGACCGGCCAGCGGGTCATCCTGCTGCCCGAGGACGCCGGGGTCGTCGGGCTGGTGGCGGCCCTGCGCGGCATGCGGGACCTCAGCCTCGTCAAGCTCACACCGACGCATCTGGACATCGTCGCCCAGCTGGTCACTCCCGAGGAGATCACCGGCAGTGTGCGCACGGTGGTGGTGGGCGGTGAGGCGCTGCGTGCCGAGAGCGCCGCGCTGTTCCACGCCGCCGGTGCCACGGTCGTCAACGAATACGGCCCGACCGAGACCGTGGTCGGCAGCACCGTCCACCGGCTCGATGCGGACGGGCCATGGCACGGGTGGGTGCCGATCGGGACGCCGATCGCCAACACCTGTGTGCAGGTGCTGGATCCGCGCCGCCGCCCGGTGCCGGACGGTGCGATCGGCGAGCTCTGCATCGGCGGCGCGGGTGTCGCCGACGGCTATCTCGACGCACCACGGCTCACCGAGGCGCGCTTCGTCCCCGATCCCTTCGGGACAGCGGGTTCCCGGTGGTACCGGACCGGCGATCTGGCCCGCCGCCGCAGCGACGGCATCCTCGAATTCCTCGGCCGTGCCGACGAACAGGTCAAGATCCGCGGCGTCCGGGTGGAGCCCGCCGAGGTCGCGAGCGTGCTGCGCGCCCACCCCGGGGTCGAGCACGCGGTGGTCGTCGCCCGACGGGACGAGGACCCGGGCGGCTCCTCGCCGCTCACCGGCGAACTGCGGCTGGTGGCCTACGTGGTGCCCGGCAGGGACACCGGCGGTCCGGCCCCGAGCCCCCGCGCACTGGTCGAACACTGCCGCACCCAGCTGCCGGAGCTGCTGGTGCCCGCCGCCGTCATGCTGCTCGACGCGCTGCCCATGACGGCCAACGGAAAGCTCGACCGGGCCGCACTGCCCGTGCCGTCGGCCGCGCGCCGGTCGGCGGCGGCACCCGCCGCATACGTCGTCCCGCGCACCGACACCGAGGAGATCCTGGCCGGCGCGGTCGCCACGGTGCTCGGCGTGGACCGGGTCGGGGCGGCCGACAACTACTTCGTGCTCGGCGGCGACTCGATTCGCAGCGTGATGGTCGTGAGCCGGGCCCAGTCCCGGGGGCTGGACCTCACGGTCGCCGAGCTGCACCAGAACCCGGTCATCGGGGACTGCGCGGCCGCCGTGGACCGACGGCGCCCGGAACCGGACGCGCCGGCGACCGCCCCGTTCGCCCTGATCGACGCCGAGGACCGCGAGCGGCTCCCCGACGAAGTGCGGGACGCCTTCCCGCTGAGCCTGCTCCAGGAAGGGATGATCTTCCACCGGGACTTCGCCGCGAAGTCGGCCGTCTACCACGCGATCGCGTCGGTGCGCCTGCGCGCCCCGTTCGATCTGGAGGTGCTGCGCACCGTCGTCCGGCAACTCGTCGAACGCCATCCGATGCTGCGGACGTCGTTCGACATGACGACCTACAGCCGGCCGTTGCAGATCGTGCACGGCAGCTTCGAGACGCCCCTGTACTTCGAGGATCTGCGCGGGTGTTCCGAGCGGGATCAGGACGACAGGCTCAGCGCGTGGATCGACCGGGAGAAGCTGCGCGGCTTTGAACTGCACGACTACCCGCTCATCCGGTTCATGGTGCACCGCCGCAGCGACGAGGAGTTCCAGTTCACCTACGGCTTCCACCACGAGATCGTGGACGGCTGGAGCGAGGCCCTGATGATCACGGAGCTGTTCGGCCACTACTTCTCGCTCATGTTCGACGAGCCGCTCTCGATCCGGCCGCCGCAGACGGGCATGAACGACGCCGTCGCCCTCGAACTGGACGCGCTCGGGCGCAAGGAGAACTACGACTTCTGGAACGGCTATCTCGCCGATGCCACGCTGATGCGGCTGCCGAGGATCGGGGCCGCCGCCGGGCCGCGGGCCGACAAGGGCGACCGGGAGATCGTCCGGATCGTCGTCCCGGTGTCCCGGGAACTGTCCGACCGGCTCCAGCAGGTGGCCACGGCGCACGCGGTGCCGCTGAAAAGCGTGCTGCTCGCCGCCCACCTCGCCGTGATGTCGGCCTACGGCGGCAACGTCGACACGCTGACCTACACCGTGACCAACGGCCGCCCCGAGGTCGTCGACGGCAGCACCGCCATCGGACTGTTCGTCAACAGCCTCGCGCTGCGGGTCAAGATGGCCGGCGGCAGCTGGCTGGAGCTGATCGAGGCCACCTTGCACTCCGAGCGGCAGTCGATGCCCTACCGGCGGCTGCCGATGGCCGAACTCAAGCGGCACCAGGGCAACGAGCCGCTGGCCGAGACGCTGTTCTTCTTCACCAACTACCACGTGTTCGACGTGCTGGACCGGTGGATCGAGGCCGGCGTGGAGCATGTGGCCAACGAGCTCTACGGTGAGTCGACCTTCCCGTTCTGCGGCATCTTCCGGCTCAACCGGACGACCGACCGGCTGGAGGTGCGGGTCGAGTACGACAGCCTGCAGTTCTCCGCCGAGGTGATGGAGAGCGTCCGGGACTGCTATGTACGGGTGCTGACGGCGATCGCGGCCGATCCGGCCGCGGACTACGGGACCGTCGACCAGCTGCCCGCCCGGGACCGCGCACTGCTCGACGGGTTCACCGACGGCGGCCGCGGCCCGCTGCCGCAGCGCGCCCTGCACGCGCTGGTGGAGGAACGCGTGGCCGCGGCCCCGGACCGGGTGGCGGTGGAGTGCGACGGCCGGGCCGTCAGCTACCGGGTACTCAACGAGCGCGCCAACCGGATCGCGCACGGGCTGCGCCGCAGGGGAGTCGGGCCCGAACACGTCGTCGGTGTGCTCGCCGAGCGCTCCCTGGACCAGATCGTGTTCCTGCTCGGCGTTCTCAAGGCGGGAGCCGCCTACCTCCCGCTGGACCCGGCACAACCGGACGAGCGCACCGCCTTCCTCGCGGCGGACAGTGCGGCGCGTGTCGTGCTCGTCCAGGAGCACCTGGCCGGCCGGGTGCCGCCGGCGGCCGAGCCGTTCCCGGTGGACCCTGCCTTCCGGGCGGTCGGCTCAGAACCCGTGCACAATCCGGCCGTTGACACGTGCCCGGCCAGCGCCGCGTACGTCATCTACACCTCGGGCTCGACCGGCCGGCCCAAGGGCGTCGTCGTCGAGCACCGCAACGCGGTGGCCTCGGTCCGTGCCAGGGACACCGCCTACGCGGAGCCGGTCGGCCGCTTCCTGCTGCTGTCCTCCTTCGCGTTCGACAGCTCGGTGGCTGGCATCTTCTGGACGCTGTCGACCGGCGGCACCCTGGTGCTGCCGACGGACGGCACGCAGCTCGACCCGGTGAGCACGGCCACCGCGATCGCCCGGCAGCGTCCGAGCCACACCTTGGCCGTTCCGTCCCTGCTGGGGCCGTTGCTGGAGCAGTCCGGCCCGCGCGAGCTCGGCTCCCTGGTCAGGGTGATCACGGCGGGGGAGGCGGCGCCGTCGGCGCTGTACGGGGAGCTGCGGGCGAAGGCCCCCGGCGCCCGGCTCGCCAACGAGTACGGCCCCACCGAGACGACGGTGTGGAGCACCGTGTGGACGGGCACGGAGGCGGTGGCGCAGCACCAGCTGCCCATCGGCCGCCCGGTGGCCAACACCCGCGTGCGGGCGCTGGATCAGCACGGCAGGCAGACGCCGGTCGCGGTCGCCGGTGAACTGCACATCGGCGGGGCCACCGTGGCCCGCGGGTATCTGGGGCAACCGGCCGCCACCGCGGCGGTGTTCCGGCCGGACCCCTGCGGCGCGGCCCCCGGCGCCCGCCGCTACGCCACCGGCGACCTCGGCCGGTTCCTGCCCACGGGCGACCTGGAGTTCCTCGGCCGCAACGACCACCAGGTCAAGATCCGTGGCTTCCGGGTGGAGCCGATGGAGATCGAGGCCGTGCTGGACGCCCACCCCGCGCTGCAGCGGTCCATCGTGATGGCCCGCGGTGAGGAGACCGGTGAGCGGCAGCTCGTCGCCTATGTGGTGCCGGAGCCGGGCGAGCGGCCGGACCGGGCGGAGCTGCAGAAGTACGTCCGGGACCGGTTGCCGAGGTACATGGTGCCCAGCACCTTCACCGTGCTGGACGCGGTGCCGCTGACCAGCACCGGCAAGGTCGACCGGGCGCGGCTCCCCGATGCCGATCCGACGGCCGAACTGCCGTATGCGGCACCGCGTACCGAGACCGAACGGCTGCTGTGCGACATCTGGTCCACGGTGCTCAAGGCCGGTCGGGTCGGTGTGCACCACCACTTCTTCGAGGTCGGTGGCGAGTCGCTGCGCGCGATGCAGGCGATCGCGGCGACGAACAAGCTGTTCCGTACCCGGCTGTCGGTGCGCAGCCTGTTCGACGCGCCCACCATCGCCGAGTTCGCGTCCGTGGTGGACCAGGCCAGGGCGCCGGGCGCGGAACCGGCCCCGTCCGGCGGGGTGTTCGCCGCGGCGCCCGAAAGCGGCCGGGCATGAGCGTGCTGAGGACGGCCGGCGGCGGGACGCGGGGCGGCGAGCGCGGTGGGCGGCTGCCGCTGGCCGCCGCCCAGCAGCGGCTGTGGCTGCTGCAACGGCTGGAGCCGGACAACCCGGCGTACACCGTCTGCACCGCGATCGAGCTGACCGGACCGCTGAACCCGCTCGCCCTGCGCGCGGCGGTCCATCGGATCGGCGGTCGGCACGAGATGCTGCGCGCCGCGTTCACCGACGACGGCGCGGAGCCCGCGCAGTGCATCACGGCGGCGCCGCCGCGCCTGCGGCTGGTCGACCTGTCCGGTGCGGGGGACCGGAGTGCGGAGCGGGCAGCGCGCCGGTTGCTCTCCGCACTCGCGGCCCGGCCGTTCGATCTGACGGCGGGGCCGCCGGTGGCGTGGTTCCTGCTGCGCCTGGCAGCGCGTCGGCATCTGCTCGTGCTGTCGGTCCACCATGTGGTGTTCGACGGCGGATCGCTCGCCGTGGTGCGCGAGGAGATCGAGGCGCTGTACCGCTGCGCGGCCACCGGCAGCGCAGCGCCCGCGCGGGCGCGGACCGCGAGCTATCCGCAACTCGTCGCCGAGCAGCGGGAGGTGACCGAGAAGGCGGTGGGATCGGTCGAGTTCTGGCGGGAAGAGCTCGACGCGGCCCCACCGCGCAGCACTCCGTTCGGCGGTGCCCGGGGCGGTCGGCCGACCCGCCCGGTACGCCGGGCCGAACGGTTCGAGCGGGCGGAACTCGCCGGTCTGGCAGGGCTGTGCCGGCGGACCGGAAGCACCACGTACATGGCGCTGCTGGCCGTACTGGGATGCCTGGTCGGCCGGTACTGCGGCCAGGAGGACGTGGTCATCGGCTCGCCGGTCGCGCTGCGCGACGGGGAGCCGGCCGCCGGCACCGTCGGCCTGATGATTAACACCCTGCCGCTGCGGCTGCGGCTGCACGGTGAGCCGGGTTTCACCGAGGTCCTGCGCCGGACCAGGAACACGCTGCTCGACGCGCTCGAACACCGGCTGCTGCCCTTCGAGCGGATCGTCGACGCGGTCGGGCCGCCCAGGGAGCTGGGGACCTCCCCGCTGTTCCAGGTGCTGCTGGCCTACCAGCAACCGCCCCGGCCCCCCAGCCTGCCGGGCATCGGGACGCGGCTGGTCGAGGTGCCCGCGGCGGCGGCGAAGTACGAGCTGACCGTCACCGCGGCGGACACCTCCGACGGCCTTGAGCTGACCTTCGAGGCGGACGGCGGACGGTGCACCGATGCCGAACTGGCCCTGTGGTGCCGCCAGTTCCGGGCGCTGCTCGCCGCCGTGGCGGCCGAACCGGAACAGCCGGTCTCGCGGTGCTCGCTGCTGACCGCGCGGCAGTGGCGCGGGGTGCGCGCCCCGGCGGCCCTCGACCCCGGGGAGGGGGAACTGGTGCACCGGCTGGTGGCCGCCGCCGCGGCGCGCCATCGGGATGCGGTGGCCGTGGTGCACGGCTCCCGTCAGCTCAGCCACCGCGAACTGGACCAGTGGTCCGACCAGTTCGCCGCGGAGCTGCTCGCCCGGGGATGCCGCCCCGGCGACGTGGTCGGGGTCCGGCTGCCCAGGACGCCGGAACTGCTCGTGGCGCTGCTGGGAGTGCTCAAGACCGGAGCCGCGTACCTGCCGATCGGCACCGAACAGCCCGCCGGACGCGTCCTGCCGATGCTGGCCGAGACCGATGCCCGGCTGCTGATCGCGGACGACGAACTGCCGGCCCGCCGGGGCGCCGGAAGCGGCCGACTCCCGTCCCTGGTAAGGGTGTCGGCGAAGCGGTCCGGATGGGCGTCCCCGCCGCGCAGGGTGACGGTGCCGCCGACGGCGCTGGCCTATGTGCTCTACACCTCGGGATCCACCGGCCGGCCCAAAGGGGTGGCCATCGAGCACCGCAGCGCCGCGGCGTTCCTGCGCTGGGCGGGTGCGGCGTTCGACCCGGCCGAACTGCGAAGGGTCCTGGCCACCACGTCGGTCGGCTTCGATCTCGCCTTCTTCGAACTGTTCGCACCGCTGGTCCACGCGGGCACCGTCGTGCTGGCCGAGGACGCCCTGCGGGTGCCGGAAACCCCCGCCGCGGCAGGGGCGAGCCTGCTCAACTCCGTTCCGTCCGCGGTGGCCGCCCTGCTGGACGCCGACGGGATCCCCGACGCGGTCACCTCGGTGAACCTCGCCGGCGAACCCCTGTCCAGGGAACTGGCCGACCGGCTGCGCCGCCGCCGCGTCCGCACCGTGGTGCGCAACCTCTACGGTCCCAGCGAGGCGACCACCTACGCGACGGCCGCGGTGGTCGGCGCCGGCGACGACCCGCCCGCCATCGGGACGCCGATCGGTACGGCACGGGTCTGGGTGGCCGACCGCCACGGGCGGCCGGTTCCCGACGGTATGACCGGCGAACTGCTCATCGGCGGACCGGCGTTGGCCCGAGGCTACCGGGGCCTCCCCGGCAGCACCGCGGCGGCGTTCGTCCCCGACCCGTACGGCCGGCCCGGCAGCCGCGTCTACCGCACCGGGGACCTGGTGCGCCGCCGCGCCGACGGCGAACTGCACTTCGTGGGGCGCGAGGACACCCAGGTCAAGCTGCGCGGCGTACGCATCGAACTCGGGGAGGTCGAGCACGCGCTGCGCAAGGTGGCGCCGGTCGGCGAGACCGCCGTCGTGCTCGACGGGGCGGCCGAACACCGGCGGCTGGTGGCGTTCGCCAGCGCGGCACCGGGCCGGGAGATCGCACCGGAGCGGGCCCTGGCCGCGCTGCGCGCGCTGCTGCCCGCCGTGATGGTCCCCTCGGCGCTGGTGGTGCTGGCCGATCTGCCGCACAACGCCAACGGCAAGACCGACCGGGCGGCCCTGGCCGCCCGCGCCGCAGCGCTCCACCGGCCGCACCCGCGCGGCGCGGCCCCCGCAACCGAGCTGGAACGGGCCATCGCCCGCGAGTGGCAGCGGGTCCTGGGGGTCGAGCGCGTCGGCGTGCACGAGGCCTTCTTCGATGTCGGTGGGAACTCCCTCACCCTGCTCCGGCTGCACGGCGCCCTCGTCCGCACCGTCCACCCGGGGCTTCGGCTGGTCGACCTGTTCCGGTTCCCCGACATCGCCGGCCTCGCCGATCACCTCGGCCGGGCCGGGGCCGGCGCGGCGCCGGCGGAGCCCGCGGCGCTGGTCCGCGGCCGCCGGCGCCGGCGCGCCGGGACGCCGCGCCGGGCCGTCGAGGAGGGGGGCGAGCGATGACCGGTCAGGAAGCCTGTGAGCCGATCGCGGTGGTCTCGCTGAGCTGCCGCTTCCCCGGAGCGGAGAACGTCGAGGAGTTCTGGGCCAACCTCCGTGCGGAGACCGAGAGCATCAGCCGGTTCCCCGACCCGGGACCGGAGCACCGGCCCCGTTTCGTCGGCGCGGAGGGAACGCTGGGCGACCTGGCGCAGTTCGACGCGGAGTTCTTCGGTTACTCCGCACGCGAGGCCGAGGTGATGGACCCGCAGCACCGGCTGTGCCTGGAGACGGCCTGGACGGCGTTCGACACCGCCGGCTACGACCCGGCGGCACTGCCCTTCCCCGTCGGGGTGTTCCTCTCCTGCGGCCTCAGCTCCTACCTGGTGCGCAACCTCCTGCCCCACACCGAACTGCTCCGTACGCTCGGCGGCTTCCCGCTGCTGATCCACAACGACAAGGACTTCGCGGCGACCACGGTCTCCTACAAGCTCGGCCTCACCGGCCCCAGCATGTGCGTCGGGTCGGCCTGCTCCTCCTCGCTGGTCGCGGTCCACCTGGCGCTGCGCAGCCTGCAGTCCTTCGAGTGCGACATGGCGGTGGCGGGCGGCGTCTCGCTCCAGGTCCCGCAGGCCCAGGGCTATGTGTACGCCGAGGACGCCATCTACTCGCCGGACGGGCGGTGCGCGGCCTTCGACGCCTCGGCCGCCGGCACGGTCGGCGGCAGCGGCGTCGGACTGGTCCTGCTCAAGCGGCTCTCGGACGCCCGAAGGGACGGCGACCAGGTGCACGCGGTGCTGCTGGGATCGGCGGTGAACAACGACGGCCGCCGCAAGGCCGGTTACACCGCGCCGGGCGTCGACGGCCAGCGGGACGTGATCATCGAGGCCCAGGCGGCGGCCGGGATCGACGCCGGCAGCATCGGGTACGTCGAGGCGCACGGCACCGGCACCACTCTCGGCGATCCCCTCGAAGTCGAGGCGCTGACCGCGGCGTTCCGCACGACCACCGACCGGGTCGGGTACTGCGCCCTCGGCTCGGTGAAGACCAACATCGGCCATCTCGACGCGGCGGCGGGCATCGCCGGGCTGATCAAGACCGTCGGCGCCGTGCGCGACGGGGTGATCCCGGCAAGCCTGCACTACCAACGGCCCAACCCGGCCATCGACTTCGCCGGCTCCCCGTTCTACGTCAACGCCTCGACCACCCCCTGGCCCGTATCGGACTCCCCGCGCCGGGCCGGGGTCAGCTCCTTCGGCATCGGCGGTACCAACGCCCATGTGGTACTGGAAGCGCCGCCCGTCCCGCCCGCGCCCGCCCGCGAGCGCAGGGCCTGCCAACTGGTCGTGCTCTCCGCGCGCTCCACGGCGGCCCTGACGCGGGCCGGCCATGAACTGGCCGAGCGGTTGCGCGGTCTGCCGAACGCCGACCTCGGCGACGTGGCGGCGACACTGGCCGGCCGACGGGCGCACCGCCACCGGCGAACCGTGGCGGCCACCACGGCCGCGGACGCCGCCACGGCACTGATGACCGGGCCGCCGCCGACGCGCGCGGTCCACGGCACCGGGCGGACCGCCTTCCTGATTCCCGGCCACGGCCACGGCTATCCGGCCATGGCCCTCGGACTGCACGCGGGGGAGCCGGACTTCCGGCGGCATCTCGACGCCTGCGCCCGGCCGCTCGCCGAAGGCGGCGTGGACCTGTTCGCGATGCTCCGCACCGAGCGGGCCGGCCCCGAAGGTGCCGCGCCCGCCTTCCAGGCCGCCGAGTTCGCCGTGTCCTACTCCCTGGCCCGGACGCTGATCGACTGGGGCGTCGAACCGGTCGCGATGCTGGGGCACAGCCTCGGTGAGTACGTCGCCGCCACCGTGGCCGGAGTGTTCCCCCTGGCCGCCGCGCTGCGGTTGGTCACCGTCCGCGCCCAGGCGCAGGCCACGCTGCCGGAAGGCCGGATGCTGGCCGTCGCGCTCGGCGCCGGCGACCTGCGCCCGCGGCTCGACGACGGCCTCACGCTGGCGGCGGTCAACTCCGCGGACCGGTGCGTGGTCGCCGGCGCCCCCGACGCGGTGGCGGCACTGGCCACCCGGCTGGACGGGGAAGGCGTGTGGACCAGGACGCTGGCCGTGCGGCACGCGTTCCACTCCAGCGCCGTCGACCCCCTCCTCGCCCGGCTGCGCACCGCCCTGGCCGAGGTGGAATTCGCCGCCCCACGGCTGCCGTTCCTGTCCAACGTCACCGGGGACTGGGCCGATCCCGCCGAGGTGACCCGCCCGGAATACTGGCTGGCGCACATGCGGCGGCCGGTGCTCTTCGCCGCCTGCGCCGGGCATCTGGCGCAGGCGGCGCCCGCCGCGCTGCTGGAGCTCGGCCCCGACGCCGGACTGGCCCGGCTGGCGGCCCGCAGACTGGCGCCCGGCTCGGCGTCGACCGCGAGCTGTCTGCCGGCGGCCGGCGGCGACCCGGCGGCAGAGCGGGAGACCGCGCACCTGCTGCGTGCGGTGGGGACGCTGTGGACCGCGGGGTGCCCCGTCGACTGGACCGCCTTCCACCGGCCGCAACGGCCGCGGCGCACCCCGGTCCCGGGTTACCCGTTCCAGCGCAAGCGCTACTGGTCCCTGGCGCCGGGAGAGGCCGCGGACGCGCGGCCGGCCACCTCCGCGCTCGCCGCCCGGCCGGCATCCGGGAAGCAGCTCCACGACTGGGGCTATCTGCCCGGCTGGCGGCACACCGCCGCGGTGCGCCCGCCGGCCCGGCAGGACGGCGCGACCTGTCTGCTGTTCGCCGACGGCCCGCTCGGCGCGGCGGTCGCCGGACGGCTCACCGCGCTCGGCGTGCACCCCGTCACCGTCCCGTCCGGACACGAGCGCCCCAGCGAACTACCGCACTACCACGCACTGTTGGCGGAACTCGCCGCCCAGGGCCGGACCCCGCGCCTGGTCGCACACCTGTGGTCCGCCACGGCGGCGCGCGAGGCCGGGCCGCTCGACGAGGCCGCGGTACGGCAGGGGCAACTGAGCGGACTGCACAGTCTGCTGCACCTGGCGCGGGCCTTCGGCGCACACCAAGGCGCCCAGCAGGTCCGGCTGGTGGCGGTCACCCGTGGCGCGCAGTCCGTGCTCGGCGACGACCTCGACCACCCCGAACAGTCCACCGTGACCGCGGCGGTCAAGGTCATCCCCCGGGAACTGCCCGCGATGTCAGCCACGGCGATGGACATCGGGCGCACCGACGGCGACCTGGACCGGCTGGCGGACCGGATCGTGGCCGAACTGCTGGCCCCGGACCCGGCCACCGAGATCGCCTACCGCGGGCGGCAGCGCTTCGAACGGAGCTACACCCCACTGCGGTTGGACCCGGTCGGCGCGCCGCGCGCCGCGGCGACCGGCGGGGTGCACCTGGTCTGCGGCGGCCTCGGCGGTATCGGGCTCAGCCTGGCGGAATCCCTCGCCGGCCGGGCCACCGCGCTGGTGCTCACCCGCCGCACGCCGTTTCCCGCCGCCGAGGACTGGAGCGGATACCTGGCGGCCCATCCGGCGGGCGACGACACCACGCGGTTGATCGACCGGCTGACCGCGCTCACCGCCAAGGGCACCGCGGTCCTGGTCCGGCAGGCCGACGTGGCCGACGCGACTCGGATGCGGGCGGTCGTCACCGAGGCCGAGGAGCTGTTCGGGCCGATCACCGGAGTCGTCCACGCCGCCGGGAGCCCCGACACCGCCGGCATGATCCAGCGACGCGACCAGCAGGCCACCGACGAGGCGATCGCCGCGAAGGTGCTGGGCCCCGTCGTGCTCGACAGCGTGCTGCGCGAGCGCACACTGGACTTCTTCGTGCTCTGCTCGTCCATCGGAACCGTGCTGCACAAGCTGAAGTTCGGCGAAGTGGGCTATGTCGCCGCGAACGAGTTCCTCAACGCCTACGCCGCCCACCGCGCCTGCCGCCGCGCCGGAACCACCGTGTCGATCGCCTGGACCGACTGGACCGACGTGGGCATGCGCGCCTCGGCGCAGCAGGAGCTCCTCGCGCGCTACGGCCGCACCGCGGAGCACCCCGCATCGACCGGCGACCTGCTCGACGGGATCGGCCGCGCGGAGGGCGTCGAACTGTTCCACCGCATCCTCGCCGCCGACGGGGCCCCGCAGGTGGTGGTCTGCCCCCAGGACCTGCGAGCGCTGCTGGCCAGGCACGCGGACTTCAGTACCGAGGACCACCGCGCGGCGCTCGCCGCCCTGCGGATCGCCCCGTCCCGCCGCGACCGGGCCGACCTGTCCACCGCGTACCGGGCACCGGCCACCCCGCTGGAACGCACCCTCGCCGCGTACTGGGCGAGCCTGCTGGGCGGCGATCCCATCGGCGTGCACGACAGCCTCTTCGAGCTGGGCGGCGACTCGTTGATCGCCCTCCGGCTGCTGTCCCTGGTCCGGGAGCGGCACGGGGTCGAGCTGTCGATGGCGGAGTTCTTCGACGCGCCGACCATCGCGGCCCAGGCCGCGGCGATCGAGCGGGCCACCGGGGACGAGGTGCTGCTGTGAGGGCCGGGGCCTTTCTCGCGGAGCTGCGCCGGCGCGGGATCACCGTCACCGCCGACGGGGACCGGCTCAGGTGCGTGGCGCGGCGCGGTGTGCTCACGGCCGAGGTCCAGGCGGACATCGTCACGCACAAGGCCGCAATCCTCCGCGAGTTGAGCGCCGGCGACGGCATCCCGCTGGCGGAGGGCGCACGGGTGCCGCTCTCCTTCGAGCAGGAGCGCATGTGGCTGACCCACCGCTTCCACCCGACGGCCAGCTCCTACCACCTCCCGCTGCACCTCGGCCTCACCGGCGCACTCGTCCTGCCCGCCCTGCGCACGGCACTTGCGCAGGTGCTGCGCCGGCACACCGTGCTGCGCACCCGCTACCCGGTCGTCGACGGCAGCCCCGTCGTCGAGGTGCTGCCCGCCGCGGACCTGGTGGAACTGCCGGTGGTGGACCTCGCCGGGCTGCCGGCACCCGCGCGGCGAGCGGCGAGCCGCCGGCAGGCCGCCGCACTGGCCCTGCGCCCGTTCGACCTGACGACCGGCCCGGTGCTGCGGGCCGTGGTGTTCCGGCTCGGCCGGACGGAACACGAACTCGTCCTGGTCCGGCACCACATCGCCGGCGACGGGTGGTCGCTCGGGGTGCTGCTGGCCGATATCGCCGAGCTGTACCGGGCCCGCGTCGCCGGGACGCCCGCGCTGCCGGCCGCGCTGCCCGTCCAGTACGGGGACTTCGCCGCCTGGCAGCGGCGCCGGGCGCAGGAGTCCGGCTTCGCCGAGCGACTGGCCCGGTGGACGGCGGCACTCGACGGCGCACCGGGACGGCTGGATCTGCTCGGCAGGACCTCCGACCCGCCGGCCGACCAGGTCTCCGGGGTCCTGCGGTCCCGGCTCGGCGACGCGGAGGTGCAACGGCTCAGGCAGCTGGCCGGCCGGCGGCGGACCACCCTGTTCTCGGTGCTGCTGACCGGATTCGGGCTGGCGGTCGCCGGCCTGTCCGGACAGCACGACCTGGTGATCGGCAGCCCGGTCGCCGGCCGCACCCGGCCCGAACTGGCCGGGCTGGTCGGCTGCTTCGTCAATCTGCTGCCGCTGCGCCTGGACCTGTCGGGCCACGCCGGCTTCGGCACCCTCCTGGCCCGGGTGCGCGAGGTCGTCCGACAGGGCCTCGACGACCAGGAGGTCCCGTTCGAGCGGATCGTCGAGGCCGTCCGCCCGGGGCGTACGCTCGCCGAAACCCCGCTCGTCCAGGCCGCGTTCGCCTACCAGAACACCCCGGCGCCGCGGGTGGAACTGCCCGGCCTGACCGCGACGGTGCTGCCCTCGCCGCCGGTGGCCGCCAAGTTCCCGCTCACCATGACGGTCTCCCCGCTGCCCGACGGGCTGGAGCTGGAGCTGGAGTTCGACCGGTCCCGGCTCCACCGCGCGACCGCGGCCGAGATCCTGGCCAGGACCGCGACCGTGCTGCGCTCCGCCGCCGCGGAGCCGGACGCGCCCCCGACGCCGATCCGGTCGGCCCGGCCCGCGCCGGCCGCGACCGGTGCCCCGGCCCCGGAGGAAGGGGGCGGCTGCCTGCACCACGAGGTCGAGCGGATCGCCGCCGGGCAGCCGGACGCCATCGCGCTCAGCTGCGGCCGCGGCCAGCTCACCTACCGGGAACTCAACGCGCGGGCCGACCGGCTCGCCGCCGTGCTCCGGGCCCGCGGCTGCGGACCGGACGACCTGGTCGGACTGTGCGCCGAGCCCTCGATCGACCTGGTGGTCGGGATGCTCGGCATCCTCAAGGCGGGGGCGGCCTATGTGCCGATGGACCCGGCCGACCCTCCGCGGCGCCGCGCCGAGCTGGCCCGCGCCGCGGGCGTCCGCCTGCTGCTCACCCGGTCCACCGTGCGGCACGCACCGCAACCCGGTGCGGACACACTGCTCCTGGACCGGCCCGGAGACCGGACCGCGACGGCGTCGCCCCTCCGGGTGCGACCGCACCCGGCCAACCTGGCCTATGTCGTGTTCACTTCGGGCTCCACCGGTGGCCCCAAGGGCGTGCTGGTCAGCCATGCGAATGCGACCGGGGTGCTGGCCGCGTGCCGGGCCGCGCTCCCCGCAACGCGCGAACGGCAGACCTGGGCGATGACCCACTCCTCGGCGTTCGACTTCTCCGTATGGGAGATCTGGGGCGCCCTGACCAGCGGGGGCAGGCTGGTACTCGTCCCCTCCGACGTGGTCCGCGCACCGGACGAGCTGTGGGCGACGCTGCTGGCCGAACGGGTCGGCGTGCTCGGCCAGACACCGAGCGCCTTTCGCGCCCTGCTGCCCACCGCGCTGCGGACCGGGGCGAGCGGGCTGCCGCTGTCCCTCGTCGTCCTCGGCGGCGAATCCTGCGAGGTGGCCGGGCTCGCCCCCTGGTTCGACCGGCTCGGTGACCGCGGGCCGGAGCTGGTGAACATGTTCGGCGTCACCGAGACCACGGTGCATGTCACCAGCCGCCGGCTGCGGCCGGCCGACCGGCACGGCCCGGTGGCCAGCCCGCTGGGTGGGGCGATTCCCGGTCAGCACGTCGAGGTGCTCGACGGCGACGGACATCCGCTGCCGGTCGGCGGCCGGGGCGAACTGGCCGTCGGCGGGGCCGGGGTGGCCCGGGGCTACCTCGGCCGCCCCGGACCGACCGCCGACCGCTTCCGGCCCGCGCCCGGCAGGCCGGGCGGGCGGCGCTACCACACCGGTGACCTGGTGCGGCTGCTCCCCGGCGACCTGGACTACCTCGGCCGGAGCGATACGCAACTGTCCCTGCGCGGCTACCGCATCGAACCCGGCGAGATCGAAGCCGCCCTGCTGACGCACCCCGCCGTACGCGACTGCGCGGTGGTCGCCCACGGCACGGGGGAGCGGCGCGGGCTCGTCGCCTACCTCGTCGCCGAACCGGCCGCACCGGCAGGGGACTTGGCCACCGGACCGCTGCGCAGCTATCTGTCCGACCGGCTCCCGCGCCATCTGATCCCGCGCCAGACCGTCGTCCTGCCCGCGCTTCCGCTGACCAGGAACGGCAAACTCGACGAAGGCGCCCTGCCCGCCCCGCCCAGGGAGCCCGACCGGCCCA
This sequence comes from Streptomyces sp. NPDC093097, assembly GCF_044754325.1. Lineage (NCBI taxonomy): Bacteria > Bacillati > Actinomycetota > Actinomycetes > Kitasatosporales > Streptomycetaceae > Streptomyces > Streptomyces sp. NPDC093097. The sequence continues at coordinate 90,501 of NZ_JBIVOW010000007.1, forward strand.
GCAGCCGCCCGCCCGCCACCCCGACCGAGGCGACGATCGCCGAGCTGGCCGCCGGAGTGCTCGGCCGGACGAGCCGGGACGGCATCGGCCGGCACGACAACTTCTTCGATCTGGGCGGGGATTCACTGCAACTCACCCAGTTCCACTTCCGGATCACCACCGCCTTCGGCATCGACCTCCCGATCCGCCAGGTCTACCAGGCACCCGACTTCGCCGCGCTGGCCCAGACGGTCGACCAGCTGCGCACCAGGCAACGGAGCGCGCTGATCCGGGAGGCGCTGCGGCTGGCCGAGGCAGGGGAGGAGCCGACATGACCACCAGGGCAGCCGGCCTCGTCGACATCGCGCGGCAGCACGCCGAACGCACACCGCACCGCCCCGCCTACCTCTTCCTCGCCGACGGGGTCACCCAGACCGCGAGCCGCGACTTCGCCGCCGTCGACCTGCGGGCCAGGGCGATCGCCACGGAGTTGGCCGCACGCGGCTGCCGGGGCGAGCGCGTGCTCCTGGCCTACCCCTCCGGCATCGAGTACGTCGAGTCCTTCCTGGGCTGCCTGTACGCGGGCAGCGTCGCGGTGCCCTGCGACTCCGGCCGGGGCCGGGCCGGGGCGGAACGGCTCGCCGCCATCGCCTCGGACGCCCGGCCCGCGCTGGTCCTCTGCCGGGCCGAGGACGCCCCCGCGATGCCGGCCGGGCTGCCCCGGGCCGACGTCCGCGCCGTTCCCGACGCGGCCGCCGACGGCTGGACCCGGGTACCGGCCGACCCCGACGCGACCGCGTTCCTCCAGTACACCTCGGGTTCCACCCGGGCTCCGCGGGGCGTGCGGGTCAGCCATGCCAATGTGCTGAGCAACGAGCGCGCCATCCAACGCGCCTGCGGCAACGACCAGGACGCGACCTTCGTCGGCTGGCTTCCGCTCTTCCACGACATGGGCCTGATCGCCAACGTGCTGCAACCGCTGTACCTGGGCTCCCGTTCGGTGCTGATGCCGCCGGGCGCCTTCCTGCGGGCGCCGCTGAACTGGCTGCGGGCCGTCGAGCGGTACCGGGCCAGGGTCAGCGGCGGCCCCAACTTCGCCTACGAGCTGTGCCTGCAGCGCATCGACGAGGCCACCAGGGCCACCCTCGATCTGTCGGGCTGGGCGGTGGCCTACAACGGCGCGGAGCCGGTCCGCGACGCCACCATGCGCCGCTTCAGCGCGGGTTTCCGCACCGCCGGGTTCGCGCCGGCCGCACACTTCCCCTGCTACGGCCTCGCCGAGGCCACCCTGATCGTGACGGCGACGCCGTTCGACCGGCCGCCGACCGCGGTACGCGCCGATCCCGCCGGCCTCAGGGCGGGCCGGGTCACCCCCGTGCGGGCGGACGAGCCCGGCAGCACGCTCGTGTGCAGCGGCCTCCCGGTCGCGGGGACCGAGGTGCGGATCGTCGACCCGGACACCCGCCGGGCGCTGCCGGACGGGCGGATCGGTGAGGTCTGGCTGCGCGGCGAGGGCATCGCGGCCGGATACCACAACCGGCCCGAGGAGACCGGGGAGACCTTCGGCGCCCGCCTCGCCGACACCCACCAGGGCCCCTACCTGCGCACCGGAGACCTCGGGTTCCTGCTGGACGGCGGCCTCCACCTCACCGGGCGGCGCAAGGACCTCCTCGTCATCCGGGGCGAGAACCACCACCCGCACGACCTGGAACACACGGCGGAACGAGCGGATCCGGCGCTGCGGCCGTCCTGCGGAGCGGCCTTCCCGGTGGACGTCGACGGCGCCGAACGGCTGGTGCTCTGCTACGAACTGGGCACGGCACCGGGCGAGCCGGACCTGGCGCAGATCGCCGCCAGGGTGCGAGCGGCGATCGCCACCCGGCACGGCATCGAGACCCACCGCATGGTCTTCCTGCCCAAGGGCGCCCTGCCGAAGACCACGAGCGGCAAGGTCCGCAGGCAGCACTGCCGACAGTCCTATCTGGACGGCGAGTTGCCCGTCATCGGCACCGTGGGCACCGACCGGACCGAGGTCCCCGACCTGCCGGGCCGCGACGCACTCGCCGCGGTGGCGCCGGACGAGCGGACCGCGGTGCTGGCGGCCGCGCTGGCCGCCACCGCGGCGGCGCTGGCCGGAGCCGGCGGGACGCCACCCCGGCCGGACGAGCCGCTGGTGCGGCTCGGGCTGGATTCGCTGCGGGCGACGGAACTGCGGCACCGCGTGCAGCGGCGGTACGGGGTGGACATCGGAGCCGAGTCCCTCGTCGCCGGTGACAGCCCCGACGACCTCGCCCGGCGCATCCTGGCGGCGGACGCCGTGACGGCGACCACGTGGACGACTGCGCGGACGACTGCGCGGACCTCCGCGGGCACGGCCGACCGCGGCGACCGGCTCCCGCTCACCGCGAACCAGGAAGCGCTCTGGTTCGAGCACGAGTCGGACCCCCGGGGCGCCGCGTACCACCTCTCCCGGGTGCTCAGGCTGGACGGACCGCTGGACGTACCGGCGCTGGACCGGGCCCTGCGGGCACTGACCGCGCGGCATCCGGCACTGCGCACCAGATTCCCGGTCCACGGCGGGCGGCCGTGGTGCCAGGTGGAACCGGAGGGCCCGCGACTGCGCGTCGTCGAGGTGCCGACGGAGCGGGACGAGGACCTCACGGCGCGGTTGCTGGAGAGGGTGGAGCGGCCCTTCGACCTGGGCGGCGCGGCGCCGTTCACGGCAACGCTCCTGCGCCGCGGCGCACACAGCCACCTCCTGGTGCTGGTCGCGCACCACCTCGTGCTGGACCTGTGGTCGTTCCTGGTCATGCTCGACGAACTGCGCGCCGACTACCTCGCGGAGACCGCCGGCATCCCGGCGGCGCCCGCCCCGGCAGACGCCGCGCAGGCCGCCGCGCCGGCCGACGCCGAGGACTACGCCGACTCCCCGGCGGCCGCCCGCGATCTGGCGTACTGGCGCGAGACGCTGGCCGGCGCACCGGCGAGCCTCGCCCTGCCCACCGACCGGCCGCACCCGCCCCACCGCGACTTCCACGGCGCCACCGCGGAGTTCCGGCTGCCGCCGGAACTGGTCGACCAGGTGCGTGCGCTGGCGAGGCAGCGGGACTGCACGCTGTTCACCGTGCTGCTCGCGGCGTACCGGGCGCTGCTGCACCGCTGCACCGGCCGGCCGGACCTCGTGCTGGGCACGCTGCTGGCCGGCCGGGACGCCGCCGAACTCGCCGACGCCGTCGGCTACTTCGTCAATCCGGTACCGCTCCGCTCCCGGTGCACCCGCGGAACCCCGTTCGCGACCCTGCTCGCGGACACCGCGACGCTGCTGCGCGCGGCGCTCGCACACGGCAGGTACCCCTTCGGCCGGCTGGTCACCGACCTGGCCCCGGCCCGGGACACCGGCCGGGCGACGCTGGTGCAGAGCCAGTTCGTGCTCCAGCAGGAACACCGCGCGCTGCGGGACGGCACCTTCGCGCTGGCCCAAGGGACCGCCGGGCGCGCGGCGTTCGGGTCGGCGACCGCCTCTGTGGTCGAGGTGCCGCGCCGCTGGTCGCAGCTCGACCTCAGCCTCAGCATGGCGCTGCTGGACGGTGCGCTGACCGGCCGCTGGGAGTACCGGACCAGCCTGTTCGACGCGGACACGGTGGACGCGCTGTCGGTACACCTCACCGAGGTGCTGCGCGCCGCCGTGACCGACCCCGAACGCGCGGTGGACGAGATCCCGTTGAGCGAGGACCTCACCGGGGCCGCCGCGGTCGGCCCGGCACGGCACCGGCCCGACCCCGGCGGCCTGCACCGCCTGGTGGCCGCCGCCGCGGCCGCCCACCCGGACGCGACGGCCGTCCTCGCCCCCGCGGAGGACGGCGGCACCGCGCAGCTGAGCCATGCGGCGCTGCACCGGGCGGCGACGACGGTCGCGGCCGGGCTGCGGGCGGCGGGCGCGGCGCCCGGCGAACCCGTCGCCGTACTGCACCGGCGGGGCCGCCACCTGCCGATCGGCTACCTCGCCGTACTGAACGCCGGCTGTGCCGTGCTGCCGCTCGACCCCGCGGACCCGCCTCCCCGGCATGCCGCGATGCTGGCCGACAGCGGCGCCAGATTCCTGCTGACCGAGGAGTCCCTGCGGGACCGCACCGTCTCCCTGCCCGCCCGGACCCTGCTCACCGCGGAGTTGCTCGCCGCCCACCCGGACCGCCGGTATACGGCGCGCGTGCACCCCGAACAGCCCGCGTACCTGCTCTACACCTCCGGTTCCACCGGCGCGCCGAAGGGGGTGCTCGTACCGCACCGCGGCATCGTCAACCGGCTGGCGTGGATGCAGGAGGAGTACCGGCTCGGCGTCGGGGAGCGGGTGCTGCACAAGACACCCGTCGGTTTCGACGTCTCGTGGTGGGAACTGTGCTGGCCGCTGATCGCCGGTGGCACCGTGGTGCTCGCCGCACCCGGCGCACACCGGGACCCGCGGGAACTGGCGCGACTCATCGAACGGGCCCGGATCAGCACGGTCCACTTCGTGCCGAGCCTGTTCACCCCGTTCCTGTCCGAAGCGGCGCGCACCGCCACCGGGCGCTCGCCGCTGCGCCGGGTGCTGTGCAGCGGCGAAGCGCTGCCGGCCGCCGCCCGCGACCGGTTCTTCGAGCTGTTCGCCGCGCAGCTGCACAATCTCTACGGCCCCACCGAGGCCTCGGTCGACGTCACGGCCTGGAGGTGCGCACCGTCCGACGCGGGACCGGTCCCGATCGGGCGACCGATCAGCAACACGTCGGTCAGGGTGCTCGACGACCGGCTCCGCCCGGTGCCGGTGCCGGCACCCGGCGAGCTGTTCATCGGCGGGCAGGGGCTGGCCACCGGCTACCTCCGACGACCGGCGCAGACCGCGGCGGCGTTCCTTCCCGACCCCCGCGGAGGCCGGGGGGAGCGGATCTACCGCACCGGCGACCGGGCCCGGCGCCGGACCGACGGCGCGCTGGTCTTCCTCGGCCGGACCGACCACCAGGTGAAGATCGCCGGACGGCGGGTCGAACTCGGCGAGGTCGCCGAACTGCTGCGGGCGCTGCCCGGCGTGACCGACGCCGTCGCGCTCGTGCGGGACGGCAGGCTGACCGGCTACGTCACCGGACGGGACGCCCCGCCCTCCGCCACGCTCCGGGGCCTGCTGCGCCGCTCGGTCCCCGGCCATCTGGTGCCGACGGACATCGTGGCGGTCCAGGCGCTGCCGGTCACGGCGAGCGGCAAGCTCGACCCGCGGGCACTGCCCGCACCGGAGCGCGCCCCCGACCGGGACCGGCCGGCCACCCCGTCGCCCGCCCCGGAACTCACCCCGACCGAACGGGGGTTGGCGGCCCTGTGGGAACGGCACCTCGGCAGGACGGGCATCGACGTCCACACCGATTTCTTCACCCTCGGCGGCGATTCGATCCTGGCGATCCGGATCGTCGCCTCGGCCCGGGAAGCGGGATGCGGTTTCACCGTCACCGAGTTGCTGGCCCACCCCAGCGTCGCGGAGCTGGCGGCCCATCTCGACGCCCGGCAGGAGACTCCGCCGCCGGAACCCGGGTCGGGGGAGCAGGCGGTGCCGCCGTTCGGCCTGTGCCCGGCGCTGGCCGGGCGGCCCGGACTCGCCGACGCCTACCCGGTCTCGATGGCCCAGCGGGCCCTGCTGGTCCACGAAAGGGACGATCCCGGCTACGAGGTGTACGTGACCAGCGTCGCGGTGGCCGCCACCCTCGCACCGCGCGCACTGGAACAGGCCGTCGCCCACGTCCTGTCCCAACACCCCTATCTGCGCTCCTCCTTCGACCTCACCGGCCATCCCGAGCCGGTGCAGCTCGTGCCCGCGGCCCTCTCGCGGCTGCCCGTCGAGGTGCTCGACCGGCGCGCCGACCCCGCCCGCGACAAGAACTTCGGCGCGTGGATGCTGAACGAACGCAAGCGGCACTTCGACCTCGACCACGGGCCGCTGGTGCGCTTCACCGCGCACGACCACGGCACCGCGTTCCGGCTGACCGTCAGCAGTTTCGCCCTCGACGGCTGGTGCACCGCGCTGGTGCTCACCGAACTGCTCACCGCCTACCGTGCGGCGCTGGGCGGCCGCCCGCCCGCCCCGGCCGCGCTGCGCACCGGGTACGCGGACTTCGTCGCACTGGAACGCGCCGCCATGCGCTCGCCGGAGCACCGCGCCTTCTGGGCTGCGGAACTGCACGGCGCCGAACCCTGCACGCTGCCCCGACGGACCCCGGGGCGGCCGCCCGCGGAGCGGCCGGTGTACCAGCAGCGGACCGTCGTGGAGATCGACGACGCGACACGGGACGGCCTCCGCGCGCTCGCCGCCGAACTCGGGGTCGGGCTCAAGCACGTCCTGCTCGGCGTCCACCTGTGGATCGTCCGGCAGCTGACCGGCCGCACCGACCTGATCACCGGTCTGGAGACCAACGGCAGGCCCGAACGCGCCGACGGCGACCGGGTGGTGGGCGTCTTCAACAACATCCTGCCGCTGCGCGTCGCGGTCCCGGCCGAGACGAGCTGGGCCCAACTGGCCCTGGCGGCCCACGCGGCCGAGACCAGGGTCTCGCCCTACCGGCGCTACCCACTGATCACGCTGAATCGGGAGTTCGGCGCGAGCCGCCTGTTCGACACGCTGTTCGTCTTCACCCACTTCCACCTCTACAGCGCACTGTCCGCGCGGGACGGCCTGGCGGTGTCCGACCTCCAGGCGCCCGACCAGACGTATCTGCCGCTGACCGCCCACTTCAACGTCGACGCGGACTCCGGACGGCTGCGCCTGCTGCTGGAGGCCGACCCGGCCGGGGACGCCGCCGAACGGGCCGCGGAGATCGCGGGACGGTTCCGCTCCGCGCTGGCGGCCGCCGCGCGGACGCCGCACCGTGCCGCGGCCCGGTGCCGCGCCCAGGCACCCGCCCCGTCGGCCGGACTCCCGGCCCCGCCGAGGATGTCGGTACTGGACCTGATCGAGGACGCGGTACGCCGGGGCGCCGACCGGATCGCGCTGCTCGAAGGCGAGCGGCAGGTCAGCTACCGCCTGCTGTGGCAGCGGGCCGGGCACCTCGCCGGGCGGCTCCAGGCACGCTCGGCCGGACCGGAGGCCGTGGTCGGACTGTGGGCGGACCGCGGCATCGACAGCATCGTCGGGCTGCTGGCCGTCCTGCGCGCCGGAGCGGCCTATCTGCCCCTCGATCCCGAGACCCCACCGCACCGGGTACCCGCTCTACTCGCCGCGGCAGGCGCCGAGTTCATGGTGCTGCCCCCCTCGGCGGCCGCCCCCGCCGGGGTCGCCCCACGGGCGATCCTGCGCACCGACGACACCGGCCGCGGTGCGCCGGTACGGCTGCGGCGCCCGCGAGGGCACCCGGAGCACCTGGTGTGCGTGCTGGCCACCTCGGGCTCCACGGGGCGGCCGAAGCTGGTCGGCGTCCCGCACCAGGGGCTGGTCAACTACCTGCGCTGGTGCCTGCCCGCGTACGGGATCACCGAGCGCACCTTCTCACCGGTGCACTCCTCACTGGCCTTCGACCTGACCGTGACCGCACTGCTCGCCCCGTTGGCGGCCGGCGGCACCGCGCACCTGGTGCCCGGCACCGACCCGACCAGGCTGGGCGCGGCCCTGGCCCTCGGTCACCACACCCTGCTGAAGGCCACACCGTCCCATCTGTCCGCGCTGACGGCGCAACCGGCCGTGCGGCGGCGGGGACTGGCCGGCCTCACCGCGGTGATCGGCGGGGAGCAACTGGACGCCGCCCAGGTCGCCGCGTTGCGCGAAGTCGCCCCGGACGCCGTGGTGTTCAACGAGTACGGGCCGACCGAGACCGTCGTCGGCTGCTGCGTCCAGCCGGTAGCGGACTCCGGTACCGGACCGGTGCCGATCGGCCGCCCGATCACGGGCAGTTCGGCCGTGGTGCTCACGGACGGAGCGCCCGCCCCGACCGGCGTGCCCGGGGAGCTGGCGGTCGGCGGACACGGGGTCACCAGGGGGTATCTCGGCAGGCCCGCGGAGACCGCCGCGGTCTTCGTCCCGGATCCGCAGCGCCGCGGCGCCCGCCGTTACCGCACCGGGGACGTGGTGCACCGGCTGGCCGACGGAGCGTTGGTGTTCCGCGGGCGCACCGACCGGCAGGTCAAGATCCGCGGCTTCCGGGTGGAGCTCGGCGAGATCGAGCAGGCGCTCGCCGCGCACCCGGCCGTCGCCCGCGCCGCGGTCCTGCTGCGCACGACGCCGGCCGGTGGCTCGCGGCTGGCCGCCTACTGGTCCCCTGCCCCCCGCCCGGGCCACCGCGAACGGATGCCCGACGGCGGGCAGTTGCGCGGCTGGCTCGCCGCTCGGCTGCCCGGCCGTCTCGTCCCCGCCGAGATCCAGCAGTGCGCCGCTCTGCCGCTGACCCCGAACGGCAAGATCGACTACTCGGCGCTGCCCGGGCCGCGCGACCGACGGCGCGACCGACTGATCGACCGGCTGGAGTCCCTGACCGAGCGGGAGGCGGCCCAGCTGCTGCGGAGTTCGGGTCACCCACCGGGCCCGCCGGACGAAGCCGGAGGTAGCGATGTCCGCATCTGATCCGCGCGTGGCACGGCTGTCCGCGACCAAACGGGAGCTGCTGGCCAGATGGCTGGCCGAGGACGCCCCCGACGGCGACGGCCCCGCGCTCCCGGCCGAGCCCCGGACCGAGGCCGAACGCACCCTCGCCGCGATCTGGCAGGAAGTGCTGGAACTGGACCGGCTCGGGATCGACGACGACTACTTCGCCCTGGGTGGGGATTCGGTGCACGCCATCGTGATCGTGGCCAAGTTGGAGCAGGCCGGCTGGCGGATCACCGCCCAGGACCTGTTCGACGCCTCGACCGTACGGGCCGTCGCGCGACGGGCGACGCGGGAGGCCCCCGCCTCCGCCCGGCCGCGGCCCCCCGCCCCCGACGCGTATCCGCTCGGCCCGATGCAGGAAGGCATGCTGTACCACTCGGTCGGCGGCAGCAGCCCGGGCGCGTACCTGGTGCAGGTCTGCTGCCTGCTGACCGGACCGCTCGACCCGGCCGTGTTCGGCGCGGCATGGCAGGCGGTCCTGGCCGCGAGCCCGGCGCTGCGGGTGTCCTTCGACTGGCACGAACGGACCCAACCCCGCCAAGTGGTCGCACCGGAAGCCGAGTTGACCATCGACCACCTCGACTGGCGGGACCTCGGCGAGGCGGACCGGGCCGCCGCCCTGACCGCGTTCCTCGACCGGGACCGCGCGCGCGGCTTCGACCTGAGCCGCGCGCCACTGCTGCGGCTGACCCTGCTCCGCGAGTCCGAGACCGCCTACCGCTGTGTGTGGACCCACCACCACCTGATTCTCGACGGCTGGTCCCAGCAACTGGTCCTCGCCGACTTCCTCGACTGCTACCGGGCCCTGGCCGCGGGCGAGCGGCCCCGGGTGCCGGACCGGCCGGCCCTGTCCGACTACCTGGAGTGGCTTGGGACCAGGGACCGCGCCGCCGACGAGAGGTTCTGGGCCGAACAGCTCACCGGGCCGGCGGCGGCGACCCGGATCGCCGGGCCTGGCTGTGTGAACGGCCAGGTGGTCGCCGTGCGGCGCGGTGCCGTGACGCTGACCGCGCCGGGCACCCTCGCCGCCGAACTCGACGCGTTCTGCCGCCGCAACGGGCTCACGGTGAGCACCGTCCTCTACGGCGGCTGGGCGCTGCTGCTCGCCGAGGTGTGCGCGCGCCCGGACGTCGTCTTCGGCGTCACCGTCTCCGGCCGCCCACCCGGCCTGCCCGGTGCCACCGAACTGGTCGGCCTGCTCATCAACACGGTGCCGCTCCGGGTGGACTGCGCGCCGGACGACGTGGTCCTGCCCTGGCTGCACGCGTTGCAGCAGCGGCTGGCCGGGATGCGCGAACACGGCCACGTCCCGCTCGGCCGCATCACCCGCGGCCTCGGGCTGAGTTGGGGCGCCGGCCTGTTCGACACCATCGTGGTGATCGAGAACTTCCCCACCACCGTCGGCCCGGGCGCCGCGGGCCCGCTGCGCGTCGGGGAGGTGCGCACCGTGGTCGACGAGGGCTATCCGCTGGTGCTCGACATCGTGCCCGGCGACGAGCTGCGGCTGCTCGCCCGACACGATCCGGCCCGGCTCCCCGCGTCCCATGTGCGGGCCCTGCTGGACGCGTTGACGACCTGCCTGGCCGCACTCGTCGCCGACCCGGCCGGGCCGCTGTCCACCCCGCGGACCCTGCTCACCCGGCGGCACGCACAGCACCTCGAACGGGAACGCCGGGCCGACCGGGCCAGAGCCGGCCGTGACCTGAAGACGGCGCGACGCACAGCGATGGACGAGGAGTGAGCGTGACACTGGTCGTGGTGACCGGAGCCGGCGGCTTCGTAGGAGCGCACCTGGTCCACGCGCTGAAGAGCAGCCAACCGACGGTGCGGGTACGCGGGGTGGACGTGCGCCCGCCCGCCTACGGGCCCAGCGAGGCCGACGAGTTCGTGCACGCCGATCTGCGCGAGCCCGATCGGTGCGCGGCGGCGCTGGCCGGCGCGGACCAGGTGTTCGCGCTGGCCGCCAACATGGGCGGCATCGGGTGGACGCACGCGGCCCCCGCCGAGATCCTGCGGGACAACCTGCTGATCTCGGTCAACACCGTCGAGGCATGCCGCAGGGCGGCGGTCGGCACCGTCGTCTACACCTCCTCCGCCTGCGTCTATCCGAACTCCCTGCAACGCAGGCCCGACAGCGCCCCGCTGCGGGAGAACCCGGTGTTCCCCGCCGACCCGGACATGGAGTACGGCTGGGAGAAACTCACCACCGAGATCCTGTGCGGCACCTTTCGCCGGACCTACGACATGGACATCAAGATCGCGCGGTTGCACGCCATCTACGGTCCGCTGGGCGCCTATTCCGGGCTGCGGGCCAAATCCCTGTCCATGCTCTGCGGCAAGGTGGCCGCCGTGCCGGGCCGCTCCGGTGAGATCGAGGTGTGGGGGGACGGCACCCAGACCAGGTCCTACTGCTACATCGACGACTGCGTCACGGGCCTGCTCCGGCTCGCCCGGTCCACCGTGGACCAGCCGGTGAACATCGGCTCCGAGGAGCGGATCAGCATCGCGGACCTGGTCGGCCGGATCGCGGCCGTCGCGGGAAAGGAGATCGTTCCGCGCTACCGGCCCGACAAACCGGTCGGGCCGCTGGGCCGCGTCTCGGACAACGCGCTGTGCCGGCAGCTGCTCGGCTGGCAGCCGGCCACCTCCCTCGACGAGGGACTGCGCCGCACCTACGGCTGGATCGCGGAACACCTCGCCTCGGCACGTACCGGAGAGGAGGCCCAGCGGTGAGCGCGGACCGCAAGGCGCTCGACGCCGCCCATGACCTCGGCAGGCTGCTCCTGGGCCACCACGGCCGCTACCGGGACGGCAGACTCCAGGACCTCGTCACCGACCTGCTGCGCGACCGGCGCGGCTGGATCGTCGACGCCGTCAACAGCAGCCTGCTGGTCCGGCAGAAGCTGGCCTACGCCCTGCACCTGGAACCCCGACGGCTGTGGACCAAGGCGGCGTTCCCCCTGCGCGCCGCGGCGGTCACCACCGCACCGCGCCCGCTCTCCTTGCTGTGCCCGACCAGGAACCGCGTGGACAACCTGAACGCGTTCCTGCGCAGCGTGCAGCGCACCGCCGCCGCACCGGGACGGATCGAGGTGCTCTGCTACGTCGACGAGGACGATCCCGCGCTGCCCCGCTACCGGGAGCTGTTCGACCGGGCGCGCCGGCACTACGGAGCGATCGGCCGGTGCGCCCTGCACGTCGGGCCGCCGATCGGGGTCGCGGCCGCCTGGAACCGGCTGGCCGAACACGCCGACGGCGACTTCCTGCTGATGGCCAACGACGACCAGCTCTACGTGGACCACGGCTGGGACGTCGCCCTGGACCAGCGGGCCGGGGAGCTCACCGAACTGCACGGGGACGCCGTGCTGTGCCTGTACTTCGACGCGGCGCAGTACCCCGAAGGCGGCTGCGACTTCCCGATCGTCAGCAGGTCCTGGTACGACACCCTCGGCTATTTCGTCCCGACGATCTTCCAGCAGTGGGAGGTCGAGCAGTGGGTCTTCGACCTCGCCCGACGCCTGGGCCGGCTGTACCCGGTGCCCGGCGTCTTCGTCGAGCACCGGCACTACCAGGACTACAAGGCCCCGTTCGACGACACCTACCAGCGGCACCGCATGACCCGGGAGAAGTCGATCGCCGACCACGCCCTGTTCCTGCGCACCGAGCATCGGCGCGTGGCGGAGGTGGACAAGCTCGCCGCCCGGATCGCGCGTGAGCGGCGCGGCGACCGGCGCGCTGCGGAGCCGTCCGCACCGCTGCCCGAACCGCTGGCCGGCCGGGCCCGCCGGCACTACCGGGCACTCATCGACGCACTGCACGCCGGCGGGCAGCCCCGGGCCGCGGCGGACTGCGCCGAACTCGCGGTCCGCCAGGGCCTGTGGACCTCGGCCCTGCACCGCCCCGCCGAGCTCCACCGGGAGCTGCCGGTGCGCACGGACTACGATCCGGCCGACTTCTGGTTCACCACCCAGCTCACCGCCCAACACGAGGCACTCACAAGGGAGTTGTACGCCGCACCGCTCGGTGACCGGCTGCGCCCCGAAGGCGACCGGGGGCCCGGGACCGACCGTGTCGAGCTGTACCGCGACGGCACCTGGACCGCGTCGGCCGAAGCGCTGCCGGTCCTGCGCGGTGTCCTCGACAAGATCCCCGAAGCGCTGCTGTTCCCCGGGGCGACCGTCGAGCTGATGCTCCAGCATCCCCCGACCCGCCAGCCGGCGAGCTGCGGACCGAGCAACGCCTACCTGCGCGTCGAGTTCGGCCTGATCGTCGCGACCGGCAGCGGGATCAGAGTCGGGGAGCAGCGCACGACCTGGCCCGGCGGCGGCTGCCTGATCTTCGACGACGGCCTCGAACGCGAGCGCCGGCACCAGGGCTCCGGCCCGAACGCCGTGCTCGCCTTCCGCGTCCCGCATCCGGACCGGTGAGCGGCGTGTGCGGCATCATCGGGATCTTCGCCCGGGACGGGGGAGTGTCGACGGAGGCGGTGGCCGCCGCGATGGCGGTGCTGCGCCCGAGGGGACCCGACGGCACCGGCGTCTGGTGCTCACCGGACGGGCGGGCGGTACTGGGGCACACCCGGCTCGCCGTGGTCGACCCGGGCGGAAGCGCCCAGCCGATCGGCGACGAACCGAGCCGGACCCGGCTCGTGGCGAACGGCGAGTTCTACGACTACCGGCGGATCCGCACCGCACTGGCCGACACCGGGCACCCCTGCCGCACCCGCGGCGACAGCGAGATCGCGCTACGGCTCTACCTCAGGGACGGCCACCGGGCGCTGCGGGAACTGCGGGGCGAGTTCGCCTTCGCCCTGTGGGACGGCCGCCGGAGGGAACTGTTCGCGGCGCGGGACCGGTTCGGCGTCAAGCCGCTCTACTACACCGAACGCAACGGCAGGCTCTACCTGGCCTCCGAGATCAAAGCCCTCCTCGCCTGCGGTGTCGCGGCCCGCTGGGACCCGGAAGCCTACGCCGCCCACCTCCAGATGGCCCTCCCCCCGGACCGGACGCTGTTCGCCGGCATCCGCCAACTGCCCCCCGGCTGCTACCTGCTGGCCGGCGACGGCGGGATCACCGTCCATCGGTACTGGGACCTCGACTACCCGACGACCGAAGAGCTGGCCGCGGTCGAGCACGGCTCGCCGACCGCGCTCACCGGGCATCTGGCGCAGGTGCGGGCCGGGCTGGACGAGGCCGTGCGGCTGCGGATGGTCGCCGACGTCCCGGTGGCCTGCCACCTCAGCGGGGGTGTGGACTCCTCGGCGCTGGTCGCCACCGCCGCCGGCCACCGCGAGGTCACCGCGTTCACCGTCTCCTTCGCCGACGTCACGCTGGACGAGAGTCCGGTCGCGGCACGGACGGCCGCCCGGCTCGGCGTGCCCCACCACCGGATCGCGCTCACCCCGGCGGATTTCGCCGAGCACCTGGCCGCCACGATCCGCGCCGGCGAGATGGTGCAGGAGAACGCGCACGGCGTCGCCCGCTACCTGCACAGCGCGGCGATCGGCGCCCGGGGCTTCAAGACCGCGCTGGCCGGGGAGGGCGGCGACGAACTGTTCGCCGGATACCCGCAGTTCCAGCAGGACCTGGCGCTGAGCCGGTCCCCGGCGGCGAGGGACCGGGCCCGGTCCGGATACCGCAAGCTGATCGAGTGCGGCGCGCCGCCGCATCTGCGCGGGGTGCTCGACCGGCTCGGCTTCCTGCCGAGCTGGCTCACCCAACGGTACTTCGCCGTACTGGCACCCTCCCGGCCCCTGCTGCGCCCGGAGTTCGCCGAGGTGCTGGCCCGGACCGACGCCTGCACACCGTTGCTGGAGCAGTCCCGGCAACAGCTGGCGGGACGCTCCGCGCTGCACCAGTCGCTGTACCTGTTCGCCAAGAGCTGGCTGCCCAACTACATCCTGGGCGCCGAACGGCTGGACGCCGCGCACGGAGTCGAGGTCAGGCTGCCGTTCTTCGACCACCAGCTGTTCGCCACCGCCAAGGCCGCGCCGCTGCCCTGGTACACCCGCGCGGGCACCACCAAGTACGTCCTGCGCGCCGCCGTCCACGACCGGCTGACCGAGGAGGTGTGCACGGGCGCCAAACGCGGCTTCTTCGCCCCGCCGACCGTCTGCGACGACGGGCTGCTGGCGACGGTGCGCGAGCTCTGCGCCGGGCCGGCTCTGCGGGACAACCCCTTCTACCACCCGGCGGCGGTGCGCCGGCTGCTCGACGCACTGCCGACCCGGCCGGCCGGCCAACGGGCGGCCAGCGAACGCCTGGTGCAACTGGTGGTGGCGACCAGCGTGCTCACCGCCGCCTTCGGGATGACCACCGGCGAGGCGACCGGATGACGAAGGGGGGACGGTCATGACGGAACCGGCACTGGAGACGATCCTCGCCGGGCTCGCGGAGCCGGAGGCGGTGGAGCTGCGACGGCGGATCGCCGCACTGTCCCCCGAGGGCAGGGCACTGTTCGCGCGGACGCTCTCCTCGGGCCCGGCCGCAACCGCCCCGGCACCCGCGGCCGAGACCGTGCGGCCCTCCTACGGCCAGGAACGGATGTGGCTGCTCAACGAACTGGCCCCGGCCGCCTACACCTACGCCACCGCGGTCCGGCTGCGCGGCCCGCTGAACCCCGTCGCGCTGCGGCGGGCGATCGACGCCGTCGCACGACGCCAGGAGTCCCTGCGCACCAGCCTGTACCAGGCCGAGGACGGGAGCCTGGTCTGCTCGGTCGCCACCAGGGTCACCCTGCCGTTCCTGATGGTCGACCTCTCCCGGCCGGCCGGAACCGACGACCAGGACGAGCGGCTCGGCACCCTGCTGCGCGCCCAGGCCCGCCGCCCCTTCGACCTGCGCCACGGACCGCTGCTGCGCACGGTGCTCTTCCGGCTGGGCCCCGACGACCACCTGGTCCTGCTGAGCCTCCACCACGCGATCACCGACGGCTGGTCCAACGGCGTGCTGGCACAGGCCCTTTCGGACTGCTACCGCGAACTTGTCGCCGGGCGGCCGGTGAGCCTGCCGGCCCCCGCGCTCGGCTACCGCGCCTACGCCGCCTGGCAACGCAGCCGGCTCGCCGGACCGGAGGCCGCTGAGCTGACCGACTTCTGGCGCGAGCGGCTCGCCGACCTGCCGCACACCGAGCTGCCGTTGGACCATCCGCGACCGGCCACCGGCCGCGGCGCCGGCGCCAACCACACCCTCCTGATCGGCCCGGAGCTGGCCGGGCGTCTCGGCGCCCTGCGACGGCAGACCGGCGGCTCGCTGTTCATGCTGGTGCTGACCGCCCTGTCGGTGGTGCTGCACGGCTGGACCGGGCAGCGCGACCTCGCGGTCGGCACCCTCGTCTCCGGTCGCACCAGGCCGGAGTTCGACCGGCTCATCGGCTATTTCGTCAACGTCGTGCTGCTGCGCACGCAGGTCGCGGACGGGCAGAGCTTCCGGGAACTCTGGGCGGCCGCCCGCACCTCCACCCTGGAGAGCCTCGCCCACCAGGACATGCCCTACGAACGCCTGCTGGAGCTGCACCGGTCCGACGGCGAGGGCGAGGCCCCGATCAGGGTGCTGTGCGTCGCACAACAGCCCCAACAATCACTGGAGTTGCCGGGGCTGACGACCGAGCAGCCGGACATCGAACTGGGGGCGGCGCAGTTCGACCTGCTGGTCGAGATCTGGGAACAGCCCGACGGGATCAGGATCTCCTGCCAGTACGACCTGGACCTGTTCGCCGCCGCCACGATCGCGCTCTTCGCCGAGCAGCTGCACACCGTGCTGGCCGGGTGCGCACACGACCCCGACCTGACCGCCGCCCAGCTGCTGGCCCCACCGGCCGCCGTCGAGCCCGCACCACCGCCTGCCGACCCGCGGACCGACAGCGTGTCCGCGGCCTTCGAACGCCAGGCGGACCGCACCCCGGATGCGATCGCGGTGATCGACGGCGGGCACGCGGTGAGCTACCGCGCACTGGACCGCAGGGCCGACGAGCTGGCCGGGCGGCTGCGGGCGCGGGGCGTCGCGGACGGCGACCGGGTCGCCTGCGCCCTGCCCCGCTCCGTCGACGCGGTGGTCGCCGTGCTCGGGGTGCTCAAGGCCGGCGCGGCCTATGTGGCGTTGGACCCGACCCAGCCCGCCGAACGGCTCGCCGAGATCGTCGCCGACGCCCGGCCCCGATGCGCACTCACCACCACGGCGCTGCTGCCCCACTGCGCCACGATGGACAGCCCCCTGATCGCGGTCGACGCCACGGGCGAGCCGGCCGGACCGCTCCCGGCCCGCCGCCCGAACCGGCCCGTCCACCGGGAGTCGGTGGCCTACCTGCTCTACACCTCCGGTTCGACCGGCCCGCCCAAGGGCGTCCTCGGCACCCACCGCGGCGTGCTCAACCGCGTCCGGTGGATGCAGCGCGCCCACCCCGCAACCGGCGCCGAGGTCTGGGCGGCCCGGACGTCCCCCGGCTTCGTCGACGCGGTGGCGGAGACCTTCGGCCCACTGCTGTCCGGCGTGCCACTGGTGCTGCTCGGCGCCGAGGACACCGCCGACCCCCAGCGGCTGGTCGACAGACTGCGCAAGCACCGGGTGACCCGGCTCGTGGTGGTGCCGACCCTGCTGCGCATCCTGCTCGACGACCAGAGCGACCTGCACCGGCGGCTGCCGGACCTGCACACCTGGGTCAGCAGCGGCGAGACGCTCGACGCCGACCTGGCCGCACGGTTCCACCGGCGGCTGCCCGGCCGCCGGCTGCTCAACCTCTACGGCTGCGCCGAGGTCGCCGCGGACGCCACCGCCTGCGAGGTGGCCCCCGGCGGCAACCCGGCGACGGTCCCCATCGGCCGGGCCATCGACGGTGTGGCCACCCGCGTGCTGACCCCGGCCGGCCCGCCCGCGCCGACGCTCGGGTTCGGCGAACTCCACGTCGGCGGGGCCGGGTTGGCCCTCGGCTACCACGGACGCCCTCGGGAGACCGCCGACCGCTTCGGACCGGTGCCCGGCGGCGGGCCGGGGCAACGCTGGTTCCGTACGGGCGACGCGGTGCGCCGCCGGGCCGACGGGACCCTGGAGTACCGGGGCAGGCTGGACGCACAGGTGCAGATCCGGGGCCACCGGGTCGAGCCGGGCGAGGTGGAACGCGCACTCCTGCGGCACCCCGGAATCCGCGCCGCCGCCGTCGTCACCCGCCCCGACCGCATCGGCGCGCCCCTGCTCGCCGCGTACGCGGTCGCCGCCGACGCGGCGCGGCCGCCGGGCGACGTCACCGGATTCCTGCGCAGGCGGCTGCCCGCCTACGCGGTGCCGGCCACCGTGGAGCTGATCGCGGAGCTGCCGCTGAACGCCAGCGGCAAGGTCGACCGGCGACGCCTGCGCGCACTGCGGCCGCAGCCGGCGCCGGCGGCGCGGCAGCAGCCCGGACCGGCCACCGGGCCGACCGAGGCCGCCGTGCTCGACGTCTTCACCGCGCTGCTGCCGATCGCCCACCGACCGGGCCCGAGTGACGACTTCTTCCTGCTGGGCGGCAATTCGCTGCTCGCGGCGCGGGTCGCGGCGGTGCTGCGCGAGCGGCTCGGGACGCCGGTCGGCCTGCGCGACCTCGTCGCGGCGCCGACGGCCCGCGCGCTGGCCTCCCGGCTCGACGCGGCGGCCGGACACCGGGACGCGCCGAAGGTCCCGGCGCGGCCGGCCCCCGACCCGGCGGCGCGGTTCGCGCCGTTCCCGCTGACCGACATCCAGCGGGCCTACCTCGTCGGCCGGGACGCGGACCTGGTGCTCGGACGCGTCTCCACCCACGCCTACCTGGAGCTGACCGCGACGGGACTGGACCTCGACCGGTTCCAGGCCGCACTGCGGGCGGTGATCGACCGGCATCCGATGCTGCGCGCCGTGGTGGCGGACGACGGCACGCAGCGGGTGCTGGAACGGGTGCCTCCCTACCGGATCGCCGTCCAGGACCTGCGATGGGCCACCGTTGCGGAGCGGACGGCGCGGCTGGGGAGCTGGCGGGCCGAACTCTCCCACCAGTTGCTGCCCGCCGACCGCTGGCCGCTGTTCGACGTCCGGGCCTCCCTGCTGCCCGGCGGGGACACCCTGGTGCACCTCAGCATCGACGCGCTCATCTGCGACGCCCACAGCTTCGGGCTGGTGATGGCCGAGCTGACCGACCGCTACACCGGCCGGAAGCGGTCCTACCCGCCGCTGGAGCTGACCTTCCGGGATTATGTGCTGGCCGCCGAACGCCGCCGGACGGGACCGGAGCACCGCACTGCCCTGCGGTACTGGCGCAACCGCCTCGCCGACCTGCCCGAAGGACCCGAACTGCCCCTGGCCACCGCACCGGAGGGCATCGACCGACCGCACTTCGTACGCCGCTCGGGGACGCTGGACCGGGCGGACTGGTCGGTGCTCAAGGCGAGGGCCGCCGCGTTCGGCCTGACGCCGTCCTCCGTCCTCCTGGCCGCCTTCGCCGAGACCGTGACCCGATGGAGCCGGCGCCCGCACTACAGCCTGATGCTCACCGTGTTCCAGCGGGAACCGGTGCACCCCGAAGTCGACCTGATCGTCGGTGACTTCACCGCGCTGTCCGTGCTCGAAGTGGACCACCGCACCGCGGCGCCCTTCGCGGACCGCGCCGGCGCGCTGCACCGGCTGCTCTGGGCCGACCTGGACCACGCCCAGGTCGGCGGTGTCCAGGTCATGCGGGAGTGGGCCCGGCAGCACGGCCGCCCACCGCAGCTGCTGACCCCGGTGGTGTTCACCTCGAACCTGCCGCAGGCCGCCGCCCCCGACGCGGCCGAGGCCGGGCGCACCCCGCTGGGCGAACTCGGCCACGGGATCACGCAGACCCCGCAGGTGCACCTGGACCACCAGGTCGCCGAGCGCAACGGCGGTCTCGTCTTCAACTGGGACGCGGTCGACGCACTGTTCCACCCCGGCGTACTGGACGGGATGTTCGAGGCGTACCGCCGACTCCTGGCCGACCTGGTGGCCGACCCCGCGCACTGGACCGGCCGGCGGGAACCGGCGCTCCCCGTCGCGCAGCAGACCGTCCGGTCGGCGCTCACGGCCACCGACCCCACCGCCCCGCGGCCGCACTGCCTGCATGAACCGGTGTTCGCCCGCGCGGCGGCGCAGCCCGGGCACCTCGCGCTGGTCGACGGCGAGACCAGGATGACCTACCAGGAGCTGGCCGACCGGGCCCGCCGGGTGGCGAACACCCTGCTGCGCACCGGCGACCGCCCCCACGCGCTGGTCGGCATCGCCACCGGCAAGGGCTGGCAGCAGGTGGTCGCCGCGCTCGGCGTGCTGGCGGCCGGGATGGCCTTCCTGCCGCTGGACCCCGAACTGCCCGACGCACGCCTGCGGCAGCTGATGGCACGCGGCGAACTGCGGACCGTGCTCACCCAACGGACCCTGGCGGACCGGCTGCCGCGCCCGCCCGGCGTACGGACGATCGCCGTCGACCGGCCGGACGACCTCGACCGCTCGGACGGCCCGCCCCAGGTGCGCACCGACCCCGCCGACCTGGCCTACGTCCTCTTCACCTCCGGCTCGACCGGAACGCCCAAGGGCGTGATGATCGACCACCGCGGCGCGGCCAACACCATCGACGCGGTCAACCGGCGGTTCGGAGTCGGCCGCCACGACCGCGTCCTGGCCGTCTCCGCCCTCAGCTTCGACCTCGCCGTCTACGACCTGTTCGGCCTGCTGTCCGCCGGGGGCACGGTCGTCCTCCCCGCACAGGACAGACGGCGCGATCCGGCGCACTGGGCCGAGCTGGTGGCCCGGGAACGGGTCACGATCTGGAACTCGGTGCCCGCGCTGGCGGAGGTCCTCACCGAGTACGCCGGAAAGCTCGCACCGACCGCGCTCACGACGCTGCGGCTGGTACTGCTCAGCGGCGACTGGATCCCCGTCGCCCTGCCCGGCCGGCTCCGCGAACTGGCCACCGGAGCACGGCTGATGAGCCTGGGCGGCGCGACGGAGGGATCCATCTGGTCGGTCTGGTACCCCATCGGTGAGGTCGATCCCGCCTGGCGCAGCATTCCCTACGGCGTGCCCATGGCCCACCAGTCGATCCGGGTGCTCGACGACCGGTTGCGGCCGCGCCCCGACTGGGTGGCCGGCGAGTTGTACATCGGCGGCGCCGGTGTCGCGCTGGGGTACTGGCGGGATGCGGAACAGACCCGGTTCCGCTTCCCGCGCGACCCGGTGACCGGCGAGCGCCTGTACCGGACCGGCGACCTGGCCCGCCATCTGCCCGACGGCAACCTGGAGTTCCTCGGCCGGCAGGACGGCCAGGTGAAGATCAACGGCTACCGGGTCGAGCTCGGCGAGGTCGAGGCGGCGCTCCAGCGGCTGCCGCGGGTGCGGGCGGCCGCCGCGGTCGCGGCCGGCGAAGGGGGAACGGAACGGCGGCTGGTCGCCTTCCTCGTCGCCGAGCCGGACGCCGTCGGAGACGCCGCCGCGCTGCGGACCCGGCTCGGCGCCGAACTGCCCTCGTACATGGTTCCCACCGCGTTCCACCGACTCGACCGGATCCCGCTGACCGGCAACGGCAAGGTGGACCGGGCCGCGCTGCACGCACAACTGCCGCGCCGGGAACGGCGGACGGGTCCACCGCGGCCCGCGGTGGACCCGCTGCGGCAGGACCGGCTGCTGGCAGAACTGGCCGCCATCTGGGCGGAACTCCTCGCGGTGCCGACCGTCCAAGAGCAGGACAGCTTCTTCGCGCTCGGCGGCACCTCGCTGGAGGCCATCCGGCTCATCGCCAGACTCCAGCAGGAACTGGGCGTGCGCATCGAGCTGACCCGGCTGTTCACCACCCCGACGCTCGCGGCGCTGGCCGAGGCCGTGGCCGAGGCGCAGGAGAGCACCGGCCCCGAGCCGGGCCCGCCGGCCGCACTGACGCCCCGCCCGGAAGAGCGGACCGAGCCGTTCCCGCTCACCGACATCCAGCAGGCCTACTGGCTGGGACGCCGGGCCGGCTTCGGGCTCGGCGGGGTCTCCACCCACAGCTACCTGGAACTCGACGTCGACGACCTCGACGTCCCCCGGCTCCAACAGGCCCTCCGCCTGCTGATCGCACGGCACGACGCGCTGCGGACCGTCGTCCGGCGCGACGGCCGCCAGCAGGTCCTGGCCACCGTGCCCGCCTACCGGATCGACACCTCGGACCTGCGCGACCGGGCACCCGAGACCGCGGCTCACCGGCTCGCCGCGATCCGCAAGGCGATGTCCCACCAGGTCAGGGCGCCCGAGGAATGGCCGCTGTTCGAGCTGCGCGCCAGCCGCCTCGACGCCGTGACCACCCGGCTGCACCTCAGCGTCGACCTGCTCATCGCCGACGCGCACAGCACCCGCCTCCTCACCGGCGAACTGCTGGTCCTGTACCACGACCCGGCGGCCGAACTGCCCACGCCCGGCTGCACCTTCCGCGACTACGTACTGGCGGTGGAGGGACTCAAGGACGGTCCCCGCCACCGCCGGGCGCGGCGCTACTGGGCCGACCGGCTCGCCGAACTGCCGCCCGCCCCCGGCCTGCCACTGCTGCGGCGGCCGGCGGAGCTGACCCGCCCGGAGTTCCACCGCCTGCACACCGAACTCGCCCCGGCGGCGTGGCAGGCGGTGCGCACCTGGTCGGCCGCGGCCGGCCTCACCCCGTCCGCGACGGTCTGCGCCGCGTTCTGCGAGGTGCTCGCGGCCTGGAGCGACAGCCCGCGGTTCACCCTCAACGTCACCACGTTCAACCGGCTGCCGCTCCATCCGGACGTGGACGCGCTGGTCGGCGACTTCACGGCCACCACCCTGCTCGCCGTCGACGGCTCCGGCGCGCCCTCGTTCCCGGCGCGGGCCGCGCGCCTGCAGGACCGGCTCTGGAGGGACCTGGACCACCGGACGGTCACCGGCGTGGAGGTGCTGCGCATGCTGCGCAGCACGGATCCGCGCAGCCGCGACGACTCGGTGATGCCCGTGGTGTTCACCAGCACCCTGCTGTCGGACGGCGCACTGCCGGCCACCCAGGTGCCCGCCTGGCGCGCCAGAACGGTGTACGCGGTGAGCCAGACCCCCCAGGTGCTCCTCGACCACCAGGTCGGCGAGCAGGCCGGAAAGCTCGTCTGCACCTGGGACTTCGTCGCCGCCGCGTTCCCGGACGGGCTGGTGCAGAGCATGTTCGAAGCGTTCAGGACGGTACTTGCGAACCTCGCGGCGGCAGCCGTGGAAAGTGGAGGCGACCCAGCATGAGCATGGCCGGGGAAGGCTTCTCGGTGCTTCCCACCGAGCAACGCACACTGCTGCTGCGCATGAACGAGGTGACCGGACCCGTCCCACCGGGCACCCTGGACGAGAGGTTCGCGGCGCTGGCGGCCGAACACGGCGACGCGCTCGCCGTACAGGGCCCCCGCCACCGGCACACCCGGGCCGGGCTGCTCGCCGCCGCCGACGGCGTCGCCGCGGCACTGGGCCGGCAGGCGGTGGGGGCGGGGGACCGGGTGGCGCTGTGCGTCGAGCCGGGCGCCGACCAGGTGGCCGGCCTGCTCGGCATCCTGCGCGCGGGCGCGGTGCCGGTGCCCGTGGACCCCGGCCGGCCACAGGTCTCCCGGTGGCGGCAGCTCGACCGGGACCGGATCCCGGTGTGCGTCTCGCAGTCCTGGCTGCTGGACCGGCTCAACTGGCCGGAGGGGATCGCCACGACGGCGATCGACCGCGTGCCGGCGGCCCCGCCCGCCGACCCGCCGCCGCGCGACCCGCGCGACACCGCGGTGGTGCTGCCCGACGACGGCGCCGACGCGGGCACGGCCATCAGCCACCGGGAACTGCTCAACATGACCGCCGATCTCGGCGACCGGTTCGGGCTCGGACCGGACGACCGGATCATGGCCCTGGCCCCGATCGCCTCCGGGCAGGGCATCAGGGAGTGCTGCCTGGGCCTGCTCACCGGCGCCGCGCTGGTCTTCGGCGCGGACATCGACCTGCGGGAGCCCGCCGCCTGGGCCGATCTGCTGGTCCGGGAGCGGATCAGCGTCTGGAACTCCACGCCGACCCTGCTGGACCTGCTGCTCACCGAGCTGGAACGCCGGGGCGAGCGGCTGCCCGAGCCGCTGCGACTGGTGCTGCTGAGCGGGGAGTTGCTGACCGGTGCCCTGCTCGGACGCCTGCGCCGGCGCTCCGGCCCGGAACTCGTCGTCGCCCACCTCGCCGCCGCCGAGGAGCACGGGGCCTGGGTCGCCTGCTGCGAACTGTCCGCCCAGGAAACCGACATGGCCGCGGTGCCGATCGGCCGCCCGATGCGCAACCAGCGCCTCCACGTGCTGGCCGAGAACGGCGGGATCTGCCCGCTCTGGGTCACCGGGCAGGTGCACTACGGCGGCCTGGTCGCGGACTGCGCGGCCCACCGGCCCGGCACCGGCACCGACCGGTGGGCGGCCCATCCGGAGTCCGGCGAACGGCTGCTGCGCACCGCCTCGTTCGGCAGGGTGCTCCCGTCGGGGACGGTGGAGACCGTCGGACACGCCGCGGCGCAACTCCTCGTGCACGGCAGGCGGCTGTCTGTGCACGACGCGGAAGTGGCGCTGGCGGCGGCGGACGGCGTGCGGGCCGCCGCGGTGGTCACGGTGGCCGACGACAGCGCGCTCGGCTTCGTCCGCCTCGCGCCCGGGACGCGCCGCACCGGGCCGGAACTGCTCGACCAGTTGCGCCGCAAGGTCTCTCCGTATCTGCTGCCCGGCCGGATCGAGATCCTGGACGCCTTCCCCCTCACCCCCGACGGCAGGGTGGACCGCGCCCGGCTTGCCACGACCGTCGGCCCGGCCCCCGAACCCGTCGCCGACCGGCGACCGGTGGCGGCGGACGGCCAGGCACTGCTGACCTCGGCCACCGAGATCGCCTGCCGGGTCCTCGGGGTGGACGAGATCGACCCGGAGATGAACCTGATCGATCTGGGCGCCACCTCGGTGGAGCTGGTGCGGCTGGCCACCGTGATCGAGGAGGAACTGGGGATCGATGTCGCGGTCGAGGAACTGCTGCGGTTCCCCTCGATCGCGGTGCTGGTCGGCCCGCACCTCGCCACGGACGCCGAACCCGCGGCGGACGAGGGGGAGTTGCTCGTCGACCTGGTGGCGCGCCAGGCGTTCAAGGACGCCCACCGCGGCATCCGGCAGGAGTACGACCAGGTCGCCGGGACCGGCCTGGGCGGCGCGGCCGATCCGCGGATTGCCGCGCGCCGCAGCCACCGCCGGTTCGCGCCCGCCCCCGTCGCCTTCGCCGACCTCGCGGCGCTGCTCGGCGCCGTGCGCCGGAGCCGGCACGCGGGCGAGGCCAAGTACTGGTACCCCTCGGCAGGCGGCGCCTACCCCCTGGGCGTCTACGTCGACGTCGCACCGGGCCGGGTGGCGGACCTGGCCGCGGGAACCTACTACGTCCACCCCGGCCGCGCCGAGATCATCCCCGTCCGCACCGGCCCCGGAGTGCCGGCCGCCGCACACGCCGAGATCAACCAGGCGCCCCTGCGCCAAGCGGCGTTCGCGCTCTACCTGATCAGCAGGATGACTGCCATCACCCCGCTCTACGGCGAACTCGCCCGGGATTTCTCGGTGTTCGAGGCCGGGGCGATGACCCAGCTGCTGATGACGGTCGCGGCGGAGACCGGACTCGGCCTCTGCCCGATCGGCACGGTGGACGCCGACGCCCTGCGCGCACCACTGCGGCTGCGCCCCGACGACCGGTTCGTGCACGCCCTGCTCGGCGGCATCCCGGTCCCCGACCCCGGCGGCCGGCCGGACCGGACGGCGCGGCAGGAAGGGGAACGGCCATGACGGCGAGCACCGGAGGCCCGCGGCCCGGCCGGCGACGCCCGGTGCCCTCCCGCCCCGAGGACTGGGTGCGAACGGCCGGACCACCGGCCGGTGCGACCCTGCCGCTGCGGGTGTGCGCCGCGGAAGCGGGCGTCGACCTCGCGCACTGGGCCACCTGCTCGGCGCGGCGCGTGCGGACCTGGCTGGACGTGCACGGCGCGGTGCTCTTCCGGGGTTTCGGCGTCGACCTGGACCGGTTCGCCGCGGTGCTGCGCGCGCTGGCCGGCGATCCGAGCCCCTACCTGGAACGGTCCTCGCCGCGGACCGCACTCGGCGACCGGGTCTACACCGCCACCGACCACCCCGCCGACCAGCCGATCCCGCTGCACCACGAGAACTCCTACCAACGGGAGTTCCCGCAGCACCTGGTGTTCTGCTGCCTGCGGCCGGCGGCCACCGGCGGCGCGACCCCCCTGGCGGACGCCAGGAAGGTGCTCGGCCGGATCCGTGCCGACGTGCGCGCCGGCTTCGCCGAGCGCGGGGTGCGCTACGTCCGCAACTACCACACCGGTCTGGGGATGGACTGGCGCGAGGCGTTCCAGACCGACCGGCGCGCACAGGTCGAACGACACTGCCGGGAACGGGACATCGAGGTCGCCTGGGGCGCGGGCGACCGCCTGCGGACCAGCCAGGTGCGGCCCGCGGTCGCCGTCCACCCCGGTACCGGTGAGCAGGTCTGGTTCAACCACGCGGTCTTCTTCCACACCAGCAGCCTGCCGGCGGAGCTCTCCGCCGCGCTCCGGACCCAGTTCACCGAGCCGGACCTGCCGCTCAACACCTACTACGGAGACGGGCAGCCGATCCCGGACGAGGTGCTCGACCACCTCCGGGCGGCCTACGCGGCCGAGCAGGTCGCGGTGGAGTGGCAGGCCGGCGACGTGCTGCTGGTGGACAACCTGCTGGCCGCGCACGGGCGGCAGCCCTACACCGGGGACCGCCTGGTGGCGGTCGCCATGACCGCCCCGCTGTCCTGGGACGCGGCGCGAGCCGAGGTGATCCGATGAGGGCACGGCGGTCCGCGCATCTCCCGCGATCTCCCGGCGCACTCCTGGAAACCGGGACGGGACGACACGTCCGGGCGCTCCGGACGGACGGCGAGCTGGACGCCGACCGGCTGGCCGCCGCGGTGCGCACGGTGGCCGCCGCGCCGCCGTTCGCCGGCTTCGCCCCCGACCTGCGCCGGCACGACGCGGGCGCACTCGGGCCGGGAGATCCGGCGGCGTCCTGCGTGGCGCTGCTGCGGGCCGAACGCGACCGCCCGGCCGACCACGACGGCGGAGCGCCGATCCGGTTCCACTGGGTGCCCCTCGCCGCGCGCCGCCACGTACTCGGCCTGGTCGCGCCGCGGGACGCGCTGGACGCGCGCTCCCTGTACGCGGCGCTCGGCGCGGTGCTCCAGGCGTACTTCGGCCGCTTCCGGCCCGCGGCCTACCGCGACCCCACCGAGCTGGCCGGCTTTGAGCCGGTCGGGACGCCCACCGCGGAAGCGGCCCGACGGCGCTGGTGGACCAGGGAGTTCCCCCGCTACGCGACCCCGGTGCGCGGCCCCCGGACGGGCCCCCGCCGGGTCGGCACCGCGCGGCTGCGGATCGACGCGCGGCGCTGGGCGGCGCTGACCGGCGGCAGCGGCCCCCTGGGAACCAACGGCCCGCTCGCGGTCGTCGCCCTGCTGGCCTGGTGCCTGCGCGCGCAGGGCAGGCCCGCCAGCTCCGGCTTCGCCTGCGACTTCGACCTGCGGGACTACCACGCGCTCGGCCAGGTCCTCGGTCCGCTCACCGACCGACTGGCCTTCCGCGTCGACGTCGACGGCCTGCGGAGCCCGGCCTTCTCCGACGTCATGCGGCGGACCCAGACGGGCTTCCTGGACGCGGTGGTGCACTACCTGCCCTACCCGCGCCTGCTCGACCACGGCCTGCGCACCGGTGCGCTGCACCCGCCGCACACCGCCGCCCTGTGGGACGTCACCGTGCACTTCTGCCGGAACCCGCCGCGCAGCGCCCGCACCAGGAACGAGCGGGCACCGGCCGGCGGCCTCTCGATCGAGCTGTTCCGGGAGGCCGAACTGCTCGGTGCGGATGGGCAGTTCGGCGCCGTCCCGACCGACGGCGTGCTGCTCGACGTCCACGTAGGAGAACTCGACGACGACATGGTGCTCGTCCTCGACTACGTCCGCCCCGACCTCGCCGAGGCCGCCGTGGACCAACTGCTCGACCGACTACGGCAGTTGATCGACCAGATCGGCGCCGATCCGGCGGCACCGCTGCCGGACCTCAGCCAACGATAAGGAGCTTCCCATGACCGAGACCGTGGACGAGCGCACCTACCACGTGGTGCGCAACCACGAGGAACAGTATTCGATCTGGCCCGCGGACCAGGACCTGCCCGACGGCTGGACCACGGTCGGCAGGACCGGGGGGCGCGAGGAGTGCCTGTCCTACATCGGCGAAGTCTGGACCGACATGCGGCCGTTGAGCCTGCGCGTCTTCATGGCGCAGAACCCCGACGGGCTCTGCGAGGACGTGCCCGAGGACCCGTTCGCGGGCACCCCGACCCTGGTGGACCGGCTCACCACCGGCACCCACCCGGTCGAGGTCTCGCTCCGCCCCGACCGCACCGCCGCCGCACTCAAGGAGGCGATCGACCGCGGCTACGTCTTCCTCCGGTTCACCGGCACCGACGGCGGCACGGAGCTCGGCGTGGAACTGGTCGAGGGGGACTGCGAGTCGGCCGGGGCGGACTTCGCCGCCGGCACCGGGACGGTCCGCCTCGGCGGGCGACTGGAACTGGACTTCGTACCGCTGACCTGCGCCGCCACCGTCGACCTCGGCGCCCTCACCGGTCAGGCGAGCCTGGCACGCCGCCCGGAGTGAGGGCGGTGGACGGCGTGTGTGTCCTCGCCCGCCTGGTGGAGCCGGGGCTCGGCGACCTGGTGCAGCGCAACATCGCGCTGGCCCTGCTCCGCCGCGCCTTCCCGACGGCCCGGCTCACCATGGTCACCGGCAGCACGGTGGCGGGACGGTTCGCGGAGTTCTTCGCACGGCACAGCTATGCGACGGACGTGCTGGCGTGCCCGGACCCCGGTGACCGGGACCCGCAGCGCCGGGCACGCTTCCACCGCGAACTGGCCGCGCTCGGCGCACGGGTGTGCTTCGTCGATCCGGACAGCAGGGGGCTGGGCGCACCGGAGGCGCGGCGGGCCGAAATCCCGGTCCGCCTGGGACTGAGCGGGCCCGGTACCGCCCCCGACGACCTCACCCATCCGCTCCGGCTCCCCCCGCCGCTGCTGGGCCGGGCCGACCTCTTCGACCACGCCTCGGCACTGGCCACGGCCCTCGGCCTGGCCGGCAGGCTCCGGCCCGGTGCCGTGGTGCCACCGCTGCCGAGAACCGCCCAGGCGGTGCCGGACCTGCCCACCGGCGTGCCACGGCTCGCCGTGCATCCCGGCGGCGCCCCGCACTGGAACCGCCGCTGGCCGCCCGATCGGTACGCCGCACTGTGCCGTCGCGCGATCGGGCAGTACGGTGCCGCCTGCTATCTGCTGGGCACCGCTGAGGACCGCGCGGACCTGCTCGCACTGGCCGCCGGCAGCACAGCCGGGCTGCCGGCGGCGGTCGTCGAGGTCGTCACCGGCAACAGCCTCGACCAGACGGCGAACCTGCTGGCCGAGATGGACCTCCTGGTCGGCAACGACTCCGCGCTCGCCCACATCGCCGCGGCGGTGCGCGTGCCGACCGTGGTCCTCTACGGCCCCACCGGCACCGAGTTCCTCTGGGCCAGGATCTACCCGCACCACCACGGGGTGTCGCTGCGCTATCCGTGCCGGTCGGCAACGCACCGGGCCGACGAACTGGCCGGCCGGCGCTGCGCGTTCGACTGCCCGATCCCCTACTCCCGCGCCGCGGGGCGCTATCCGAGGTGTCTGTCCGACATCGAGGTCGACCAGGTATGGGCCGTGGTGTCACGGCTGCTCGGGGCCACCGCGCCCGAGCCGGGGAAAGCGAGGGCCTCAGGTGCGCACTGAACCACCGGCGACGCCGGTCCGGAACATCCTGTCGATCAACTTCAACCACGACGGGGCCGCCGTCCTGCTGTCCGAGGGGAGAACGGCGGGCTTCGTCACCACCGAGCGTTTCTCCCGCCGCAAGAAGCACCCGGGGCTGCGCGCGGCCGACCTGGCGGAGCTGCTCGACCAGGCCGGCCTCGCACTGTCCGAGGTGGACCATGTGCTGCTGTGCAATCTGCACACCATGGACTCGCCGGACATCGCCCTGCTGCACGGCTCCGATCTCAAGGAGACCTGGCTGGAGTTCTGGGTGGACCAGCGCCAGGCGCGGGTCGACATCGACGGCACGCGCCTGCCGTGCACCGTCAACCCCGAACACCATCTGCTGCACGCCGCGGCGAGCTTCTACACCTCGCCGTTCGACTCCGCGGTCTCGGTCGCCATCGATCCCCTCGGCTGCCGCGCCTACCTGGGCCGGGACACCAAGCTGTATCCGCTGCGCCGCGATTTCGACGCCTGGTTCAACGCCAACGTCGGCTACTGCTACGTCGCCGAGCGGCTGTTCGGGACGAGCATCGTCGGCGCGGGCAAGGTGATGGGACTGGCCCCGTACGGCGCGACCGACGCGTCCGACGTGCCGACCCCCGCCGAGATCGACGGATTTGACGAACTGGTCGCCCTCGCCGACCGGGACCCGGTTCCGATCACGGTGGGGGACCGGGAACTCAACGCGCGGCTGGCGTACTACGTGCAGTGCGGACTGGACGCACAGATGCGGGCGCTGTTCGCCGAGCTCGGCCCGATCGCCGCCCGCAACGGGATCGGCCGCAACCTGTGCCTGTCCGGCGGCACCTCGCTGAACGTCGTGGCCACCGAACCGGCCTTCGCCGCCTCGGACTTCGAGCGGATCCACTTCCATCCGGCCTGCGGGGACGACGGCACCGCCATCGGCGCCGCCCTGTGGTACTGGCACCACGTCCTGGGACATCCCCGGCGCCGGTACCACAACACCGAGCTGATGTACTCCGTGCGGACCTACCCCGCCGAGACCCGGCGGCGTGCCCTGGACGAGCACGCCGGCGCGTTGCACGTGGAGGCCGTCGAGGACTACATCGGCACCACCGCCGACCTGATCGCCGACGGCGCGGTCGTCGGCTGGTTCGACGGCGCCAGCGAGATCGGTCCGCGGGCACTGGGGCACCGCAGCGTCCTCGCCGACCCGAGGAGTCCGACCATGCGCCACCGCCTCAACGCGCAGATCAAGTTCCGGGAGCACTTCCGGCCGTTCGCACCGGCGGTCCTCAACGAACGGGCCACCGAGTGGTTCGCCTTCGCCGACAGCCCCTTCATGCTGCGCGCCTCGCCGGTGCGCAGGCCGACGGTGCCCGCGGTCACCCACGTCGACGGCACCGCGCGGCTGCAGACCGTCCGCCGCGAGGACAACCCGGCCTACTACGACGTGATCGCCGCCTTCGAGGCCCGTACCGGGGTGCCCCTGCTGCTCAACACGAGCCTGAACACCAAGGGGGAGCCGATCGCGGAGACCCCCGCGGACGCCGTGCGCACCCTGCTGGAGTCCCGACTGGACTACCTGGTGCTGCCGCACACCCTCGTCAGCCGGCGGCGGCCGTGAGCCGCGGGGTCGTGGGCTGGTACCGACGCCGCAGGCTCGAACGCGAGCTGACCGGGCTGTGGCGGGCGGCACTGCGGCGGGAGAAGATCGGCCGGCGGCAGCGGTTCCTGGACCTTGGCGGTGATTCGATCGCCGCCCTCCGCATCGTGGCCGCGGTCGAGGAACGGCTCGGGACGAGCCTGTCCGTCGGCGTCCTGATGGAGACCCAGACCATCGCCGGGATGGCCGACCACATCCAGCGGCATTCCCGCGCCGGCAGGGGGCCGAGCCATGACGAGTGACCTGCTGGCCCTGCTGACCGCGATGGCCGGCGTGCGGACCGTCGTCGTCGGGGACGCCATCGTGGACGGCTACGTCACCGGCGACCCGGTGGGACTGGGCCGGGAGGCCCCCGCCCCGGTGGTCGCGGTCACCGGGGCGCGCGACCAGTGCGGCGGCGCCGCCAACGTGGCGGCCAACCTCACCTCGCTCGGCGGACAGACCCGCCTGCTGGCCGTCGTCGGCGCCGATCCCGCCGGGCAGCGGCTCCGGCGGGCCCTGGCGTCGGCCGCGGTCGGCACCGCACACCTGCTGACCGACCGGACCCGGGCGACGGTGGTCAAGACCCGCGTGCTGGCCCCGCGGCAGATGCTGCTGCGGATGGACGAGGGCAGCCGGGAACCGATCGGCCCGAGCGCGTCCGCCGCACTGGCCGCCCGGCTGAGCGAACAACTCCCCTGGTGCGACGCGGTGATCGTCTGCGACTACGCCTACGGCACGTTCACCCCCGAGGTCAGGGCGGTGCTGGCCGCCTCGCCCCGGCGTCCGCTGCTCGTGGTCGACTCCAGGGCGCCCGCGCCGTTCCGCTCGCTCCGGCCCGACGTGGTCACGCCGAACCATGCGGAAGCCCTGGACCTGCTCGGCATCCCCGCACCCGCGCACGGCCGCGGCCGGGTGCGGCAGATGATGGACCACGCCGAGCAGGTACGGGAACGCAGCGGCGCCGACCTGGCGGCGATCACCCTGGACCGGGACGGCGCGGTGGTCGTCCAGGCCGGCCGCCCGAGCCTGCGCACCTACGCCGACGGCGAGGCCGGGATGACGATCGGCGCCGGGGACACCTTCACCGCGGCGCTGACCATGGCACTGGCCACCGGCGCCGACCCCGGCACCGCCGCCGAACTCGCCTCGTCCGCCGCGGACATCGCCGTGCGCAAGCCCGGCACGGCGCACTGCACCGCCGAGGAACTGCGTCGCCGGCTGTCGGGGACCGGCAAGCTCCTCAACGACGGCGCACTGCCCCGCTGGCTCACCGACGTGCCCCACCGCGCCCAGCGGATCGTGTTCACCAACGGCTGCTTCGACATCCTGCACGGCGGCCATGTCTCCCTGCTCAGCCGGGCCAAGGCACTCGGCGGGCTGCTCGTGGTCGGGGTGAACTCCGACGCGAGCGTGCGCAGGCTCAAAGGGCCGGCCCGGCCGGTGATCCCGCTGTCGGAGCGGATGCGGGTGCTGGCCGCTCTGGGGTGCGTCGACCTGGTGGTGCCGTTCGAGACGGACAGCCCGACCGAACTGATCACACGGCTGCGGCCGGACCACTACGTCAAGGGCAGCGACTACACCCGCCGGACGCTGCCGGAGGCCCCGCTGGTGGAACGGCTCGGCGGCACCGTCGAACTGCTCAGCACGGTCGACGACCTGTCCACCAGCAAGATCATCCGCGATATCCACGCACTGCCGAACGCGGACCGGCAGCGCGCCGGCCAGGACCAGAAGGGGGCGTGAAACGGCGTGACCTGCTCCCCTCGTGAGCCCCGGTGCCCGACCCCTCCCCGGCACGACGACCGGGGTCTCCTCGGAGGTTGTCGATGAGCACGCCCCTCAACGCCGGCATCCGGCGCACGACCGACACCCGGCGGCACTACCGCGCTCTCATCGACGCCCTGCTCGCCGAGGGCGACCGGCAGGCCGCCCGGGCGTGCGCCGAACTCGCCGTGGCCCAGGGCATCTGGCGCCATCCCGACCAGCGCCCGGAACACTACGTGCCCTCCCTGGAGCCGTGCCCGGTCTTCGACCCGGCGCAGTTCTGGTTCACCGCCTACCTGGCCGAGAGCTACCCCAGGATCCGCGCCGAACTCGACGCGGTCACCGCCGCATCCCCGGCCGGCTTCCTCCCGGTGGAGGAACCGCTGCTGGACCGGGGCCGGTGGGAGCAGGTGACGTTCTACGAGGCCGGACACCGCTTCGCCGACGCCTGCGCACGCTTCCCGGTCACCGCGAGCGTCATCGAGGGCATTCCGGAGGCCGGCAGCGCAGGCCCGGGGGTGGCCACCCTGTCGTGGCTGTACCCGGGTACGCACATCCGGCCGCACTGCGGCGGATCCAACGCACGGCACCGGGTGCACCTCGGACTGCGGGTCCCCGAAGGCCCCCGGATCAGGGTCGGGGACCGCACGCTGCGCTGGCAGGAGGGCGCGTGCCTGGTCTTCGACGACTCCTTCGAGCACGAGGTCTGGCACGAGGGCACCGAGCCCCGGGTCGTGCTGCTCCTCGACGTCTCCCACCACGCCCTCGACCCCGGCCTCCGGGACTGGATCCTGTCCGCCCGCTCCGCGTTCGACGCCCGGATCGGCTCCTACATGAGCGAGCGCGGCATCCAGCGCGCCGAGCTCACCGAGGGCACCCTGCGGCTCACCGCCGACCGCGGTGTCACCAGCCGGGTCACCCGGCACCTGCGGGAGAACAACGCCTCCGCCATCGAACTCCGCGACGGAAAGGCCAGGTACGAGCACCCGTGAGCGACTCCACCACATCCCTCCGGCCGTCCGCCTGGTCGCAGTTGCCGCTGCTGTGGAGGCTCGGCCGGGGCATGGGCGCGGCGATGGCCGGGCTGCTCGTCCTCGACCTGCTCTCCTACGGCATCGTGCTGGCACAGCCACGCGTGGTGAAGTGGCTGCTGGACTCGGTCACCACCGGCGCCGGCTTCGTCCCCGGCCTGATCGCACTGAGCGCCGTGGCCGTGCTGTCCGGAGTGCTGCTGTTCACCAGCAACTACCTCCTGGGCCGGTTCGGGCAGCGCATCGTGCTCGGCGCGCGCTCCGACATGATCGGCGCGCTGCTGCGGGCCCGGGTCGCGACGGTGCAGCGGGAGCCCGTCGGCGATCTGCTCTCCAGGGTCGGCAGCGACACCACGCTGCTGGAACGCGCCGTGGCCGAGGCACTGGTCCGGGGCGCGGGCGCCCCGCTGGTGCTGCTGGCCACCGTGCTGCTGATGGCGCTCACCGACGTGACGATGGTGCTGGTGCTGCTGGCGATCGTCGCCCTGGGAGCCGGGATCGAATGGCTGGTCCTGCGCCGGCTCCACCAGGCGACCCGGGCGACGCAGTCCAGCGTCGGCGAGATGCTCACCGGGCTGCAACGGGTGCTCGTGGCGTTCCGTACGGTCAAGGCGTTTGGCACCGAGGCACAGGAGGCCCGTGGTGTCGTCGGCCGGGCCGAGGCCGCCTACCGGCAGGGCGTACGGGCGGCCCGCTGGTCCGCGCTCGTCGGCGCGTGCAGCGGCGTGATCATGGACGTGATGTTCCTGACCGCGCTGGGCATGGGCGCGGCGAAGATCGCCGCGGGGGCGCTGTCCTTCAGCGACCTGGTCGCCTTCCTGCTGTACGTCATGTATCTGCGGGCCCCGGTCGGGGCGATGACCCAGGCGGCGACCGCGGTCTCGGAGGGACTTGCCGCACTGGGCCGGGTGCAGCGCGTCCTGGCCGTCCCGGCCGAACCCCAGGCAGCGGACGCCGACATGGCACCGGTACCGGACCCGGCCGGTGACCGGCCGCCCACCGGCATCGTGCTGGAGAAGGTGTCGGCGGGCTACGACGGCAGCACGGTCCTCAACGGCATCACGCTGCACATACCGCGCGGACTCACGGTCATCACCGGCCCCTCCGGCATCGGCAAGACCACACTGCTCAACCTCGTCGAACGGTTCCTGGACGCCGAGCAGGGACGCGTGTTCCTCGACGGCGTCGACCTCCGGGCGCTCCGGCGGTCCGCACTGCGCCGCCGGCTGGCCTATGTGGAACAGGACGCCCCGCTGCTCGGCACGACGCTCCGGCAGGCGGTCTGCTACGGCACCGGGTGCACCGACGACGGGGAAGCGCTCGACGCCCTGCGGGCCGTCGGGCTCGCCGAGTGGCTCGCCGGCCTGCCGCACGGTCTGGACACCGCGGTCGACGAGCGTGCCGTCTCGGTCTCCGGCGGACAGCGGCAGCGCCTGGCGGTGGCCCGGGCCCTGCTGCGCCGTGCCGACGTGCTGCTGCTGGACGAGGTGACCTCACAACTGGACGCCGACAGCGAGGAGATCCTGCTCCGTACGATCGTGGACCGGTCCAGGGCGCGCGTCGTGCTCGCGGTCACCCACCGCATCGCGGTGGCCCGCCAGGCCGATCTGGTGGTCGTACTCGACGAGGGACGGGTCCGGGCAGCCGGGCGGCACACGGAGCTGCTGCGGTCGGACCCGCTGTACCGCCGGCTGGCCACCACCGAGGTGACGCGATGACGAACGGACGGCTGCGCCGGCTGCTGGCCGGGCGGAGCGGCCGAGAGCGGGACGGAAAGGCACCGGCGCAGAGCCGTGTTCCGGTGCTCGCCAAGCACCGGCCACTGGACCTGTCCCCGAACCAGCGCCATGACTGGCTGCACTACCAGGAGTTCGGCGGTACCCCGCTCTACGACGCGGTGCTGCTGCGGCTGCGCGGGCCACTGCGGGTCCCCGCGCTGCGCACCGCGCTGCGCGCGCTGGTGGCACGCCATGCATCGCTGCGGACCAGGTTCCCGGTACTCGACGGGGCTCCCCGGCAGGTCATCGAACCGGCGGACCGGATCTCCGTGCCGTTCGCCGACCTCGGCGCGCTGCCCGCCGCGGGGGACCGCGGGCGGGAAATCCAGGAACTGCACCGTGCCGCGGTGAGCGGGTATGTGCTCGACCGGCGCCCGCCCTGCCGGTTCGCACTGGTCCGGTTCGACCCCGCCGACCATGTGCTGGTGATGTCGATTCCCCATATCGCGGCGGACTTCTGGTCGATCCCCCTGCTCGGCCAGGACCTGAGCGCCCTCTACCAGGCAGGAGTGGCAGGCCGCCCGGCGGATCGGCGTCCGCACGCCCATGACTACGCGGACTACGCGGCCTGGGAGGCCGCACGGTGGACACCGCGGGCCCGGGCCGAGGAACTGCTGGGCTGGCAGCGAAGACTCCGGGGCATCACCGCGCTGCCGCTGCCCGCCGACCACCCGAGAAGCGCCGGCACACCGGCACGCAGCTGGACGCACACCGAGCATCTCGATCCCGCGGTGACCGAGCAACTGCGCACGTGGAGCAGGCGGGAGAACGTCACGCTCTTCGTGACGCTGCTGGCGGCCTTCCACTGCCTGCTGGCCCGTACCTGCGGTGTCGACCGGATGGTCACCGCGTCCTCGTCGGCGAACCGCGAGAGCCCCCTCACGGCGGGACTGGTGGGCCCCCTGTCGGACTACCTGGTGATCGCCAACGACCTCGCCGGCGACCCGGGATTCCGCGAGCTGCTGCACCGGACCCGCGACGCGCTGCGCAACGCCCGCGACAGCACGACCTTGCCGCGCGACGACCTGGTGCAAGGGCTCGATCCGGCACGGGAGTTGCGGCCGCACCCGCTCAAGCAGATCTACTTCAACCTGCTGAGTGCCCCGCGCGCCGAGGTACGCCCGTCCCCGGGACTCTCGGTGACGGTGGTCGGTGCGGACGAGGCGCCCCGCCGGCCGCGGCTGGTCCCCGAGCACGCGGATCTCAGCGTCAACTGCTTCGACTACGGCACCGGCCCGCTCGTGTGCCAACTCCGGTGCACCGCCGAGCTGTACACCGCCACCGCCGGACCGAGATGGCTTCGCTGGTACCGGACGGTGCTGCGGCAGATCCTGGAGCGGCCGGACATCCGGCTCTCCGGCATCCGTCCGCAGGCGGCGGGGGAGACGGTCACCCTGGCTTCCGTCCCGCGGCCGCGCCCCCGATGCGCGGCCGACTGGACGGCGAAGAACGCGGAGCGGATCGATGCCCGGCTGCTCGACATCTGGGCGCAAGCCGTCGGCCCGGGACATCGTTCGGGTGAATTCTTCCAGAACGGCCGGACCGACGTGGATGCCGCGGTTCTGCTGAAGCGGATCGAAGAAGAGCATGATGTCCGCATTGCGTTGACGGACTTTCTGCGCACACCGACCCTCACCACCCTGGTGACGGCGTGGACAACTGACACAGCACCGTCGAAGGAGCACGGATGACCGCTGGGCGCCGACGCGATCTCGCGTTGTGGACGGCGAGCAGGACCGGTGACAGCAAGGCGATCGCCGACCTGTCACCCACGAGAGAGGAACTGGCCGCCCGGGACGCGTCAGGATGGAGCGCGCTGGACTGGGCAGCGGGCCACGGCGACGTGGCCACGGTGACCGCCCTGCTGGCCGCCGGGGCGGACCCGCTGGCCACCGGCGAGGAGGAACGGACGCCGTACGAGATCGCGCTGGCGGCCGGCCATCGGGAGGCGGCCCGCATCCTGCGGGAACGGGCCCGGCAGTCCGGCGGCGAGGACCCGGCCGCCCCCTGGATGCCCTACTGCCGGGCCTATCCGCTGAAGGCACTGCGGGCCTACCGCGACTGGCCCGCCGAGGCCGCGCAGCGCCCCGGCAGCGCCCCCGCACCCGACGACACACTCGTCTACCTGCACCACGACCTCACCGTCACCTCGGGCATCTGGCCCGGCGAGGACGTCCTGTTCGACGCCGGCACTGCGCAATGGGAGCGCTTCTGCCGGCAGGAACTGGGCTTCGCAGTGCCCGACGACCTCGACCTCATCACCGAATCGACGACCGGGAGCAACCATGACTGAGCGGACCCTGCACGCGGTAGTGACCTGGGCCGACCCCACCGCACACGCGGAGGGCGTCGGCCTGCAGGACACCTCGGGAGAACTGGTCGAGGGCGTCAGCACACCGGACGGCTCGCTGCGCTACGAGGTCGACCTCACCGTGCGCGAACGCAAGGCGTCCGGTCCCCAACGCACCGACTTCGGCGGCCCGTTCGTCCACGGCACCCCCAAGGAGCGCTTCCTCTACCTGAGCTTCCGGGGGACGGGAGAGGAGTCGTGGCACCGGCGCACAAAGATCATCCTGCCCGCCGCGGATGAGGTGGCCGGACAGACGGAGATCCACGCAACGGTGGTCGACGCCGATCGGAGCCGGGCGCTCCTCGACGGGGACGGCTGGTCCGCCGTGTAGAAGACGCCTCACCCGCTGGGGGAGGAGGAGAGGGCGAACATGACCGAGCACGAGACTGCGAGCGCCTCCGACACCGTCGGCACGCGCGCCTACCTGACACAGATGATCCGGCGCTACTACGCGAGCCTGATCGACGCCTGGCACTACGCCGGCGACACCGCGAAGGCCATGGAGTGCGCCAACGCGGCCGTCCGGCAGGGTGTGTGGGACCAGCCGCTGCAACGGGCCCGTGAACACATCCCCGGGCTGCGCGCACAACCGGTCCACGATCCGGGCGCGTTCTGGTTCATCGGTCGACTGGAGGAGAACTACCCCCTCATCAGGGCGGAGGTCGAGCGGGTGCTGGACGCTCCGCTCGACCCGGTGGTGCCGACCACCGACGACGCCGGACTGATCCGCAAGGGCTCCTGGAAGCAGGCGCATCTGTACCGGGACGGCCGCTGGCAGAGCCACGTCCGCGCACGCTTCCCGATCACGGCGGGCATCCTGGAGAAGATCCCGGACGTCACCGAGCTCAGCCCGGGAGTGATCACGATGTCCAGGGTCGCCCCCGGCACGCACATCATGCCGCACTGCGGACCGACGAACGGGCTGCTGCGGATCCACCTGCCGATCATCGTGCCGGACGGCGTCAGCATCCGCGTCGCGGACCGGGAGATGCAGTGGCAGGAAGGCACCTGCCTGGTCTTCGACGACTCCTTCGAACACGAGGTGCGGCACCGCGGCACCGAGGACAGGGTGGTGCTCATCCTCGACGTGCTCCACCCCGATCTGCACGGCGACCACCGGCAGCGCGTGCTCGGACGGCGGCGGAACTTCGAGGAGCAGATCATCGCGTTCATGAGGGAACGCGGCGTGGAACGGGTGGCCGTCCGCGACGGGGAGATCACCCTCACCCCGGACGCCGGGGTGCGCGAACTGGTCGCGACCTACCTGGCCGGCACGGGCCTCACCGGCGTGCACCTCGACGGCGACCGGGTCCGCTGGGAACGCCCGGACGCCACGCAGGGACCCCACCGGTGATCAACTTATTCGAACCCGCCTTCGGCGAAGCGGAGTTGGCCGCCGTCCGCGAGGTGTTCGCCGGCGGATGGCTGGGAAAAGGGCCCAGGACCAGCGCGTTCCAGGCGGCGTTCGCCGCGCATCTCGGGGTGCCGGCCGACCGGCTCGTCTCGCTGAACTCCTGCACCGAGGGGCTGTTCCTGGCGATGGAGCTGCTGGACATCGGACCGGGGGACGAGGTGGTCCTGCCCTCGGTGAGCTTCGTCGGGGCAGCCAACGCGGTGGCGGCACGGCAGGGCACACCCGTGTTCTGCGACGTCGACCCGTACACGCTCAATCCGAGCGCGGCGCACATCGCGGCCCGCCTCACCGCGGCCACCCGGGCCGTCCTGGTGCTCCACTACGGCGGCTACCCGGGCGATATCGAGAACATCGCCGCACTCTGCCGCGACCGCGGAATCCCGCTGATCGAGGACGCCGCCTGCGCGGTGGCCTCACGGGCGTCCGGGACCGCCTGCGGCACCTTCGGCGAGATCGGCCTGTGGAGCTTCGACTCGATGAAGATCCTGGTGACCGGCGACGGCGGCATGCTCTACGCCAGGGACCCGGAGGTGGCCCGGCGGGCCACCGAACGCGCCTACCTCGGTCTGCGACAGGTCAGTGGCTACGCCCGAGCCGGTACGGGGGGACGCTGGTGGGACTTCCAGGTCGGTCCGTTCGGCCGCCGGTCGATCACCAACGACATCGCCGCGGCGATCGGGGCAGTGCAACTGGAGAAGCTGCCGTCGTTCGTCCGACGGCGGCAGGAGATCACCCACTGGTACGACGACAGACTCGTGGGCGTCGCAGGACTGCGCTGTCCGGCTCCGCCCCCTCCCGGACACGCACCCTCGTACTACTTCTACTGGGTCCAGATGGACCGGCGCATCCGCGACCAGGTCGCCGAGCGGCTGTACCAGCGGGGGATCTACACGAGCTTCCGCTACGCGCCGCTGCATCTGGTCAGCGCCTACGGACCGCAGCCACCGCTGCCCGGCGCCGAGCGCGCGTCGGCGCGGACCTTGTGCATCCCGTTGCACCAGGGGCTCGACGACAGCCAACTCGACACGGTGGCCACCGAACTCCGTGCCGCCGTCGCCGAGCAGTACGAGCTGGCGGGGATCGAGACACCGCACCACCCGGAGGACAAGGAGGCACCGCGGTGAGCGTGACACGGAAACTCGCGAAACTGGCGCGCGGAAGCGGGCAGGGCGTGCCCTGTCTGCGGGTGGGCGACCTGGACCGGGCGGTGCGTTTCTACCGCGACCAGTTGGGGTTCGCACAGGTCGGTCTCCTCGGCGGTGCCCAGCCGCACGCGGCGCTGTGCACCGCCGAACACCGCGGCGGCACCGTGCTGTTGTCCCAGCGCGAGGACCGCGCGGAGGCAACCGGCCCACCGGCCCGCCGCCGGTCCGACCAGGCGTACTGGGACGCCGTCTTCTTCGTCGACGACATCGACCGGGTCGCCGGTGAGCTGCGGGCACGCGGCGTCCGGATCGATGTCGGCATCGGCGTCTCCGCGCTCTCCAGCCGGATGCTGGAGATCTGCGACGACTGGGGCAACCGGTTGGCCTTCGCCGAGGCCGTCGACGCCTGGCGTCCGGCGCTGCGGCAGTTCACCGAACGGACGGTGCCCGCACGGGTCCGTACCGCCGCCCGCGACCGCCGGTTCGCACGGGAGGAACGCGCGGAGTACGCCAGGTTCGCGCGGTTCTACGCAGACCTGCCGAGCCGTCGAAACCCGGTGTACATGTTCTTCACCAGCGGCCTGCTGCACTGGGTGGTCGCCGCGGAAAAGCACATTCCGGCGGACGTGAACCTGGTGCTGTTCGGTTCGGGGCTGCCCGGCGAGGAAGAGCGCTGGCTGAGCGAGAACCTCGACCGCCCGGTGTACAACTCCGCGCTGGAAATCGATGACAACACCGCGTGGGAATTCCTGTTCGATGCCAACACGACGAACTTCGGATACGTCGACATCGACTGTTTCGTGCTGGAGCCGCAGGTCTTCTCCGATCTCGCCTCATTCGACGAGGGGGTGGCGGTCAACGCGATCTGGACCTACCAGGCGGCCCCCGGTGTGCCGATCGGCTGCACGCACCTGGTGTTCCTCAACGCCGCGGTCATCGCGGAACTACGGGCCAGGAAACGGTATCTCTCGCCGGCGAACCACGACTGGCACGGCAGCAGGGTGCCGCTCCTGCACCACCGGACCTACTGCCGGATACCCACCGCCGCCCAGCGTCGGCTGCTGCTGGAGGTACTGCCCGCCGACGCGCGCGGACGCCCGCAGGCCCCGGCCGAGGCACCGTTCTTCGACACGCTGGTCGGATACCAGATAGCCGCCGCGGCCACCGGATACCGCACCCACGCGGTGCGGCCGCTGGCGCACCGGACGCAGAACATGTTCACCGAGGCCGGTGACGCGGGCAGCCCGGTGTGGCAGCAGGACCTGTCCGACGAGCTGGTCCATGTCGGCGGTATCAGTTACTACGGCCGGTATTTTCACGCTTCCGAATTCCGTAAGCTCTACCTGGCCGCCGAGTACGCTGTGCTGTGCGCATCGGTGGCAAGGCTGCCGGCCGGCTACCGGGAACGGAAGGCGACCATCGAGCAGCAGCAACGGGACATCGGATTGGACCCCGCTGCGGCACGAGAGTTCATTCATCGGCATCTGGTGACCGATCGCGGGCTCGGCCCGAGCACCGCCGAACGGATCGTCGGCACGGTGAAATGAACGTTCCGATCCCGGGCCGAAATATTCGACGCGCATTCCTGTCAAGAAAGGGCTCAACTCGGTGAAACTGGCAACCGCCCGCCTCACTCTGGTACCGCTGAACCCCGAAGCGGACGCCGAAGCACTGCACGCGACGTACGGCGATCCGGAGGTGATGAGCTGGTGGCCCCGGCCGGCGACCGCCTCGGTAGCGGACACGCAGCGCCTGCTGGCCGAGGAGAACGCGCAGAGCGGTGCCGTGCTGTGGACGGTCCGGACCGAGGACGGGACGGTCGTGGGACTGGTCGGTCTGCTGGGCGCGGTGGAGATTCCCGGACTGACCTGGATTCTGGCCAAGGACGCATGGCGGCGGGGCTTCGCCACCGAAGCCGCGGCGGCAGTCATCGAGTACGCCTTCGCACACGCCGGACTCGACAGGGTGGAGGCATGGGTCGAGGCGAGCAACGCGCGGTCGCTGGCCGTATGCCAACGGCTGGGCCTGGTCAGCCGGGGCATGCTGGCCCAGCACTACGCCCACCGTGAGGGTCCCCACGAGGTGGTCGTCTGGGGCCTGGAGAACCCGCGGAACAAGCGGCAACCGGCACCCGTGCTGCACATCGAGCCCGTGCTCCCGGTGGCCGACGTCGCGGCCACCCTCCAGCTGCTGCGGTCGGTGCTGTCCGCCAGGGTGGCCTTCTCGGTGGGCGAGCCCGTCGAGGTCGCCGGACTGGTGCTGGGACCGTGGAGTGTCGGGCCCAGCATCCGGCTCGTCACCGCCCCGCGGTCGCAGAGTGCGCCGGTGACCCTCACACTCGACGTCGCCACCGCATTCGACGACCTCTACCGGCGAGCCGTCGACTCGGGCATCGGCCAGGTCGAGCCTGCTGTGGAACAGCCCTGGGGCGTACGCGAGTTCGTGTTCCAGCTGCCCGATGGCCACCGGCTGGTGTTCAGCGCGCCGGCATGAACGCCCACCGTCCGCCGTCCTGACGGAGCGGCAGCCGAGCGGCAGACGGCAACGGATCGCGCACGGGCGCCGAGGTGCCTCATTCCTCCGGGAAGACGGCGGGCGCCGGGGCCGGACGGTGCGCGCGTGCGCGCTCCATGACGTACTGGCCATAGGGCGAGTCGCCCATCTCGGCGCCGAGCGCGTAGCAGGCGTCCGCACTGATGAAGCCCATGCGCAGGGCGACCTCCTCGACGCAGCCCGGATGCGTGCCCTGGCGGCGCTGCACGTCCCGGACGAACCGGCCCGCGTCGAGGAGGGATTCATGGGTCCCCACGTCCAGCCAGGTCACGCCCGCGCCGAGCCGGACCAGATCGGCACGCCCCTGCGCCAGATACGCGCGCAGCACGTCGGTGATCTCCAACTCGCCGCGTGCCGAGGGCCGCAGGGCCCGCGCGATGTCCGTCACGGTGTCGTCGAAGAAGTACAGGCCTGGGATGGCGAGGTGGGAGCGCGGGCGCTCGGGCTTCTCCTCGATGGACAGGAGACGGCCCTGCGAGTCGACCTCGGCGACGCCGAAGCGCTGGGGTTCGGTGACCTGTTGGCCGAAGAGGACGCAGCCGCGCAGCTCGCGCGCGGACTTGCGCAGCACGGCGGGCAGCTCGGCGCCGTGGAAGAGGTTGTCCCCCAGGACCAGGGCGCAGTCCTCGCCCGCTATGTGGTCGGCGCCGATGCGGAAGGCGTCGGCGATGCCCCGTGGCTCCTCCTGGCCCGCGTAGTCGATACGCATGCCGAGCCTGCCGCCGCACCCGAACAGCCTGCGGAACAGCTCGATCTCCGCGGGGCGGGTGATGAGGAGGACCTCGTCGATGCCCGCCAGCATCAGCACGGACAGCGGGTAGTAGACCATGGGCTTGTCGTAGACCGGGGCGAGCTGTTTGGAGCCCACCAGGGTGAGGGGCTGCAACCGCGTCCCGTTCCCGCCCGCCAGGACGATGCCCTTCACCGGATCGAGGCCGCAGGACAGGGGCACGCGGCCGCTCGGCGCGCCGCCCGGAACATCGGGTGGGTCACGTCTCCTCCGGAGGCACCTCTGTTGCGTCAAGTGGCGGACGGAAGTGGTGAATTGGTGTGGTGGCCAGTGACGGGATGTGTCGGTGGAGCTTGCGCGCCACGTACCTTCTGCGGCACCGGACGACGCCGCGCTCGGACACCCCCCCGCGACCACACGTCGTTACTGGTAGGACCTGGGTGCTTTCGTCCCAGCATATGCGGTTCATGGCGATGCGGTAGAGGGCGTCGTCGGCCGGGCGGTCGCGGGCGGTGTCTTTGGCAGTTCGTCTGCGCCAGACTGGGACGGAGCCATCGGGGAGGACCTCCGCGGGAATTCCGACCTCTCCCGCGCTCACCGGCGACGCCGTCCACGCAACCGCCGAAC
Source organism: Streptomyces sp. NPDC093097 (assembly GCF_044754325.1). Classification (NCBI taxonomy): domain Bacteria; kingdom Bacillati; phylum Actinomycetota; class Actinomycetes; order Kitasatosporales; family Streptomycetaceae; genus Streptomyces; species Streptomyces sp. NPDC093097. Next base: position 134,947 of record NZ_JBIVOW010000007.1, read on the forward strand.
CGCTGTGAGAGGAGGCGCGGATGCGCCCGCTCGGTGTGCAAGGTGCCTGGCTTTCGGAGACCCGTGCGTTCGCCGACGACCGAGGCGAGTTCCAGGAGTTGTACAGCGGTCGGTCGCTGCGCGGCGTGCTCGGCTACGAGCCGGGGGTGGCCCAGGTCAACCGGTCCGTCTCACGGCGCGGGGTACTGCGCGGGGTGCACTTCGCGCAGGTCCCGCCCGGCCAGGCCAAGTACGTCAGCTGTCTCAACGGAGCCGTGCTGGACGTGGTGGTGGACATCAGGACCGGCTCGCCCACGTACCGCTCCTGGGAGGCCGTCCTGCTCGACGGCCCGTACCGCAGTCTGTACGTCGAAGCAGGGCTCGGCCACTCCTTCATGGCGCTCACCGACGACACGGTCGTCGTCTACCTCACCTCGCAGGCCTACAACTCCGGCAGGGAGCGCGGAGTGCACCCGCTCGACCCGGACCTCGGGATCGCCTGGCCCGAGCACATCGAACCGATCCTCTCGGAGAAGGACCAACGGGCCCCGGGCATCGCGGAGCTGGAACGACGCGGACTGCTGCCGACCTATGACGCCTGCGCCGCCTTCCACCGCTCCCTGCGCGAAGGGAAACCGGCCTGAACGCACCGCGCAGCGGCTCACCGCGGATGCTTGCCAGGAGGCCGTTGCGTGGTGCGCGGTGCGGGTCCGTCGCCGGTGCGGGGCGTGCTCGTCCGTTGCGAGGTCGGCGGGATCGGAGCAGGTCGGGCACCGGGTCAGGAGGAATCACCACACCCGGATCCGCAACGGCACGGGTAGGTGGACGACCGTCACAGGAAGCGGCGCAGGAGACGGGACTTACGGGTGGTGAAGGGCGGGTAGGCGAGGCGGAGGGGGTCGGCAAGGAGGGGCTTGTCGAGGACAGACTTGGTGTGGCTGAAGGTGTCGATGGTGTGCTCGCCGTGGTAACCGCCGAGGCCGCTCTCGCCGACGCCGCCGAAGGGGAGTCCGGGGACGGCGAGGTGGGTGTTGGGGGCGCCGAAGCAGAGGGCGCCCGAGGAGGTCTCGGTCGTCAGACGGCGCTTGGTGGTGGGGGAGGAGGTGAAGGCGTACAAGGCCAGGGGCTTGTCGCGGGCGGTGATGAAGGCGATCGCGGCGTCCACGTCGGGGACGCGGACGATCGGCAGGACGGGGCCGAAGATCTCCTCGCGCATCACCGGCGCTTCCGGGTCCACGTCGGCAAGGACGGTCGGGGCGAGGTAGCGGGTGACCCGGTCGTGGTCGCCGCCGGTGACGATCCGGCCGTCCGCGAGGAGGGCGGACAGGCGGTCGAAGTGACGCTCGTTGATGATGCGGCCGTAGTCGGCGCTCTGCGCCGGATCGGTGCCGTACATCTCGCGTATCGCGGTGGCCAGGTGCGGCTCGAGCGCGGTGGCCGCCTCGCCGATGGCGAGGACGTAGTCGGGGGCGACGCAGGTCTGGCCGGCGTTCATGAACTTGCCCCAGACGATCCGGCGGGCCGCCGTCGCGAGGTCGGTGCCCGGCTCCACGACGGCCGGGCTCTTGCCGCCCAACTCCAGGGTGACCGGGGTGAGATGGCGGGCCGCGGCGGCCATGACGATGCGGCCGACCGTGCCGTTTCCGGTGTAGAAGACGTGGTCGAAGCGCTGCTCCAGCAGGGCGGTGGTCTCCGGGACGCCGCCCTCGACCACGGCCACGGCCTGCGGGTCCAGCGCGCGGGGCAGCCAGTGGGCGAGCGCCGCCGAGGTGGCCGGGGCGAGTTCGCTGGGCTTGACCACCGCGCAGTTGCCCGCGGCGATCGCGCCGACCAGCGGCGCCAGAGCCAGTTGCAGCGGGTAGTTCCAGGGGCTGATGACCAGGACCGTGCCCAGCGGCTCGCGCACCGTACGGGCCCCGGCCGGCCGCAGTGCCAGCGGCACCGGGACGCGGCGCGGGCGCAGCCAGCGGTCGAGGTGCCGCAGGGTGTGGTCGATCTCGTTGAGGGTGAACCCGATCTCGGTGGTGTACGCCTCGGTGGCGCTCTTGCCGAGGTCGGTGTGGAAGGCGGCCGCGAAGGCCGCCTCCTGCTCGACCAGCAGGCGCCGCAGGGCGCGCAACTGCGCCGTGCGCCAGGCCAGGGGCTTGGTGCGGCCGGTGGCGAAGGTGGCGTTCAGGCGGGCGACGGTGGCCGCGGCGTCGACGGGCAGGGCCTCGGGGGATTCGGGGTTCTTGACGGACTCGGAGGTTCCGGTGGAGGTGCGCATGTCGTCGAGCATAAACGAAACGAAATGATTTCGTTTCGCCTCTTGGTAAACTCGTGGCATGAAGCACAGCACCTCGCCGTCCCGCACCACCGAGTCCGCGCCGCGCCGGGGCCGCCCCCGCGACGCCGCCCGGGACCGAGCGCTGCTGGACGCCACGCTGGCCGTCCTGGCCGAGAGCGGCTACGGCGGGCTGACCACGGCCGCCGTGGCGGCCCGGGCGGGGGTCTCCACCGCGACCCTCTACCGCCGCTGGTCGTCCAAGGAGGACCTGGTGATCGCCGCCGCCGCGGTGCACGCCGAGAGCGAGGGAACCCTGCCCGACACCGGAACCCTCGAAGGCGACCTGCGCATCGTCCTGCGGGACAAGGCCGCCGCCATGACCGGCGAGAGTGGCCGGCTGATGCGCGCCCTGATCGGCGAGGCCGCCCACAACACCACCCTGGCCGAGGCGCTCACCGCCGCCTTCCTCCAGCCGGTGTACCGGCGGGTGGAGGGGGTCGTACGGCGCGCCGTCGAGCGGGGCGAGATCCCGCCGGTCGAGGACACCGACCTGCTCGGAGAGGTGGTCCTCGGCCCGGTCATGAGCCGCTTCCTGCTCACCCCCCGCTCACCGGACGAGGTGGACCCGGCCACGGCCCGTGAGACGGCCGACCACCTCCTGCCCTTCGCCCTGCGCGCCGTGGGCGGCAAGACCGGCGGCGCCTGCTGACCGCGGCGCCTCGGCCGTACGAAGCCGTCGAAGGCGCGCCGCTGCGGGACATCGGCGAGCGGTTCGGAGGGCCGGTCGAAGCGAGGCCCCTCCGTCGTGTACCGACCGCTTGCCGTCTTCGCCACCGTCATGACCGGCCTCAGCGCCGCGACCGCACTCGGCGCGCCCTTCGGCACGGCGATCGGCACCGGCCTCGCCTCGGTCATCGCACACCAAGGAGCGCACCGGCCTCGACAACCCCGTCGAAAGCGCACCGCCGGCGGGCGGCGCGGCATGATTCCGTGGGAGAAGAGTCCCGACTCTGCGGAATGAGGACATCGGTGAGTGAAGCCCGTACCGGCGCGGTCCCCGTCCCCACCATCGACCTGCGGCCCTGGCTGTCGGGCGGCCCCCAGGCCCGTGCGGACGTCGTCCGCACCGTCGACGAGGCCCTGCAGGCCGCCGGGTTCCTGCTCGTCACCGGGCACGGCGTGGACCCGGCCCTGCGCTCCGGCATCCGCACCGCCGCCCGCGCCTTCTTCACCCTGCCCGAGGACGTCAAGCGGCGCTACGCGGCGCAGGTCGGCGGACGCGGCTGGCTCGGTCCCGGCGCCGAGGCCAACGCGTACGCGGAGGGGACCGAGACCCCGCCGGACCTGAAGGAGTCGCTGACCTTCGCCACACACGAGCCCTTCGACGACCCCGTCGTCAACGCCGAGTGGTACGCCCCCAACGTCTGGCCGGCCGAGGTGCCCGAGCTGCGGGGGCTGTGCGAGGAGTACCTGGCGCGGATGGCCGAGCTGGAGAACCGCCTCCTCCGCCTGCTCGGCGAGGCCCTCGGCCTCGAACCCGACTTCTTCACCCGGCACATGGGCCACCCGACATACGGCTTCAACATCAACTGGTATCCGGGCACCGACGTCGTCGGCGCGCCGGAGCCGGGGCAGTTCCGCATCGGCCCGCACACGGACTTCGGGACGGTGACGATCCTCGACCGGCAGGCCGGCAAGGGCGGACTGCAGGTCTTCACCGTCGAGGGCGGCTGGCAGGACGCGCCGTACGACCCGGACGCCTTCACCGTCAACATCGGTGATCTGATGGCCCGTTGGACCGGCGACCGCTGGCGTTCCGGCCGCCACCGCGTCCTGCCGCCGCCCGCGGACGCGCCAGCCGAGGAACTGATGTCGCTCGTGTACTTCGGGGAGTGCACCCCGGGGACGCTCGTGGAGTCCGTGCCCTCCCCGGTGGGCCGAGTGGCGTACGAGCCGGTGGATTCGCACACGTATCTGCGGGCGAAGCTCGACGCGATCACCGTCGACTGAGTAGCCGCGACTCGGCCCGCCGGCCAGGGCGGACCGGACGCCACCCATTCCCGGACCGCCACCCTCACGCGAACGAGGCCACCAAGCCCGCCCGCGTACCCCGGCACAGCCCAGCGGCGACGGTGAACAACGCACCCGTGCCGGGGGCGGCGACGCTCACAAGGAGGTGGCCAGGAATATCAGGCTCACGCTCGTTGCCTGTGCCCGGCCTCGACACCGTCGACGGACCAGGCATCCAGCGCCAGGGCAGGCGCCTCGGCGCTCAGGATCCGCGTGGGCGGCACGGCTCCCCACAGCTCTCCCAGGTCCGAACTCAGCGCGTCCCGCAGGGACTTGATATCGGCAGTGGCCTCAGGGTGGAGCGCCTCGGCGACGACAAGGACCTCGGACGTGTCCTGCCGGACCGCGGAGGCGGCGCCCTGACGGTTGCACCACCTACGGCTGTGGGCCGTGCCGGCGGAGTCGGCGAACACGATCTCGCCCGGCTCGGGGTGCTCAAGACGACCGTCGAACGTGGCGTAGACCTCCGTTCCGTCGCCTGGGCGCACGCTCAAGTCACCCTTCACCCCCGCGAGGTCGAGAACCGCCACCGGAATCGCGAAGGCCGCGGACAGCGCGTTGCACAGGTCGATCAGCGGGTGCAGCGACGGCAGACTGCCTTCCTTGCGCAGACGGCGGAGCAACGCTTGAGCGGCACACCTGTACTGGGTGGGCCGCAGCCCCATCTGGCTGAACGCCCGCCGCCAGCTCCGGATGGACGGCAGATCCGATTCGGTCCCCTTCTCCAGCCGCGACAAGGCGACTTCGTGGTACGTCGCGACCTTCGCCGACACGTCCACAGAAGAGACGACGCCGTGCGCGCAGGCCGCGAGCGACACCAGCGTGGGGAAGCGCGCCCAGACCTCGGGCGCATGACGGAAGGTGTACGGACCGGAGCCCGTCTGTGCGGTGGTCGACATGGTGCCACTCTGGGGTGCAGCATGGTTCCTTCACCAGGACCACTTGCGGGATGAATCAATGGACCATTGGGCGGGCGCCACCCCGAGCCCGGCTACCGGCTCTGACTTCCTCCAACTCGACCCCGCCGCCGCTCCGCCCCGAGGACGGACCGACTGGCTGACGACACAACTACGTGCGGCGATCGTCCAGTCACGCTTGCCGGCAGGCACCCGACTACCGGCCACACGCTCCCTCGCAGCGGAGCTCGGCATAGCGCGCGGAGTCGTCGTCGAGGCCTACCAGCGGCTGGGCGAGGAAGGACTGACCGCCTCCCGCCCCCGTGCGGGCACGACGGTGCGCCCCAGGCCACACGCCTTTCCGGACACACCAGTTCCGCAGGCCAGGATGCCGCTGCTTGCGCAGCCCGGCCCCCGGGACGGCATCGAGTACGACCTCTCACCAGGACTCCCCGACCTCTCTCACTTTCCGCGTGCGGCATGGCTGCGTGCCGAGCGGGAGGTTCTCGCCCAGGCAAGCGGCGCCGACCTCGGATACGGGGAACCCGCGGGGGCACCCGCCCTGCGCGCAGAGTTGGCGCGCTGGCTCGGCCGCACCCGCGGAGTGCGCGCCACCGAGGGAGACATCGTCGTCGTCGCCGGGGTCGCGCAGGCACTGGCCCTGCTGGCGCAGGTCCAGCATGCCCGCGGTCGCCGCCGCATCGGTGTCGAGGATCCCGGTTCGCGCGGCGCGGCAGACGAACTGACCCACTGGGGCCTGACCCCGGAACCGATCCCCGTCGACAGCGACGGCATGCGCACCGACGTCCTGGCCCGAGAGGACCCGCAGTCGGTACTGGTCACCCCCGCACACCAATTCCCCATGGGCGCCGTCCTCGCGCCGCAGCGTCGAGCGGCCCTGCTCGCCTGGGCAACCCAAGCAAAGGCTCTGGTGATCGAGGACGACTACGACGCTGAATACCGCTACGACCGCGCACCCGTTCCCGCCGTCCAGGCGAGCGCACTCGACCACGTGGCACACACGGGCAGCACCTCCAAAACCCTGGCTCCCGCGCTACGCCTGGGATGGCTGATCCCCCCTCGACGCCTGAGGGCAGAGATCATCGACGCCAAGTACGCCAGCGACATCGCCAGCCCCGCCATTCCCCAACTGGTGCTTGCGCACCTGCTGGCCAGCGGCGCCTACGACCGCCACCTGCGCCGAACCCGCACCCGGCAACGGACCCGCCGCGACGCCATGTTGGCCGCGCTGCGCCAGTACCTCCCCGGCACCCACGTGCTCGGAGTGGCTGCCGGACTCCACCTGCTGGTGCTCCTGGCCGACCCGGCCTGCGACGACGCCGAGGTGGCCGAGCGGCTGCGCGCCAACGGTGTCCACACCCAGCCCCTGTCCTGGCACCGCCACCACGCCGGGCCACCAGGACTCGTCCTCGGGTACGCCGCACACACGCCGGCCCGCATCACCGAGGCGGTCGCCCGCATCGCCGAGAGCCTGCCCGATCGGCGCCGCCGGAGAAAAGAAGTGACGTCGTAGGCATCAAGGGACACAGGGGCCGCGGTCGCGTCGTCACAGGGAGGCGGTCCGGCCGCTCGTCACCGACCCGACCACACAGGCGGCCTCGTCCTACGGCTCAGGATCCCGTCCTACGGCTCAGGCAGGCGCGCCGGTCAGGACTTCCACCTTGCCGGTGTCGAGCGAGTAGTAGGCGCCGACCACGGCAAGGGTGCCCTTTTTCACGAGGGGGGCGAGGTCCTTGTTGGCACGCAGATCGGTGGCGGTCAGCTTGACCTGCGCGCGGGCCATGGTGTCCACCGGGTCGGCGCCGCCTCCCCGGTGTGCCTGCGCGTATGCCGGCTGAAGAGCCTTGGCGATCGCCTGCAGATTGCCAGGCAGCGGTGTGCCATCGCGGAGGGACTCGTACGCCGCCTTGACGGCACCGCAGCGCTGATGCCCGAGGACCACGACGAGCGGGGTGCCACTGGTCATGGGCCCGTACTCGACAGAACCGGTGACCACCGGGTCGACCGTCGCCCCGCCCGTGCGCATCACATAGAGATTGCCCAGCCCGGTGTCGAAGAGGAGTTCGGGCGGCACCCGGGAGTCGATGCACGAGAGGATCGCCCCGAAAGGCTCCTGCTCCTGAGCCACGAGCTGACGCCGGTTCGGATCCCGGTCGGGATGATGAAGGTCTCCGCTCACCCAGCGCCGGTTGCCCTCCATCAGTCTCGCGAGTGCCGCGGAGGGCGTGGTCGGACTTGGACTCGGACTCGGACTCGGACTCGGCGAAGCGTTGGCCGCCGCCAGGGAGGCCCTCGGCGATGAGCACCCCGCGAGCGCGGCGACGCCGCCCGCAAGTCCACAGGCAAGCAACGCTCTACGATCCAGACGCCCTGCTCTGTCCATCGGCTGTTCCTCTCGATACCGCTCAGACACGTCCCGCTGCCTTGACCGGGGCCATTGTTCAGCGCGGGGTGGGCGGTACGGAGCAGGCACAAGCGGGCCGGCGCGACGTTGCCACCGACGGCCCACAGACCGGGGAACGGGCGGCGCCGTGCGTACCTGAGCCGGGCCCGTTGTGATGTGGCGTCAGCAGTCTCGCCGATCCGATATGATCATGGTGCAGCTTCACCCCCGCGAGCAGCGGGCGGAAGTCGTGCGTCTGTGGTCCAAGGAAAGACGTCCACCAACCGGTGGGAAATGCAGGTGCAAGGCCTGCCGGGCGCTCCACCAGAAGGCCCCTTCCTCTCTGCCGAGGAAGGGGCCTTCTGCTGTGAGGACTCACGATGGCGATGGTGGCGGCGCTCTTGTCGAGGGCCTCCCGGATGTTCTTGTCCGTGTGCACGACGGTGGCGTGGAGCATCGCCAGGGGGCTGGTGAGGTTCGGGTTCGGCTGGCGGGTCATCATCCCCCTGGTCGACGCGCGGCAGGCGCGGGAGGCGCTCACCGGAACCTGATCGTTGGTGACCGTTCCTGGCCGGATTGCCTCTTTCGTCTCATTGAACGATGAAGCAAAGTAGCTCGGGTTGTCCCGAGTCGCCGGGCTCACGGGTTTTCTTCCTGGCATTCCTGGCATGCGATGAGAAGTGAGGTAACACGGATGAAGACGAACCATCGGCGTGTGAGCAGAGCCGCCGTCGCCGGCGCCGCGGCGGCCCTTTGTCTGGCCGGGGCGAGCCAGGCGCAGGCCGCCACGCTCGGCAGCGTCACCTTCTACACAGGCGCCGACCGGACCGGGGCCGCCGTCCAACTCGACCTTGAGAAGGTCGGGGTGTGCCAGGAACTCACCACCCCGGTCCGCTCCTTCTACGCCGCGTCGAATCAGGCCGTGGACGTCTTCTTCAACAAGGGTTGCACGACCGGCGCCCCGGGCCAGAGCGGCGACCTGTACTTCCGCACGGGCACCCTCGGCCAGGGCAACTTCCCCTACGAGGCCGTCAGTTACCGGATCCGCTCGGCCGGCTGACGGGCTCCGGTGCCGGGTCCTTGATCCCGGCGACGAGCACGTCGATGAACGCGCCGCGCTCCGCCTCCGTCGAGGGGCGGTCCGGGACACCCGCACAGGTCTGCACAGGTGCGGCAGTCGACGGGACCTCGCCGGCCTGGCCATCAGCCGGACCGCATCCTGCGGCGACGGCTCCGGTGACCTGTACACCAGCACGGCCGCCTACCGGTACTGGATCGAGAGCACGTAGACGCAGGAGTGGGACGGGGTCCCGGAGTCACAGCCCTTGGCCGCGGTACCCCGGTAGCCGTTCTCCGCGGCAGCAGCCAGCACGAGGCCGGCCGCGGAGGACGGCACCATTCCGCTCAGTATCTGGACTTCTCGTCAATGACAGGCATGGGTACCCCGCCCGGATGCCAGGTGCCGAGGAAGGCGGTCTGCCGGCTGACGTCGACGAACTCGACGCGGGCACCGATGCTGTCCATCCGGTGATAGGCGAACGGCCGGCCGTAGGGGCAGCCCGAGAAGTCCACGGGCATGCCGTCCTTCTCCAGGCGCCGGGATCCATGCGTGACATCGCTGTACCAGAAGCCGATGTGCCTGTCATCCCCGCATGATCGAACACGCCACCTCGGAGGCCGAGTGGTTCAAAGCCAGCTGCATCGGCTTCCTGGTGGTACCCGCCTTCGTCATGGGTCCCGTCATGCACGTCGCCCCGGAAGCGGGGCGTCGAAGAGACCCAGCTCGTCCTCGTCGGGTGCCTGGAAGGACTTCGCATACTCCGCGAGCAACTCGCGGCTGACCGGGGCGGTCCCTGGTCCACCCTCCCGGCTGCGGGCTTCGAGACGGCGGTGCAACTCGTCGATCGACGCTGTGAGGTAGTGCAGTTCAACGGGAACCCCGAGTGCGCGCGCCGCCCGTCGCTTCGCGTCCCGTTCGGAGCGTCCCCAGAAGCCGAAATCCAAGATCACAGTCTCTCCGAGCCTCAACAGGTCCTGGGCATGGGCCCAAAACCGCCCCTCAAGCCGCTCGCGCCTTCGCTCATCGAACAGGTCGATGTCGAGATCCGACATCCATGCGTCCGGACACAGGCGCACCGCCGGGATCTCGTTCGCCAGGCGTTTGGCCAGCGTTGTCTTCCCGGAACCAGGAAGCCCGCACAGCAAGATCAGCCTGGGCTCGGGGCTCACATCCACCAGGCGCCTCCACGGCATCGCAGCAAGGTACTTGGGCATCCTCGCGCAACCGCCCCAGCCGACGGAAATGGATTCCGCTGACGTGATCCACCCATCGCACGGTCGCGAAGCGGGGCCGCCGTAGGGGGCACGCGACTCAGGCAGTGGCCCTGTGCGGGCGTCCTTCACTCGGTGCGAGGAGAGTGTGGTCCGCTCGCCGCCCCAGGGGGTGTGCCGCCGAGCCGCCTGGCGATTCGGGGCGTTGGTGTCCTGGGCGGGCGGGGGTCGCAGCGACAGCGGCGCGTGGCGCTCGGCCGGTTCGCCGGGGTTGACCTCGATCGTGGTTGAGGTTGTTGGGTAGGCGGTGGCGGCGATCGCAGCCGCCGCCAACTGAGCAACTTGGCACAAAGAGGGCACCGTCATGACGAGCGACATTCTTGTAGTGGGGACGATTGCGCCGGAGAACCAGGCCGCGGTGGCCGGTGTGGTGAAGGGGTTGGAGAAGGCGTTCAACGCGAAAGACCCGGTTGCGCTGGGCGAGCAGTACACCGAACACGCCTCCTGGACCAACGCCACCGGCACGCGTCTCGACGGCAGGGAAGCGATCGCCGAGTTCGGCGCTGCGGCGATGAAGAGCTTTCTGAGTGACTCCTTCGCCCGGTACGACGTGGTCAAGATGCTGGAGATAGCCCCTGGCGTGATCGCGGTGAACGTGGCACAGACACCCACCGACAGCACAGGAAACCCTGTCAACGGTCCGCGGGGAGCGACGCTCTACGTGATCGCCGAGCAGGCGGATGGTTGGCGCATCGCGGCAGGCCAGAACATGGCCGTCGCCCAGCAGGCCGTGTGACACCCGGCGCTGATGCGGGGCTGGCGTATGCCGGGGTGGGCGCTGCCGTCAGCGGGGACAGCCGGGCCGTTCCACTCGCCTCGGCCCGGCTGGTGAGGTGTGGCGTACTGGGCGAGCCCGTGATCGGCGGGCTCGCCTCGTCGTACACCGGACGAAGTCGAGCGCACGGCCGCCGGCACCGCGGCACTTCGGCACTCGGCTGCGCCGCGGGCCGGCGGTCAGGCGGTCAGGCGGTCTGGCGGTCAGGCGGTCCGAGCGGGGAGGCGCGCCGGTGCGGGGGACCGGCGCGCCGGTGCGGTCAGCCGCTCGGCGCCGGCCGGGATCGGAACCGCGGCGAAGATGGCGTCCTGCTGCTTCTGGAGCTCGCGGGCCCGCTGGGGAGTGGTGCTGGGCAGCCGCTGCTCCTCGTAGAGCTTGTGGGTCGCCAGCTGGGCGGCCTTGCTCTGGGGGGTGTGGAACTGGACCTCGAATGCCTGGCCCGAACGGGGCGCGCGCCAGGCGGAGTTGACGGCCTTGTAACCCTTGGCGCGGGCCCAGGTGTTGGACCAGCGCTTGCTGTCGTTGCCCCAGGAGGAGAGCAGACCGGCGGCGACGGTGGCGCCGTGGGTGTACTGCCGGGTGGACCACTGGAGGGTGTAGCGGACGGAGTCGTTGATCTGGGCAAGGGAGGTCTCGACGCTCTGCCCAGGGGTCTCCTGCATCCGGGTGGCGATCTTCCGCTTGAGCGAGTCCGGGGACTTCAGCCGCTGGTCGAAGCCGACGACGGTGGCGTGGGTGAGCAGGGCGGCAGCGCGGACCTGGGGGCTGATGGACCGTTCCGCCCGCCGGGCGTGGGTCAGGAACGCGTCGACCTTCTTGTTGTCGGCGGCGCTGAGGTGCAGTCCGTCCTTGCTCCAGCCGCCGTTGCGATCGGCGGTGCGGGCCGCGCCGGACGCGGTGGTCGGGGCGGCAGCGGCGGTGTGCACCGCGCCGGCGCCGAGGGCGGTGGCCAGGGCGGTGGCGAGCGCGGCCCGGGTGACGGTGCGGCGGGCGGTGGCGTACAGGTTCATAGGGGTGCGGCTTCCTCTCTGTGGTGCCGTGGGGCTGTGGCTGCCGCCGGCCCCGGCGGACCGGGGTGCGGACGGTGCCGAGAGATGCAACGCGCGCCGGGCGCATTGGTGGCTGGTCACGCGCCCCGAAGGCCGTTGCCTGGCTGGATCAGTGCGTTGCGCGGCGTGAAATGGTCGCTGCGCTCGCCCCGGCAAGGCTCGGGCGACGCGGAACGGCCAGATCAGGCGCACGCCGTAGCGGTGCCATAAGTCCACCGGGAAGCGGCTGGAGATCGAGACCTTCCTGGTGCTGGCCGAGGAGTTGCACTTCGGGCGGACCGCCGAGCGGCTGCTGGTTTCCCGGGCGCGGATCAGCCAGACCGTGCAGCGGCTGGAGCGCCGCGTCGGCGCGCCCCTGTTCGAGCGGACCAGCCGCCGGGTGCGGCTCACGCCGCTCGGTCGGCGGCTGCTGGCCGACGTCGAACCGGGCTGGCGCCGGATCGTCTGGTGTCCTCGGCCGCCGCGAAGTCGGCTCCGCGGCGGCCGAGGACGGCGAGCACGCTCGGCGTGAGGCTCCGGAGCAGGACCTCGTCCATCGACGAGGTCACTGCGTGACGGTGGGCGACGCGGTCAGGAACGGGCGTACCTCAAGCCATTCGTGGATCGGCTTCCCGCCCGCCCCAGGGGCGGCCGACAGTTCGCCGGCCAGCTCGACGGCGCGCTCGTAGCTGTCGACGTCGATCACCATCCAGCCGGCGATGAGGTCTTTGGTCTCGGCGAACGGGCCGTCGGTGACCGGTGGGCGACCCTCGCCGTCGTACCGCACGAACGTGCCCTCGGGGGCGAGGGCCTGGCCGTCGACGAACTCGCCGGTCTTTTCGAGCCGGGCCGCGAAGTCGTTCATGTACTGCATGTGGGCCGAGATCTCCTCCGGCGTCCACTGGCCCATCGGCACGTCGTTGACCGATGCCGGAGCGCCTCGGTAGTGCTTGAGCAACAGGTACTTGGCCATCGTGGTTCTCCTCGCTGGTGCGGCCCATTGTGGTCGCGTTCATTGTGGAGACGGAGCCGGTCACAGGTTCTCGACATCGCCGACCGAATTTCTTTTGGGCTCTTGTGGATGAGCCTGGGCGGGCCGCCTCGCGGTGTGTCCGGGGCCACCGCGGGGCGCGATCCGGCACGGTGCCGGCCGCGGCCGCCGGCACCACGGCAGCTCTGCCGCGCCGCACACTCGACGGCCGCGATGCCGCTTTGACCCTTAGCCCGGACCCCTTCGCCTCAGCGCACGGTGATGACCAGCTTGCCTGTGGTGCGGCCCGTTTCCCCCAGGGCGTGGGCCCGGGCGCCGTCGGCGAGGGGGAAGGTGCCGGAGATGTGGGCGCGGAGCCTGCCCCGGTCGACGAGTTCGGCGATGGCGCGCATCCCGGCCTGGTCGTGCTCGACGAGCAGGGTGACGGCGCGGACCTGCGCCTGCTCCGCCGCGGCGAGGGTGTCCTCGGCGCCGGGCAGCAGGGAGACGAGGATGCCGCCGGGGCGGAGCACGCTCACCGAGCGGGTGGCGGTTTCCCCGCCGAGGGCGTCGAGGACGACGTCGTAGCGCTCGTCGGTGACGGTGAAGTCCTCGTAGCGGTGGTCGATGCAGGCGTCCGCGCCGAGTTCGCGCAGGAAGTCGTGCTTGGGGGCGCTCGCCGTCCCGGTGACGTGCGCGCCGCGCTCCTTGGCGATCTGTACGGCGAGATGACCGACACCGCCGGCCGCGGCGTGGATCAGCACCCGCTGCCCGGCCCGGAGGCCCGCGGTGTCGACGAGGGCCTGCCAAGCGGTGAGCGCGGCCAGCGGCAGAGCGGCCGCCTGGACGTGGTCGATCCCGGCGGGCTTGGCGGCGAAGGCGCGCGCGGGGCCGGTCACGAACTCGGCGTGGGAGCCGGCCCCGTACGGGTAGGGGAGCATGCCGAACACCTCGTCGCCCGGCCGGAAGAGGGTGACGCCGAAGCCCGTCTCCAGCACGGTGCCGGAGACGTCCCAACCGAGGGTCAGCGGCGGGGGCGGCAGGAAGATGCTCAGGGCGCGGTGCTTGAAGTCCGTGGGGTTGAGTCCGGCCGCGTGCACGGCGACGAGGATCTCCCCGGGGCCGGGCACGGGCCGCGCAAGCTCGGTCAGCCGCAGCACCTCGGGGCTGCCGAGGACTGTCTGGTGCAGGGCGAGCATCACGGGGGCGCCGTCCGGGGCCGCGGGGGCGGGGGAGTCCGTGGCGGCCGCCGGGGCCGGGGAGTTGAGGTTCTCAGGTGTGTGTGTCGACGTCATGCCTCGATCCTGGCCGTACGGTCCGGCCCGGGGCGATGGCAAGAAGGTCATCCTCCGATACATTCTGGCCATGCCTCTCGACCCTGCCGCCCGCTGCGCCCCCGGCACCCGCAGCACTCCCACGGCCCGCCCCGCGTCCGCAGCGCCCTCCCGGGCGCGTGACCTCGCCGACCGCGCGGCCGAACTGGACCGCCGGATGCGCCCGGACCCGCGGCCCGGCGCCCACAAGGTCGTCGTCCTCGCCCTCGACGGCGTCTACCCCTTCGAACTCGGCATCCCGCACCGGGTCCTGGGTTCCGCCGACGGCCGCTACGAGGTGCTGTCCGCGAGCGTGGACGGGCAGCCCGTGCGTACCGACTCGGACCTGACCGTCACCCCCGGGCACGGGCCCGAGGTGCTGGCCGAGGCGGACACCGTGGTCATCCCTCCGTACGCGCTCTCCCCTGCCGCGGCCGCCGCCCCGGACCCGCGGGCCCTCGCCGCCCTCTCCCGCGTCCGCCCCGGCACCCGTCTGGTGTCCATCTGCACCGGTGCGTTCCTGCTGGCCGCCGCCGGTCTCCTGGACGGGCGCCGGGCCACCACCCACTGGGCGCTCACCGACTACTTCCAGGAGCTGTTCCCCCGGGTCGACCTCGACGCCGGGGTGCTCTTCGTCGACCACGGTGACGTGCTGACCTCCGCCGGGGCGGCGAGCGGTGTGGACGTCTGCCTGCACCTGGTGCGCCAGGACCACGGCAGCGAGGTGGCCAACCAGGTCGCCCGTTGCTGCGTCGTGCCGCCGTACCGGGACGGCGGGCAGGCGCAGTACATCGAGCGGCCGGTGCCGCCGGCGAGCGGAACCGGCACCGGGCCGACCCGCGACTGGGCGCTGCAACGGCTGGAACTGCAGCTGTCGCTGGGCGAGTTGGCCGCGCACGCGGCGATGAGCACCCGTACCTTCGCCCGGCGCTTCCGGGAGGAGACCGGTCTGAGCCCCGGCCGCTGGCTGACCCAGCAGCGCCTGCGACGGGCGCGGCACCTGCTGGAGTCCAGCGACCTGCCGGTGGAACGGGTCGCCCACGAGGTCGGCTTCGCCACCGCCACCTCGTTGCGGCGGCACCTGGCGGCGGAGGCGGGGGTCGCCCCGTCGGCGTACCGGCGCACGTTCCGTTCCTCGGGTCCGGCCGCGGGCGGCGCCGGGGAAGCAGCAGAAGGGCCGTGAACGCAGTGAAGGCCCGGTGGATACCGGGCCTTCACTTTTTGAGTAGCGGGGACAGGATTTGAACCTGCGACCTCTGGGTTATGAGCCCAGCGAGCTACCGAGCTGCTCCACCCCGCGTCGGCACGGTGAACTCTACGGCACTTACGCGGCACAAACGAATCGAGGGCCGCAGCGGCAGGGAAGGCCATGGCGTCGGGGCGCCTGGGCGGCGTTCGCGCGGGCCGTCGCCAAGACGCCGGTGCCGACGCCGCACAGCGGACGACGCCAGGCGGGGAGGGGCCGGCCGCATGTGCCGCGGACCCGGAGGAAGGGTCCCCAATCCCGTGATTCGGTAATGAATGGATCAACACTTCCAAAAGTTAGGTTAGGCTAAGCAAAGCCTTCCGGGGGTAGCACGTGGCCGGCGCTGCGGGAGGGGGCGTTGCCGGCTGCCCGTCAGACCTAACTAGGAGTCACCGCCGTGCGTTCCACACGTTTTCGTAAGACCTTCGCCGTCACCGGCACGATCCTGTGCGCGGGCGCAATGCTGAGCGCCTGCGGATCCGGCAACGACAAGAAGTCCGACGAGGGCAAGGGCAAGGACACCGTCTCGGTCGCGACGGGCAACGGCGAGATGAAGGTGCCGCACAAGCCCGCACGGGTGGTCGCACTGGACAACACCTCCTTCGCCACCCTCAAGGCGTTCGGCGTCAAGCCCGTCGCCGTGCCGAAGCCGCTGCTCCCCAAGAAGGGGTTCGAGGACTGGAAGAACGACTCCTCGATCGCCGACGCCGGCAGCCACCGCGAGCCCAAGTTCGAGGCCGTCAACGCCGCCGAGCCGGACCTGATCATCGGCGGCTACCGGTTCGCCAGCCACCAGGACAAGCTGTCCAAGATCGCGAAGACCGTGGACGTCGCGCCGTCCGACGAGGCCAAGGGCGGGTACGTGAACGCGCTCAAGACGCAGACCGAGGCGCTGGGCAAGATCTTCGGCAAGGAGGACAAGGCCAAGGAGATCGTCGACGCGCTCGACAAGGCCAAGAGCGCCGCCGCCGACGCCACCAAGGGCGAGAAGGTGTTCCTCGGCGTCGTCACCGCCGGAAAGGTCGACAACGGCGCCAGCCGCATCGGGCGGATCATCGAGCCGCTGAAGCTGGAGAACGTGCTCAAGGCCGACGGCGAGAAGAGCACCTCCGTCCACAACGACTCCGGGCTCGCCCCCGAGACCATCGCCCAACTCAACCCCGACTGGGTGATCCTGATGGACCGGGACGCCGCCGTGGCCGAGCCGGGCAAGGAGTCCGCTGCCGCGAAGAAGCTGGTCGACGGCATGGAGGCATGGGACAAGACCACCTTCCGCACGAAGGGACAGGTCGTCTACCTGCCGACGGACTTCTACGTCACCGAGGGCGCCCAGGCATACACCGACGCCTTCAACCAGGTGGCGACCGCCTTCACCAAGGCCGGCTGACCCCTCCCCCCCGCCGGCGCGGGCACCCTGCCGCCACGGCACGGGTGCCCGCACGCCGTCCGTTGACCCCTCGGAAACCGCATGCGCAAACTTCCGCTCGCGCTGGCCACCTTGTGTGTGCTGGCGCTGATCGCCGCCTCACTGCTCGTCGGCGGCTACCACATCGACATCCCCGCCCTGTTCACGGACCCCGACGCCCGGAGCATGTTCTTCATCTCCCGGGTGCCGCGCACGCTCGCGCTGGTCTTCGCCGCCGCGGCGATGGCCGTGTCCGGCGTGGTCATGCAGATGCTCGTACAGAACCGGTTCGTCGAACCGACCACCACCGGGACCAGCGAATGGGCGGCCCTGGGCATTCTGCTGCTCACCCTGTACCTGCCGGCCGCGCCGGTGATGGTGAAGATGATCGTGGCGAGCCTGTTCGCCTTCGCGGGCGCGCTCGTCTTCCTCGGCGTACTCCAGCGCATCGCGCTCAGATCGCAGGTCATCGTGCCGATCGTGGGCATCATGCTCGGCACGCTGGTCAGCGCGGTGACGCTGTACATCGCCAACTCCACCGAGCTGCTGCAGATGCTCGCCGCCTGGCGCTCCGGCGGCTTCAGCTCCGTGGTGCGCGGCAATTACGAACCGCTGTGGGTGGTCGGACTCATCGTCGTCGCGCTCTACTTCGCGGCCGACCGGTTCACCATCGCCGGACTCGGCAAGGACGTGGCCACCAGCCTCGGCCTGCCCTACCGGCGCATCATGTTCGCCGGGATCACCATGGTCGCCCTGGCGACCGGCGTCACCGCCGTGGTGGTGGGCTTCATCCCGTTCCTGGGACTGATCGTGCCCAACCTGGTCTCCCTCGTCCGCGGCGACGACGTACGGAGCAACCTCCCGTGGGTCGTGCTCAGCAGCGTCGCCCTGATGATCGCCTGCGATCTCGTCGGACGCGTCGTGGTCTTCCCACTGGAGATCCCGGCCACCGTGGTGCTCGGTGCGGTCGGGGCGACCGTGTTCGTCGTGATGATCCTGCGTCAGCGAGGTAAGGCGTATGTCTGAGACTCCCGCGACGGCCACCGAGGCTCCCCGGAGCTCACCGCCCGCACCCGTCGCACAGACCCCGCCCGCCGAGGCCGGCGCACGACGGGGACTGTCGGTCGGCGCACGGATCGGAGTGACGGCCGCGCTGACCGCCGCCGCCGTGGTGTGCTTCCTCTTCCTCTTCGTCCAGGGCTCGTTCGACTTCGCCATCGAGCGGCGGCTGACCATGCTCGGCGCGATGGTCGTGGCCGCTTTCGCACAGGCCGTGGGCACCGTGGTCTTCCAGACCATCACCCACAACCGCATCCTGACCCCCTCGGTCATGGGCTTCGACTCCGTCTACACACTGATGCAGACCCTGATGGTCTTCGTCTTCGGCGGCAGCGTCTTCGCCACCACCGACGGGCTGCCCAAGCTCATCACCCAGACCCTGCTGATGGTCGCCTTCACCACCCTGCTGTTCCGCTGGCTGTTCTCCGGCAGCCACGCCAGCATGCAGGTACTGCTGCTGGTCGGCGTCGCGCTCGGCCTCGCCTTCACCAGCCTGTCCCTCTTCCTCCAACGGCTGCTGTCGCCCGCCGAGTACGACGTGCTCTCGGCCCGGCTGTTCGGGCGGCTCAGCAGCGCCGAGGCGTCCTACCTGCCGCTGGCCGGCGCGGTGTGCCTGGTCGCGGGGACCATCCTCTGGCGGCGGCGCCACCGCCTCGACACCCTGCTGCTCGGCCGCGACGCCGCGACGAACCTGGGCATCGACCACAAGCGCGAGATGACGCTGATGCTGGTGGTGATCGCCGTACTGGTCTCCCTGTCCACGGCGCTCGCGGGCCCCATGACCTTCTTCGGGTTCGTCACCGCGCTGCTCGCCTACCAGATGGCCGGCACCCACCGGCACTCCGCGGTCATGCCGCTGGCCTTCCTGATCGGGCTGTTCACCCTGGTGGCCGGGCAGTTCGTCATGGAGCACGTCTTCTACGCCTCCGGCATGCTCACCGTCGTCATCGAATTCCTCGGCGGGGCGGTCTTCCTCGTCCGTCTGCTCCGGAAGGGCACCCTGTGATCGAGTTCACCGACATCCGCAAGGCGTACGGCGAGCATGTGGTGCTCGGACCGGTCTCCGGCCGCATCCCGGCTGGCGGCGTCACCTCGCTGGTGGGGCCCAACGGCGCGGGCAAGTCGACGCTGCTCACCATCCTCGGTCGGCTCGCCGAGCCGACCTCGGGCACCGTGACCGTCGACGGCCTCGATGTGCACCAAGCCAAGTCGCAGGACGTGGCACGGGTGTTGTCCATCCTGCGGCAGGAGAACCACTTCACGGCCCGGGTGACCGTACGGGAACTGGTGTCGTTCGGCCGCTTCCCGCACTGCAAGGGGCGGCTGACCGCCCAGGACGTCGCCCACGTCGACGAGGCGCTGGACTTCCTCCACCTCGGCGATCTTCAACACCGCTACCTCGACCAGCTCTCCGGCGGCCAGCGCCAACGCGCCTACGTCGCCATGGTGCTGGCCCAGGACACCCAGTACGTCCTCCTCGACGAGCCGCTGAACAACCTCGACATGAAGCACTCCGTGCGCATGATGAGCCAACTCCGCCGCGCGGCCGACGAGTTGGGCAAGACGGTCGTACTGATCATCCACGACATCAACTTCGCCGCGACGTACTCCGACCGCATCATCGCCCTGCGCGACGGACGCATCGCCGCCTCCGACACGGCGGAGGGCATGATGCGCCCGGAGATCCTCAGCGAGGTGTTCGACACCCCCGTCCAGATCCACGAGGTGGACGGCAAGCGGACGGCCCTGTACTACCGCTGACACCCGCGCACGACATCCGGCCCGGCGACGAGGTCCCGCCCCTCCTGTGGGCGGGACCTCGTGCGTTCCGCCCGGCCGTCGGGTTCCGCCCCGAGCGGGATACGGAACGGACCGGATCAGAGGCCGCTGAACTATTCGTCCTTGAGGTCCTCAAGGGTGTGGTCGACGCACACCGCCAGGATGACCAGCAGCATGTCGTCCTGCGGGCTCATCACGTCGACGGCGTAGGTGTCCCGGATGGTGAACCAGCGCCGGGAGACGTGCGCCAGGGTGGTGCCGTCGTGCTGGATGTCGAACTCCCGGTCCCAGAAGTTCCCGGCGATGTGCAGCCGCCGCCCGTCGCGCAGACTGACCTTGAACCGGTCCCCGAAGAGGCTGAACGTCCGCTTGCTGATCCGGCCCACCAGTTCACCGTCCCGTTTGATCAGGATGGTGTGGTGAAAGGTGAGGGCCTTCTTGACGATGCTGGCGATCTGGTTGCCGTCGGTGTCCACGAAGTCGAAGGTGGTCCGCAGGCGCAGCAGTTTCCTGTTGACCTTGTACAGCTTCTCCTGGTGCTCGGTTTCGATCCAGGCTTCCTCATGGAAAGCCAACAAGCGGTCGCGTACCAGGTAGCGCACGGAAATTCCCCGTCCAGATCGTTGGTGCCAGGCCGGCCGGTGGCGCCGTGCCGGCCCAGAGCGTAACGGGGATCCGGATCCGACGCCGCCGCGGGGGCGGGGACGGCGCGCGGCAGCGGCGCGGGGCCGCTCGGCAACGTGCCGGCTCCGGCTCGTGGAGCGGCCCAACGGGCGGGTGCCGCAGCCAAGTTGAGGGGAGCGGCGGATGGGGGCGTGGGCGAGGCAGCCGTCCGGTCGGACGAGGACGGCACGCAGGGTGGACCAGGTGCCGCTCGGGGAGGGCGCCGGGCGCGCGCAGGTGCGGCCCGGCGGTAAGGCCGGGCCGCACCTGCGCTCTCCTCAGCTTCACGCTCTGCTGAGTGCGTGCTGTCGACGGTCGATGCCCGCGGGAGTCTGTCGGTACCCGCCGGGACCCTGCGCCCTGTTGCGAGCGTCCGTCACACGTACCGGACGAGGAACTGGACGGCCAAGCTCGTGACGGACACCACCAGCCACAGGCAGCCCCCGAGCAACAGCGGTGCGGCGCCGGCTCGGCGCAGTTTGGCGGGGTCGGTGGACAGGCCGATCGCGGACAGGGCAACGGTGATCAGGAAGACCGCGAGCATGCTGAGCGGGCCGTGGGCCGCGGAGGGGACGAGACCGGCGGTGTTCACGGCCGCCAGGACGAGGAAGCCGACGAGGAACCACGGCACCAGCCGGCCGACGCGCACCGGGCCGGGCAGCCCCTGCTCCGAACCCGCCGCACCGGCGTCGGCCCTCCGCGCCCGGCGGCGGGCGAGAGCGGCGAGGCCGAGGCAGATCGGGATGATCAGCAGCGTGCGGGCGAGCTTGACGACCACCGCGTAATCGGCCGCCGGGCCACCGAAGGTGGTGGCCGCGGCGACGACCGAGGACATGTCGTTGACCGCCGTGCCGGCGAACAGACCGAAGGCGTGCTGGCCCATGCCCAGCAGATGCCCGAGGACCGGGAAGGTCAGCACCGCGGCGACGTTGAAGACGAAGATCGTGGAGACCGCGTAGGCCACCTCCGCCTCCGCCGCGCCGATGATCGGCGTGACCGCGGCGATCGCGGAGGCGCCGCAGATGCCGGTACCCACACCGATCAGGGTGCGCAGATCGCGGACGACACCGAGACGGCGGCCGATGACGTACGCCGCCGCCAGGCACACCACGAGGGTCACGATCATCACCGGCAGCGAGCCGACACCGACCCGCAGCACCTGCCCCAGGGACAGCTGCGCGCCCAGTACCACCACCGCGGCCTGGAGCACCCCGCGTCCGGCGAAGGCGATGCCGGGCCGCATCCGCTCGCCGGGCCGGACCACGACCGCCACCAGCACCCCCAGCACGATGCCGCTCACCGGCCCGCCGACGACGGGTACCAGCCGGCCCAGCGCCGTTGCGACGAGGGCGACGGCGACGGCGAGGGCGAGCCCGGGCAGCCGCGCGCCGAGGGCGGCGCCGGGCTTGCGGGCGGAGGCACGGCGGGACGGGTGGGAGGTCCCTGACCGGGGGAGAGTGGCGTCCTTCATGATCACCACTCTGCGCGGCCCCACGCCTGCCCTGTAGCCCCTGATCGAGCACGAGCTCATAGCGGAGCCGTATGACCACCTCATACGCTACGGCTGTGACAACCCCCTCCACCCCGCCGGACCGCCCCACCCTCCGCCTCCCCGTGCGCACACCGGACCTGGAGTCGCTGCGGCTCCTCGTCCTCGTGGCCGACCTGGGCAGCCTGGGCCGTGCGGCCGAGCAACTGCGGATATCCCAACCCTCCGCCAGCCGCCGGCTCTCGACCCTGGAACGCGGGCTGGGACTGGTACTGGTCGACCGGACCCGACGCGGCTCCCGGCTGACGCTGGCCGGGCAGGTCGTCACGGGACAGGCCCGGCGGGTCCTGGACGAGCTGGACGAACTGCTCGCCGGGGCCGGGAAGTTGCGTGACAGGCGGGAGGCCGAACTGCGCGTCGCGGCGAGCCTGACCATCGCCGAGTACCTGCTGCCGACCTGGATCAGCGAGCTGCGCGGCCGCCGGCCGGAGCTGTACATCGGGCTTCAGGTGACCAACAGCGAGCACGTGCCCGAACTGGTCGAATCAGGCGAGGCCGACATCGGGTTCATCGAGGGACCGCACCTGCCCCGCGTGATGTCCACCCGGCAGGTGGCAGAGGACCGGCTCGTCGTCGTGGTCGACCCCGGGCACCCGTGGGCGCGACGACGCGAACCGCTCTCGGCGCGGGAACTGTCCCGTACGCCGCTGGTGCTGCGGGAGAGCGGATCCGGCACACGCCAGACCCTGGACCGCGCCCTGCACCTGGCCGGCTGCGACCGTGCCCGGCCCCTGGTCGAACTCGGTTCCACGGCCGCCGTACGCGGCGCGGTGATCGCCGGCACCGGCCCGTCCGTCCTGAGCGAGCTGGCCGTTCGCGGGGACATCAGCGAGGGCCGGCTGACCGGCGTCGAGGTGGCGGGTGTCGACCTCACGCGCGACCTGCGCGCGGTCTGGCCCACCGGACGGCGCCTGGTGGGCCCGGCGGCGGAACTGGTGATGGTGGCCCGGCGAGAGGATGCTCTCTAGGGCGTGGTTCACACTGGCGCCGGCTCCGGAACTTCTCAGCAGCGTCGGGCCATGACCCTGAACGCAGTGAAGGCCCGGTGGATACCGGGCCTTCACTTTTCGAGTAGCGGGGACAGGATTTGAACCTGCGACCTCTGGGTTATGAGCCCAGCGAGCTACCGAGCTGCTCCACCCCGCGTCGGCATGGTCAACTGTACGGCATGAGCCTGGATCAACCGAATCGGCTTCGGTACGGTCGGATCGAGGGCCACCTGTACCGCGTGGAGCCGCCTTGCCCGGCGATATGGAGTCGGCGGCGGTCGTCGCGGCTCGACCTCGCATCGCGCGGCCTGTTTCCCGGTGGGCCTGCCGCCTCGGCGGCCGGCGGAGCAGCGCGGCCTGCCCGCGGGGGCCGCCACGCGCTGACCGCTGTCTGCTGTCTGCTGTCTGTCGACCGGCGACTACGGCCCGGTCGGAGCTCCCCGCGCAGGCGACGTCGTGCACCTGGCACCCCGCATGTCATAGGCGCACCCGCGCTGTTCTGCCGGCGGTGAACACGGCCCGCCTGGGCTGGACGATCACTACAGTCCCGTCTCATGACGACGATTACCACGCGCACGGTCGAGTACCCGGCCGACGGCTTGACGATGGTCGGGCACCTCGCGCTCCCGGCCGGTGTCGACCGCCGGCCCGCGGTCCTGGTCGGGCCCGAGGGGCCGGGGCTGAACGACTTCCAGCGCCGACGGGCCGACGCGCTGGCCGAGTTGGGGTATGTGGCGCTCGCCTTCGACATCAACGGCGGGCGCTGGTTCACCGACCCCGAGGAGATGCTGGCGCGCATCATGCCCCTGCTCGCCGACGCCGACCGGATGCGGGGCATCGGCCATGCGGCGCTGGACGTGTTGCGCGCCGAACCGCGGACCGACCCCGACCGGATCGCCGCCGTCGGCTATGGCACCGGGGGTGCGATCGCGGTGGAACTCGGGCGTGACGGCGCCGACTTGCGCGCGATCGGGACGGTCAACGGACTGATCACGGGGCGACCGGGGGAGGCGGCGCGCATTCGCTGCCCGGTGTGGGCCGGGGTCGGGTCGGAGGACCCGATCATGCCGCCCGCGCAACGGGAAGCGTTCGCCGCCGAGATGCAGGCCGCAGGCGTCGACTGGCGCCTGGTGGTCTACGGCGGTGCCTTGCACGCCTTCCATCACCCGACGGTCGACCAGGACGTGCTCCCCGGCGTCGGCTACCACGCACGGCACGCGCAGCGAGCCTGGCGTGACGTCGTCGACCTGCTCGCCGAGTGCCTGCCCTTGACGGGGTGATCCGGTCGGCAACCGCCTGGTCGGCAGGCATGTAGGGCCCCGGACGCCCGGCCGGTTCGCCGGCCGGGCTCCCGGGCCCCGCCGATGCACCACCAACACCGAGCCCACAGTCCCGACCGGTCATCGGCCCCCGGTACGCCGCCCGAACACCCCAGTCAGAGCACGATCAGGCACCAAAGAAGCGATGTCCGCTGACGCGGTCTCTGGTGCCAACCAGTGGGAGGTGACTGGGTCTACGGCCGTGAGGCGGCGCGGCCCTCTGGGGGCCGTCACGCCTCCAGCATGCCGGTGACCAGCAGCCGCAGCGATTGCGCAAGCCGTTGGGCCTCTCCCTGTCCCAGCAGGTGCACGATCGGACCGTTCTGCGGGGCGCCGAGCCGGATGTGGGCCAGCACCACGCCCGTCACTGCGGGTGCGGGGAGGACTGGCTCACCGCGACTGACGAAGGCGGTGGCCCGCAAGCTGATCAGTGCCCTGGTCGGGGCCTGACCTGGACGCCCTGCCGGGAGGGTAGATGGGCAGGGCCGATCTGCCTTGCCGGTCAGGGGGGTTGTCGCTGCGCCGGCAGTCAGGTCCAGGGGGCGTCGGCCTGTGCCGCCGCCTTCGTCCGCGTCCTCTGCGACGTGACCGGCTTCCGGACGGATCAGCCGTGGTGCCCGCTCCAGCGGCCGGGATTCACTCGGTGCCCGGAAGCGGTGGCAGCGGCAGCGGCAACCCCGGCAGGCCGTCGATGCTGGAGGCGATGTGCTCCTTCTTGTGGAAGTACGCATCGAGAGACTCGTCGGTCTCGCGCGCGAAGCGCGACGCGTGCAGTGAGCGGTCCTCGTCATAGGTCATGAACGGGACCGCGTAACCGCAGGTGTCGCGGATCTTCTCCGCGGTCACCACGATGATCGCGCGCAGGCCGTGCAGGGTCGGGTCGATGTCCGGGAAGTGGCTCATCAGCTCCGCCCAGCGTGCGTCGTCGCGGAAGACCGGCTCTCCGCGGCCGTGCACACGCACGATGTTGGGCGGCCCGTCGAAGGCGCACCACATCAGGGTGATACGGCCGTTCTCGCGCAGATGGGCGACCGTTTCGGCGTTGCTGCCGGCGAAATCGAGGTAGGCCACGGCGAGTTCGTCGAGCACGGCGAACGAGCCGGTCAAGCCCTTGGGTGAAAGGTTGATGGTGCCGTCGCCGTCCAGCGGCGCCGTCGCGGTGAAGAAGATGTGCTGAGATTCGATGAAGGAACGCAGTCTGCCGGATATCCGCTCGTAGCTCTTTCCCATGGGAGCGATTATGGCGGACGGGCACTTTCCTGCGAGACGGCAGACAGAGATCACATGCCAGGAGGATCCCTCGGCCATTGCCGCGCTGGTTGTCCGGGGACGTCAACTGTCGTAGCGGATAGGTGCGTTGGGCGGATGCCCGGCGTGCGCACGTCCCGGTGGTGTGTCGAGCCAGGTGCGGCGTAGGTCGCGGTGGCTGCGGGCTGCGGGCCGCGCACTGCGTGCGTCTCGGGTGCGGCGGCGGAAGGGGTTGACCTTGACCCTGCGTCAGGGTTGGCCGTGGTGTTCCTGCCGGGCGCCAGCGCGGTCGGCCTGGACTAAGCCTGGGAGGTGCAGCGCGAACGGGACAGCAACGGGGCGGGGGAGTTGGTGTGCTCCCTGATCTCCGGGACCTCACCGGCATGGCAGCGCATCCTCGATGCACTGGCCCACCGCGCCGAGCAGCGCCGAACCGCCAGGCACGACAGCTGAAGCAGGCGCCCGGCCACGTCCGACAGCCAGAATCAGAGCGCCGTACCGCACGCCCCCGGATGTGGTTTCTTGCTGCCGAGCCGGCCGGGGGGAAGCAGAACAACGGCGAACTGCCCTGCCGGCCCCCCGCGGTGCGTCAACGGACTCACGAATCGAGTACGGCGGCGACGGCCTCGATCTCGACGAGCTGGTCCTTGTAGCCGAGCACGGTGACGCCCATCAAGGTGCTGGGGACGTCATGGTCGGCGAAGGAGTCCCGGACCACTTCCCAGGCCGCGACCAGATCCTCGCGCCGGGCGGATGCAACGAGGACCCTGGTGCTGATGACGTCCTGGAGTGACGCGCCGGCCGCGGCGAGAGCGGCCCGCATGTTCTCAACGGCCTTCCGTGCCTGGCCCGCGTAGTCTCCGACCGCCGCCGTGGACCCGTCGTCGTTGAGTGGACAGGCACCGGCGAGGAAGACCAGGCGGGACTCGGCGGGCGCCGTGGCCGCATAGGCGTACTCGGCGACGTCGGACAGGGACGCGGAGCGGATCAGAGTCACGGCACGAGCCACGGTCGTCGGGTCCTTTCCCATCGAGTGGTGAGCGTACGGCCCGGTGGCACCGCTCAGGAGCGGTTGCACAGGGCGTTGTCGATCAGTGCGTTGGTCGCCTTGTTGAGGGCGGGGAGGTCCGGCAGGGTCGAGGTGCTGGTGAGGGAGATCGTCACGGCGCGGTGGCCGTCGGCGGTGACCGCGGGACGGGTGTAGACGCCGATCCCGTCGCCCTCGTGTGCGTAGGAGTAACTCCCGCATGATAGCGGGATCTTCCGCAATCCGAGGCCGTAGTCGCCCAAGGGCTGCTCCCGGACGTCCTCGGGGTCGTCGGTGCGCGAGACCGTCTGTCGCATCTCGCGCCACTGCTCGGCCGGGAGGAGTTCCCCGCTCGCGAGAGCACGGAAGAATGTGTTGAGGTCCTCGGTGGTGCTGACGATGCCGGAGTCGGCAGTGTGCTGGTAACTGTTGTCGGTGATGTCCAGCGAGGTGCCGGGCGCGGTGCTGAGGGAGACGCGTGCGTGCGGTTCAGGCAGGAACGGGTTGGCTCCGGGGATCACGGTGTGGCGCAGACCCAGCCGCGCGATGATGCGGTGTTCGACCAGCTCGCGCCAGTCCGCACCGCCCGCCTTCCGCGCGATCATCGCCGCCAGCAGGTAGTTGGTGTTGGAGTAGGCCCAGCGCGTACGGCCGCCGGGCTGCGGGGCGAACAGGGGGCGGTGCAGCATGGCGATGGCGACGAGTTCGGTGGGCGGGGTGTCGCTGTAGCGGTTGGCGTCGAAGTTCCGCAGCATCTTCTGCACGCCGGCGTCATCGATGTAGTCGAACAGGCCGCTGGTCTGCCGCAGCAGGTCGCGTACGGTGATCCGCCGTCCGTCGTTGCCGTGGCCTGCCACCACGCCGGGCAGCCAGTGCTCAACGGAGTCGTCGAGCGACAGCCGCTTCTCGGCGACCAGTTGGAGGACCACGGTCGCCACGAACGTCTTGGTGGTGCTCGCGATGCGGAACTCCGCGCCCCACGGCACAGGCGCCGTCGAACCGGCGGCAGCGGCGCCTGCCCGGGCCTGCAACGGCCCACCCGGCGCGTCGACCCGAGCCACCACGTTCACCGCGCCGCCGCCCGCCTGTCGGACGGCGGCGACGTCGTGCCGCAGTTGGGCGACGGAGTAGCCACTCGGTCCTGGGCGAACCGACGCCGCCGGCGCGGGGGCCGCTGCCGCCAGCGAGCCGACGACCAGCAGGACAGTAGTGGCAAGTGAGGTGCCGCCGGCCGACTTTGCACGTATCCCCATGAGTCGTCTCCTTGAGCCTCTTCAGCGCGACCGGTGAGCAGTCAAGTCGACGTCGGCATGACGGTACATAGGGGAGACCACCGTGCTGGGGTGGGGAAAACCCCCACCGAGAGGGCTCCGTTGAGGGGTTGGCAGGTTCGGATCTCACTCGGGTGCGGACCGTCCGGCTTCGGGGGCCGTTGGCGATTGGGCTCCCCGTACCCAATGCCGGGTCCCGTGCACATGGCGCACGGGACCCGGTTCACTGCCGACCGCGGCCGGCCGTCAGCGGCGGACGCCCGACGGCTTGGGCAGGGTGCAGCCGTCGCCGTTCAGATCGAGCTTGTTGCCGGCGCCGAAGCACTTGGGGATGGTGTAGGTCTCCTCGGCGTAACCGATGCCCTGGTGGACGGTGACGTTGCCGCTCTCGTCCACCTCGCAGGGGTTGTTGACGGTGCAGTGCTCACCGTTCTCGTTGATGGTGTTGTTGATGGCGGTGACCTTGCCGGTGGCGTTGTCGATCACCGGCGAGCCGGAGGTCCCGCCGATCACGTTGCACTCCGGGGTGTAGCGGACCGAGTCCTTCCAGGTCCAATCGCCTTCCTTCACGGTCGGGGCGAACCCGTCCACGCTACAGTTGTAGGTCTTCTTCCAGTAGCCGGAGACGACGGAGATCGCGGCGCCCTTGGTGGGGTGGTCGGTGGACACCTCCAGCGGCTTGATCCCGTACTTCTGCTCGATCTGCGCATAGGTCGAGCCGGTCTGGTACAGCGTCACGTCGGTGTCGGTCATCGTCGAGTAGACGACCTTGGTGGCCGTCAACGTGCCCAGGTTCCCGGCGGACTTGTCCAGGACGGTGAAACTGCGGCTGGAGGGCTGGTCGACTATCACCTCGCCCGCCGCCGGCATCCCGGTCTCCAGACAGTGGCCGTTGGTCATCACCAATGCCGGGTCGTTCGGCTGCGAGGTGGGCATCTTGACGATCGAGCCGGAGCAGTTGTTCAGCGCCACCGTGCCGGCGAAGTCGACGGCCTGGGTGCGCGGTGGCGTGGGATTGTGGTGCGCGGCGGGGCCGACCGGGGCGGCGCCCGCCGGGGCGGCGGCGGTCAGCAGGGCGGCGGCGCCGAGTGCGGCGGTGGCCAGGGTGCCGACGAGAGGTCGAGACATGTGGGGTCCTCTCAGCTCTGAGTCCGGAGTTCCACGGCGTCAGTTTCCTTCCGCCGGGGCGGATTTGTCATGCACATTGTGCGCTGGAGCGCACCCCACGGCAATGCCCTTCCGAGAACGATGCGGAGTCGGGGCGGAGATCGTCAAGAGGTGGGGGAATCTGGTGCGCTCTTGCTGTGCGGAACCCCAATCGGCCTTCCATCGGCTCCACTTCACCTAAGCGGGCGCGGGCTGGTAGCCGAACTTCCCTGCTTCGCAGAAAAGTTGCGGCCGCCAGGGTCTACGCTGTGGGCCGCGGCAACTGCATGAACTTCAGTCCCGCGCACCGGCGACCGGCGGCGGCCGCACCCGTCTCCCTATCGGGTTGGAGTGGTACGCGCAGTGTCGAAACCGTCTGAGTTCCGAGGCTTCAATGTGGCGCGGCGGGGCTATGACCGCCGGCAGGTCGACCACTACCTCCGTGCCCTGTCCGAGGCCGACTCGCCAGTCGCCCAGCTCCCGTTCGAGATCGTGCGGCGGGGCTATGACTGCCAGGAGGTCGACGCACGCATCAGGGACCTCCTGGCGGACAAAGGCACCGGCGGCTGAGCATGCCAGGCCGCGGTGGTCGGCGGGGCGCCACGGATCCGATATGATCATGGTGCAGCTTCGGCCCGCGGTGACGGGCGGGAGCCATGCGTCTGTGGTCCAAGGAAAGACATCCACCAACCGGTGGGAGATGCAGGTGCAAGGCCTGCCGGGCGCTCCAACAGAAGGTCCTCCCCTCGTATGAGGAGAGGACCTTCGTCGTTTGGGGGTGGGCGGTGCCCTGAGCCTGCCAAGCATGGGTCGGCGAGTCCGTCCTGCCTGGAGGCTGGAGGCTGTTCGGCGGCGCTCGGGCAGCGGCCTTCCGCGACGCGGAGCGACCATTCGCGGCTCAACTCTTCGGCCACGTAAGTCGTTTGGCGAAGTGCGGCCACGCGGCCAGGGCCACGAGGATCATGGTCGCTCCGCCCAGTGCCATCACGGTCGAGGGCGCCGTCGGTGCGGCGCATGCGGCGAGGAAGCCGAGGTCCGGCGGCTTTCCGACGTGGTGGTGCGCGCTCGTTCCCCACCGGCCCGCCGACGCTCAGCCCCCTTCCCCGGCCGCCCCACCGCGCCGCCGGAGACCTCCTGGAGGACGCCGCACGGTGAGGTGAGCGCCACCCGCCGTTCCCGTCCGGGCCGGGGTGTGCGGGCCCGCTTCGGCCCGAGCTGCCCGAACCGGACGAGACCGGCATCATGGTGCACAGTGGTGCCGCGGAAGCGCTCACCGCCCGGGTGGCGACAGCCGTGGCGCTGTGAGAGAGGACATGCGCGTGGGGCACCGGCCTCCCAGCCGACGCGACCCTGCCCCGACCGCCGCGGGGACCATCCCGCTCAACGGGGCAGGACTTGGCTACGCCGATGTGGTGCGGCTCGCCGACGGCCGCGCCCGGGCCGTGCTCGACCCCGTCGCGGTGGAACGGATGGCACGCTGCCACGCCACCGCCCTGCGCCTCGTCGCCATCCGGCGCCTCTACGGGCGCACCACGGGCGTCGGCGCCAACAGCGGTGTGTCCGTCACGCCGCAGGACGCCGCCGAGCACGGTATGCGGCTGCTCCGCAGCCATGCCTGCGGGGCCGGCCGGTCGGTGCCCGCCCGCGAGGTGCGGGCCATGCTCGCGGTCCGCACCAACCAGCTGCTCGCCGGCGGTTCGGGGATCAACCCGCAGGTGGCGCACGCCCTGGTGGCGGCGGTGAACAGCGGTGCCCACCCGGTGGTCCAGGAGTACGGAGGGGTCGGCACCGGAGATCTCGCCGCGCTGGCCCAGACGGGCCTGGCCCTTGCCGGCGAGGTCCCGTGGGAGGGCACCCCGTCGCCCGCCCCCCTGGACAGCAATGATGCGCTCTCCCTGATCAGCAGCAATGCACTGGCACTGGGCCGGTCGGCACTCGTCCTGGACGACCTGCGCCGTCTGCTGCGCGCCGCGCACGCCGTCGCCGCGCTCTGCCTGCTCGGCGTGGACGCCTCGATGGAGCCGTACGCCGAGCCGGTGCACCACGCTCTGCCGCACCCGGGATCGGTGCGCTCCGCCGCGCACATGCGGAGCCTGCTGGGTGCGACGCAGCGTGCCGGCCCGTCGACGGACCGTGTGCAGGACCCGTTCGCCTTCCGCTGCCTGCCGCAGGTGTACGGCGCGGCACTGGAGGCCGCCGACATCATGGAGCGGGTGCTCGACGTCGAGTTGAACGCCGCCGCGGAGAACCCGCTGATCAGCGCGGAGGACCAGGCCGCCTATCACCACGGGGGATTCTTCGCCGCGCAGACCGCACTGGTCCTGGACCATCTCCGGCTGGCCGTCTGCAAGGTCGCCCAGCTCTCCCACGCGCTGCTGGGGGCGCTGTGCAAACCGGCACTGACCGGGCTGCGCCCCTTTCTCGCCGTGGAGGGGAGCTCGGGGGTGATGGTGCTCGGGCACACCGTCGCCGACGCCCTGAGCGACCTGCACAACGCCGCGGTCCCCGCCACCCTCGGCCACGTGGTGCTCTGCCAGGGCTTCGAGGAGCTGGCGAGTTTCGCCTCGCTCGCCGCCCGCCAAGGGCTGCGGACCGTCGAGAGCCTCCGCGTCGTCCTCGCGTGCCTTCTGGTCGCCGCGGTGCGTGCACTGCGCCAGCGCGGCACACCACCGGCCGCCGGGACGCCCGCGGCCCGGGCGTTCCTGCTGGCCGACGAGGCCCTCGACCGGCGCATGGAGGACCGGCCGCTGACCGGGGACGTGGAGGTCGCCGTCGGGCTGCTCGACAGGTTGGGGGAGCTGTGACCGGCCAGGCACCCAGGGCTGCGCGGGCGCGGGGACGGGGGCAGGCGTGCTGAACCTGTTCGGCGGGCTCGTTCCCGGACCGTCGGCGGCCGCCGGATACCGGAAGGCCGGCTGGTGGCGGGACACCACCTTCGCCGCGGACCTGGACCGGCGGGCCGCACAGGACCCGCAGCGCCCGGCCCTCGTCACCTGGCGGCATGCCGAGGGCCGGGAACAGACCCTCACCTTCGGCACGTTGGCCGAACAGGTCGCCTCCTTCACCACCGGCCTCGACCGGCTCGGCGTCCGCCCCGGACAGGTGGTGGTCCACCAACTTCCCGACTGGTGGGAGACGGCCGCGCTGGCGCTGGCGGTGCTGCGACTGGGCGCCGTACTGGCACCGCTGCCGATGTCGACCGGTGCGCGTGAGGTGGCGCGGGCGACGGCCGCCACCGAGGCCGCGGTGTTCATGACGGTGCATCAGTGGCGGGGGCGAGCCCGGGAGGAGACCCTCCGCGCTGTGGGGCGCGCCCGACCGACCGCACAACTGGTCACGCTCGACACCGGAGCGCCCTCGGCGGCGAGGGACCTCGCAACCGTCCTGGGACCGGCGGGCCAGGCACCACCGCCCGCCCCGCAGCCCCCGGACGCGGTGGCCATGGTGGCGTTCACCTCCGGGACCACCGGAGCCGCCAAGGCAGTACTGCACAGCGGCAACACGCTCTACGCCGCGGTACGGCAGATGCTGCGCCCGTTCACGGGGGGCGAACGGCCCCAGTGCGTGGCCACCTCCGCCTCGCTCGGGCACACCCTGGGCCTGCAGTTCTCCGTCCTCGGCCCGCTCGTCCACGGGCACACCACGGTCGTCTGGGACGAGTTCGACGCCCCGACCGTGCTCGATCTCGCCGACCGGCACCGCGTCCGCTTCCTGCTGCTCTGCCCCGCCCACCTACGGCAGTTGGCAGAATGCCAGGCCAGGTCGCGGCACCACCTGCCGGCATTGCGCGCGTTGGCCTGCACCGCCACCCCGCTCTCCCGCGGCGACGTCGACCTGGCCCGCGGCGTCTTCCCCTGCCCCGTGCTCAACGCCTACGGGTTGACCGAGACCGCCGGGGTGACCTGCACCGGCCGCGACGACCCGGCCGACTGGGCGGCGCACAGCATCGGCCGCCCCCGCCCGGGCGTCGAGGTGCGGTCCGGCCCCGCGGACGACACGGAACCGCCGGCCGGCCGGGCGTATGTCCGCGGCCCCGCCGTGTGTCTGGCCACCCTCGACCGGGACACCGCACGGCCCACCTGGACACCGCGGACGACCGACGGCTGGTACGACACCGGGGACTTGGTCCGCCCCGACGGCCGCGGCGGACTGCGGTACCTCGGCCGGGTCGCCGAGCGGGTGTCCGGCCGGGCCGCGTTGATGATCCCGGTGACGGACGTGGAGCGCGAGCTGCGGGACCACCCCCTGGTGCAGGATGCCGCCGTCATCGGTCGGCCCGACGAGCGCCATGGCGAACTGCCCTGGGCCGTCGTCGTCCCCCGAGACCGACCGCCCACGCTCGCGGAGCTCCACACCCACCTGAAACGGAACGGCATGACCGACTGGTACCTGCCCGCCCATCTGGTCATCGTGGACGAACTGCCCCGGGACACGCTGGGCAAGGTGGACAAGCGCCTGCTGCACGAGCGATTGCGCACCACCGGTTTCCCTCTCGACAGTTGACTTCTGCTGGATCTTCCCTGCAAGACAGCGCCTACGGTGCCTGCTCGTGCTCAGGCGGAGCGGACGCGTCGGCTTCGGTCATGCCGTGGGTGATCACGCGGCCGCTCACACTGGTCGAGTACACGATCGTCGTCGTGAGGGAGCCGATCCTCGTGATACGCGCCGTGACGTCCTCAAGGTGACTCATCGAGCGCGCCGCCACCTTGGCGATGAAGCAGTCGCTACCCGTCACATGGTGGCATTCCAGGATCTCCGGGGAGTCACGGAAGATGCCGACGTAGTCCCGGTAGTCGCCGCCGGGGAAGACGATGTTGACGAACGCCAGGATCGGGAGTCCGAGCTTGGGCAGGTTGACCTGCGTCCGGTAGCCCTCGATGATCCCGCTCTGCTCCAGGCGCCTGACCCGCTCGGCGACCGCCGGCGGAGTGAGGGCGACGCGCCGCCCCAGCTCGCTGAAGGTGATGCGGGCGTTGGTCTGCAACTCGCTGAGGAGGTGCCAGTCGGTCGCATCGAGGGACGCTTTCACATCATCAGTCATTGGCCGATGGTACGTAATTTTCGATAGTTGAATCTCCCAGATGCTTACAAGTTCCCCTGTGAGGTGCGGAGTTGAGCGCCATAAAGTTAAGTGCGTCTACGCAAGGAGGATGGTGGTGGGTACCCGGCAGGCAGGGCAGGTCGCCGCTGAGCGGAAGGGTTCGGTTCCCGTCGGGAGGCTCAACTTCGCGCAGGGGACGGCCTTGTATGTGGGAGCGGTGCTGGGCACCGGTGTCCTCGCGCTCCCCGGCCTGACCGCGAAAGCGGCCGGCCCGGCCTCCCTGGTGGCCTGGCTCGCGCTCATCGTGACGTCCGTCCCGCTGGCCGCGACGTTCGCGGCACTTGCCGCACGGCAGCCGGACTCGGGCGGCGTGTCGACGTATGTGCGCCGGGCGTTCGGCCACCGGGCCGCCACCGTCGTGGGCTGGTGGTTCTATCTGGGCGCCCCGGTGGGCATTCCGGCGTTGGCCTTCTTCGGCGCGTCCTATCTGGAACGGAGCACCGGCGGCGGCTGGGCGGCGACCACCGGCTACGCGGCATGCCTGCTGGTGGTGGGCTTCGCGGCCAACGTCTTCGGGGTGCGGGTCTCCGGACGGGTCCAACTCATCCTGTCGGGATCGCTCGCGCTGTTGCTCGCCCTGGGCATCCTGGTGGCGCTCCCGCACGCGGACCCGGGAAACCTACGGCCCTTCGCCCCGCACGGATGGTCGGCGATCGGTCCGGCCGCGGCACTTCTGGTGTGGTCGTTCACGGGATGGGAGACCGTCACGCATCTGTCCGCGGAGTTCGCCCATCCGCAACGCGACATCAGGCGCGCGACCGTCGGAGCGCTGCTCACGATAGGGGTCCTCTATCTGGGCCTGGCGACCGTCACGGTGCTGGCGCTCGGCAGCGTCTCCGGCACCACGGCGACTTCCCTGGCCTCGCTGCTGGAACTGGGTTTCGGCCCCTTCGGCGAGGTACTCGCCAGCGTGATCGCGATCCTCACCACACTCGGCACCATGAACGCCTATATCGCCGGCACGGCCAAGCTCGGAGCCGCACTGGCCCGCGACGGAGCGCTGCCCGGGGCACTCGGCAGCGGCGCCGAGGCAGGCGGTGTACCCCGGCGCAGCCTGTCCGTCGTCGGGGCGATCTCGGGAACCGTCTTCCTCGTCGCCGCCGCCACGAAGTCGGAGGTTCAGCCCCTGGTGTTGAGCACCACGGCATGCCTGGGAGCCGTCTACGCCATCGGCTCGGCGGCCGGCGCCCGACTGCTGCGACACGGCACCCGATGGGGCATGGCCGCCGCCATGACGTCACTCGCCACCATCGTCGTCCTGCTTGCGCTGACCGGGTGGTACCTGATCTGGCCGCTGCTCCTCGCCGCCGCCGCGCTTGCCTGGTGCGCCCGACACTGGCCGGAACCAACGGAGTCGGCGGCGTCGCAACCGTAGGCGGAACGGGCGAAGCGCCCGCCGACGGGAAGCGCGTTCACCACCACCGACCGGGAATGCGGCAGGCGGCCCAACCCGGAGACATCGCCGAGCAGTTGGGACGCCCGCACCCCTGCCTACGCCTCGGCGCCCTCCGTGCCTGGCGCAGCCCGCGGGCCACCGCGCCGCGCGTGCGACGGACGTCGGCCAGGCAGGCACCGTGGCGTCAGCGGTTGTCGTGGAGTTCCTGGTGCATCTGCGGCTGGTCGTCCTCGTCGTGAGTGAGGGCGAAGCGCTCGACGCCGTTGAACGCCTTGGACGCGATGCCGAGGATCTCCTTGTACGGGTTGACGCCGATGGCCTCTTTGGTGGCGCCGCCGAAGAGGCCGCCGCCGATGCCGCTGATGACGTCGTGGCCGGCGGCCAGCGGCTGGCCGGCCAGGTCCAGGACGCTGCGGGGGAGGCCGGCCATGTCGGCGTACGTGTCGGTGAGCGCCACGCGGACCATCGCCATATAGGCGTCATGCGCCCCCGGCGGCAGGAACTTCCGGTAGAAGTCGACGGCCTGCCGGGTCATGAAGACCCCGTCGTCGGTCTTCTGCCACTCGGTGTCCCGCTGGGAGTTCCACAGCTGCTCGGCCTCGTCGGCGTCCTTGGGCAGCAACCACTGCTCCGGGGTGCCGAGATAGTGGTTGACGTAGTGCCAGGCACACACGAAGCCGCGGGCGTCCGCGCGCGAGACGTCGATGCCGAGGTGCTTCATCGCCTGGAGGATCTGGGTGCTGAAGACGAAGGAGGCGCCGGTGGTGTACTTCTGCGAGACCGGCTCGCCCCACTTCTCGTAGTCCCACTCGCCGCTCTTCTTGTGCAGCTGCCGCACCGAGGCGTGGACCAGGCGCACCTTGGTGACGGTCGCGGCGAGCGACCCGTCCCGCAGCGCGTTCCTGTTGCCCATGTCGAGGAAGAGACGGGAGGACTGCGACAGTCGCCGGCCCGGACCCTCCACACCGCCCAGGCGCCCGGTCGAACGGAGCGTGAACGCGCCGGTGGGGGAGAGGTAGGTGCCGATGAGTCCGACGGTGCCCTGAAGCATCGACGCCTCACCGTGGTGGTGGGCGAAGAAACCCTCCGCGGCCTGCACGTCCGCCTCGCTCCACCCCGGCGGCTCGGCCGCCGCCACCTCCAGGAACTCCCGCAAGCGAACCGGCAGTTGCGCGTTGTCCTGGCCCGGCTTCAGCGTCCCGATCGTACGGAACAGACCGTTGACGCCATCGACCTCCCTGGTGTCGATCAGATCGGACACCAGCGCATCGGCGAGCGGGTCACCGACCTTGTTCGCCGCTTCCAACGCGTCCGCGATCGTCTCAACCGTCATAGCCACCGTGTAGGGCTCCCTGTCCTCGTGATCCATGTGGCGGCACGCCTGCCGGGGTGGTGCCGCGGAGCCGGACCGACGAGCCTGTCGGCGCTGACTCCACGCGCACGCTCGGCAATTGGTTCGGACCCAACTCCTGTTTTGTCACAGCACAGTTGGGTCCTCGGCGATCCCTTGGCAGATGTACCGCTCGGCCAAGCTGTCCCGAGCCGCAGCCGCCCATGCGGGCGCGAGCCCATGAGCACTCGTACGGGGGAATGGCCAGGAGCCGGAAGCGCCTCCTGGACGGCGTCCTCGCACGCGTCGAAGGCGCCCCACCGGCGGACGAGCGCGCCGAGGGCCTGCGGCGCCGACTCGCGCAGCAGGCCCTCGACTTCGTGGAGCGCGACGCTCACCCGTCCTTCGCGGACTCGTGCAGCACCGGCCACAACTCCACCGGCTCCACATCGGCGAACGGCATGTCCGCGGCGATCTGCTGCGCCCGCTCAAGGCTCGCGCAATCCAGCAGGTAGAAGCTGGCGAGGTACTCCTCGGTCTCCAGATACCGCCCGTCGGTGACGGCCGGGACCCCGTCCTCCCGGCGCACCAGCTGGGCCGCGGCGGCATCCGCCAGACCGAAGGCCCCCAGCAGCTCGCCGCTCTCCCGGTACCTCGTGTTGAAGGCGTCCTGCTTGGCGATCGCCTCCGGCCACGCCTCGGCCGGGAAGGAATCCCACTTGGCCTGGTTGCCGTAGAGCATCGCGACGTACTTCATCTCGGGTGTCCTCCCCGTCCCACGCGCCCCACTGGCGCGCTGTCACCCTTCAGTCGGAGCAGGAAGACGGTCCTCGACATCCGACGAGAACTTTCTTCACCTCGTCCTCCGAGCCGCCCCCGAACGGCTTCCCGGCCCCGTCCGATACGCCGAGAACCCGCCGAAGCGGCAGCGGGGCCGGCAGCTCGGGACCGCCTGCCGCGGCCCCTACACCGCGACCGCCACATCGATGCCGGTGTCCGTGCGGCGCACCGTCACGGCGGAGAGATCCGGGATCACCGCGTCGGCCCCGGACGCCAGGTCATCGGCTGCATGCGTGGTGGTGAGCGCCACGGTGGTCATGCCCGCGGCCCGAGCGGCGTCGAGGCCGGCCGGGGCGTCCTCGAAGGCGATGCAGCGGGCGGGGTCCACGCCGAGCAGCCGGGCGGCGGTCAGGAACGGCTCCGGATGCGGCTTGTGACGGGTGACGTCGTCGACGGCCACCAGGTACGCGACATCGAGGCCGGCGGCGCTCAGGCGCGCGTTCGCGACGCGCCGGGTGCCGGAGGTGACGACTGCCCAACGGTGCGAGGGGAGGGACGCGAGCAACTCCCGTGAGCCGGGCACCGGGACGACACCCCCGGCGACGGCGTCGTCGACCTCGGCCTGTTGCAGCTCAGCCAGTGCCGCGGCAACCCGCTCCGAAGGCAGGAGGTCCGCCACGATCGCGGCCGCCGGGCGGCCGTGCGGCCGGACGGCCAGGACGTCGGCCAGGGTGAGGCCGTGCGCGATTGCCCAACGCGTCCAGCAGCGGGACACCGAGGCCAGGGAGGAGACCAGCGTCTCATCGCTGTCGAACAGCAGAGCATCGACCGAGAACTTCATGGTCAGCGAGGGTACCGGGGGTGCCTGGGCGGTCCGACACGGTGCGGGGCGGCCGGGCTGCGCAGGCGGCGCGCGGTCGGCGGCGCCCGTTGCCCGACGGCCCGGACGCGACGGCCCGGAGCGCGTTGTGCACGCGGCCGTCGGGCCCCACACGGGTCGCGTGGGGCCCGACGACTGCCTGGCGTGGGCCCGGCGGGGAGGCGGCTACGGGGTGACGATGGCGAAGTCGGTGTCGGGCTTGGTGAGATAGCCGAAGACGGTGGCGGGCGCGGTCGGGTCGTCACCGGTGACGGTGATGTCGCCGTTGTCGACGGCCGCGTTGAACACGTCCTGGAAGATGCCGTCGGGGGCGGAGGCCGCGATCAGGACCCTGTTGAGGGTCTGGCGGGTGAGGGTGATCGTCGCCTGGGGCTTGGCGACCAGGATGTCCTTGCCCGGGACCTGGATCAGCGCGCCGTTGCGCAGGGTGGTGGTGACGCCCTCCTGCTGCGGTTCGGTGATGTGCCACTGCAGGGCGATCGGTTCGGGTTGCTCCTTGCCGGCCGTGGGGCCGTCGATGCCCTGGGCGAGGGTGTCGAAGACCTGCTCCAGGCTCAGGCTCGGCACCATGTCGAAACCGCCTTGGGTGGGGGTGCCCCCGGGCCCGTCGAGGACCTCCTTCGCACCGGTGAGGAAGAAGTTGCGCCAGGTGCCGTTCTCGGCGCCGTAACCGAGCTGGGTGAGTGCCTGGGACTGCAACTCCTTGGCCCTGCCCTGGTGTTCGTCGGTGAGACCGGGGGCGAAGACGGCGTGGTTGACCAGCTCCACCACCCACCGGTAGTCCCCGGCCTCGTACGCCTCCTGGGCCTTGGCGAGGAGGTTGTCCGCGCCGCCGAGGGCGTCGACGTAGCGGCGTCCGGCCTCGGTGGGCGGGTAGTTCCACAGATGGGCCGGATTGCCGTCGAACCATCCGATGTAGCGCTGGTAGACGGCCTTGACGTCGTGGCTGACCGAGCCGTAGTAGCCGCGGTTGTACCAGTGCGCGGCCAACGTGGCGGGCAACTGGAAGTCCTCGGCCGCCTCGATGCCGGTGGCGCCCTGGTTGATCAGCCGCAGCGTCTGGTCGTTGAGGTAGGCGTACAGGTCCCGCTGGTTGCTCAGCAGCGTGACGATGTTCTCCTGGC
Organism: Streptomyces sp. NPDC093097; assembly: GCF_044754325.1. Lineage (NCBI taxonomy): Bacteria > Bacillati > Actinomycetota > Actinomycetes > Kitasatosporales > Streptomycetaceae > Streptomyces > Streptomyces sp. NPDC093097. The sequence goes on from NZ_JBIVOW010000007.1 coordinate 174,291, forward strand.
CCCAGGTCGGCCAGTGGTGCTGGGCGAACTCGACGTCGGTGTGCTCAGCGAACGTCTGAAGGGCCTGGGTGAGGTACTTCGACCAGGCATGGGCGTCACGGACCTGGGCGCCGCGCAGCGTGAGGAGGTTGTGCAGGGTGTGGGTGGCGTTCTCCGCCATGCACAGCGCCCGGAACTGGGGGAGGTAGATGTTCATCTCCGCCGGCGCCTCGGTGCCGGGCGTGAGCTGGAAGATCAGGCGCACCCCGTCGACCGTCAGGCGGGTCAGCCCGGGCCGCCAGGGGATCACATCGGCGGCCTCCCACTGCTCGCGCGGGGTGGCGGTGGCGCTGGTGATGGTCTGGTTCGGCGGGATCAGGGTGACCTCGCCGGTGGAGATGGTCAGCCCCAGACCCGCGCCCACCTGCCCGGACGGCCCCTTCTCCAGCTGGGGTCCGTACATGAACGAGGCGCGGCGGGCCATCGCGGGCCCGGCATAGATGTTCTCGCTGACCGCGTGCTCCAGGAAGCCGTCCGGCGCGATGAACGGGATGTCCGGGATCTCCTGGCCCTCCAGACCGAACAGGCCGCGCACGCCGCCGAAGTGGTCGACGTGGCTGTGCGTGTAGAGCACCGCGGAGACCGGGCTCTGGTCGTTGGTGGTGTCCCGGTAGAGCTTGAGCGCGTGGTATGCGGTCTCCCGCGAGGCCAGTGGGTCGATGACGATGATCCCCGACTGCCCCTTGATGATCGTCATGTTCGACAGGTCGTAGCCGCGGACCTGGTAGAGGGCGCCGCTCGCGCCAGCGGTGACCTGGAACAGGCCGGCGGAGCGGGTGAGTTGCCCCTGACGTACCAGGCTGGGATTGGCGGTCGGGAAGCCCTCCCGCAGGTCCTCGTCCAGGAAGTCGTAGGCCGTGAAGTCCCAGACGACGCGCTCGGGGTTGGTGCGCGACGGGATCGCAGGCAGATCCGGCAGGGCCAGCAGCCCCCGCTGCGCGTTCTCGTAGTCGACGGAATCGTCGAACGGCAGCGCCTGGCTCGCCGTCCGGTTCGCCTCGGCGATGAACGACGACGCCTCGACCGGCTCCCGGTAGGTGCTCACGCATGACCTCCTCTGCGGACACGGAGAGTCCGTGCCCGGGTGCATTGGGTGAGCGACAAGGTTGTCGTGTGCCCAGCCCGCGCTCAAGGGGGAGAACCGGCCATCCGGACGCCTGGAAGAGCCAACGCCGAGCCGGCGCCGGGCCGGCACGGGCCGCTGCCGAACCGAACGACGGGGGAAACGGCCCCCGATGAACGGCACCTCTCGGAAGCGCTGCCGTGTCAGCTCTGGAGCATCGCCTCGAAGGGCGGCGGTGGCGCGGGGGCAGCCCCCGCGTCACGCTGCTGCCTGGCCTGTTCGCGGAGGGCCTGGATGAACGTCGTGAGGTGCGGATGGTCGCGGCGGCGGCCGAGCGTGGCCACGCCGATGTGCCGGGTCGGGGTCGGCGGCTCGATCGGGACGGCGTGCAGACCCGGCACCGTCGGGGCGAGCGCGACGGAGGGGACGAGGGTGATTCCCATTCCCGCGGCGACGAGCGAGCGGGCGAAGAAGTAGTCGGTGGTGGTGCCGCGCACTTCCGGTGCGAAGCCGGCGCGCTCGGCGTAACGGCGCAGATATGCCTCGGTCTTGAGGCATCCGAGCACCCAGGGTTCGGATGCCAGCTCGGCGAGGTCGAGCGAATCGCGGTCGGCGAGCCGATGCCCCTCCGGCACGACGACGTGCAGGGGGTCCTCCAGAAGTGCGGTCCAGTGCAGGCCGGGGCTCGGGCCCGGTCCGACGGGCAGCGGGCCGTCGAAGCGGTAGGCGAGAGCGAGGTCGACCGCGCCTTGGCGGACCAGGGGCAGGGCGACCTCGGGCTCGCCCTCTCTGACGTGGAACAGGGTGCCGGGATGGGCTGCCATGAACCGGGGGAGAGCGCCGGGCAGCAGCTGTCTGCCGCCGCTGGTGAAGGTGGCGACGGTGAACTGTACGCGGCCCGTGCTGAGTCGCTCGACCTGCTGCTTGGCCTGTGCGAGTTCGGCGGCGACGGACTCGGCGGCCCCGACCATGATCTGGCCGGCCTGAGTGAGGGTGACCCCGCGCGTGCTGCGCGCCACGACTTGGGCGCCCAGGCTGCGTTCCAACACCGCCACGTGCTGGGAGACGGCGGAGGGGGTGAGGCGGAGAGCCGTGGCCGCCTTGCTGAAGCTGCCGTGGTCCGCCACCGCCCGCAGGACGCGGAGCCGCTGCACGTCGATCAACAGTATTCCTTAACGCACTTTCAGTAAGCCGCCACTTCTGCTGATGACGATAGGTCTCCAGAGTGGGGGCATGCAAAGGAGCTGCGGCATCGGCGGAAGCCGGTTCCGCGGACGAGACGGCTTCGCCGTTCTCCGCAACGCATCCGCCGTCCCGCAGAGTGAGGAACGCCGACCACCATGCACCACCGCACCATCGCAGGCACCACCGTCGGCGCCGTCGGCCTGGGGGCCATGCCGCTGTCCATCGAGCACCGCCCGGACGAGCGGCGGGCCATCGCCACCGTCCACGCCGCCGTCGACGCCGGCGTCACGCTCATCGACACCGCCGACAGCTACCACTGGCACGCCGGCGAGGTGGGCCACAACGAGCTGCTGGTCGCCCGCGCCCTGGCCGGCTACGGCGGTGACACCTCCGGCGTTCTGGTCGCCACCAAGGGCGGCCGCGGCCGGCCCGGCGACGGCAGGTGGACCGTCACCGGTACCCCGGAACATCTCAGGCGCGCCGCCGAGGACTCTGCCAAGCGGCTGGGCGTCGACGCGATCGGCCTGTACCAGCTGCACAAGCCGGACCCGGCCGTGCCCTGGGCGGAGTCCGTCGGCGCGCTGCGCGAACTCCTCGACGCCGGCACGATCCGCGCCGCCGGCATCTCCAACGTCACCACCGCCCAGATCCGCCAGGCGCACGCGATCCTCGGCGCCGGACTCGTCTCCGTGCAGAACCAGTACTCGCCCGCGGTCCGCGACAGCGAGCCCCAGCTGCGGCTGAGCACCGAGTTGGGGCTGGCGTTCCTGCCCTGGAGCCCCCTCGGCGGCATCTCCCGCAGTTCCCTGGACGGACCCTCCGGCCCGGCCTCCGTGGGCACCGCGTTCCACCGCGTCGCGGCCGAGCGCGGCGTCAGCCCGCAGCAGATCGCCCTGGCCTGGCTGCTCGCCCGCTCACCGGCCGTGATCCCGGTGCCGGGAGCCAGCCGCCCGGCCTCCATCGCCGACTCGGCCCGCGCCGCGGAACTCAGCCTGAACGAGGCGGAGTTGATGCGGCTTGAGCACGCTCTGCCGAGCTGAGTCAGGGCGGGGCGGGGCGTCGAAGCGCGCCGCGCCCCAGTGTGCGTGTCAGTGGGCCTCGGGGCGGTGTTCGGTGATCCAGCGGGCGGCGAGGAGGCCGGAGGCGGCGGTGAGGGCGGCCGCGGCGATGATGGTGGCGTTGAGGCCGAGGGCGTCGGCGAGGACGCCGGCGACGAGGGCGCCGGCCGCGTAGCCGATGTCGCGCCAAAAGCGGTAGGTGCCAAGGGCGTTGGCGCGCCAGGCGGGGTGGGCGTGGTCGGAGACGGAGGCGATCAGCGCCGGGTAGACCATGGCGGTTCCCAGGCCGAGGGCCACGGCGGACAGGATGCCGGCGAGCAGCGGGTGATCGAGCAGGGCGAGTGCGGGGACGGGGCGCAGGCCGTAGCCGGTGGCGAGGTAGCCGGTGACCAGGGCGGTGACGCCGACCGCGGTGTAGCCGGCGGCCTCGTTGAGTCCGGTGGCCAGTCCGCGGCGGGCCGGGCCGACGAGGTCGATCTTCATGTTGACCGTCATCGACCAGGCCAGGCCCTGGTTCAGGCCGAGCAGGACGTTGGCGCCGACGATCCATTCCCACGAGGGCGCCCAGGCGAGCACGAACGGGACGGGGACGCCCAGCAGCCAGCCGGCCAGCAGGAGTTGCTTGCGGCGGAAGCGGCCGGTGAGCGCGCCCGCTGCGAGGTTGGTCAGGGCCTTGGTGAGGCCGAAGGCGATGATGAAGGAGAAGACGGCCAGGTCGCTGGTGAGCCCGAAGACGTCGGAGCCGATGAGCGGGACGGTGGTGCGTTCGAGGCCGACCAGGCCGCCGACGGCGACGTTGACGATGACCAGCAGGGTGAACTGCAGCCAGTTCTCCCGTAGCCCGAGTCGGACGGGTCGCCCCGAGGCGTCGGTCGGTGCGGTGGCGGTGGTGGTGTTCACGAGGGGGAGTCCTCCGTGCCCGTTCCGGGCCCCTCGTCCACGAGCGGTATGAGGTGAGCGTCCGTGGGGCCCACGGCTGTCCTCCAAAATTTTCGGGAGCGGGGAGTGTGGTCACGCCCTCCAGACTCCACTACAATAATCCATGGATTTATGGAGGATACGGTGACGGTGAACTCGAAAAGCGGAACGAAGTCCCGGCTGTACGACGCGTTCGCGGCCAGCGGCAAGGCTCTGGCCAGCGGAAAGCGCCTGGAACTGCTGGATCTGCTGGCCCAGGGCGAGCGCACCGTGGACGCCCTGGCAAAGGCGGCCGGGCTGAACCTCACGACCGCCTCGGCGCACCTGCAGACGCTCAAGCAGGCCGGCTTCGTCGCCACCCGCCGGGAAGGTGTGCGCATCCACTACCGGCTGGCCGGTGACGACGTCGCCCAGCTGCTCTCGCTGCTGTGCAAGGTCGCCGTGACCCACCAGTCCGCGGTGCCCGCCGCCCGCGATGCCCACCTCGGCGAGGACACCACGGGCGAGCTCGGCCGCGAGGAGCTGCGGGCACGGATCGCGGCCGGCGACGTCCTGGTGCTCGATGTGCGGCCGGTGGAGGAGTACCGCGCCGGGCACATCCCGGGCGCGCACTCCATCCCGGCCGGGGAGCTGGCCGAGCGGATCAACGAGCTGCCCGAGGACATCGAGATCGTCGTCTACTGCCGCGGCGAGTACTGCGTCCTGGCCTACGACGCCGTACGGCTGCTGACCGACCGCGGCCGCCGGGCGATCCGCCTCAACGACGGCATGCTGGAGTGGCGCCTGTCCGAACTGCCCGTCGACGCCTCGGACGTGAGGTGACCCCGCCGGCCGGGGCGATCCTCGTCAGCGCCTGTCGCCGATGAGTCCCGTGCACCCCGAGAGCCCCGCACCGGACCTCACCGTCGACGGCACCGGCCTCCTCTGCGTCACCCTCCTGCTGCGCCTGCGCAAGGAGATCGCCGACGCCGCACCGGGCACCGTCGTCCACCTCATCGCCACCGACCCCGCCGCCCCGCTCGACCTGCCCGCCTGGTGCCACATGACCGGACACCACTACCTCGGCCCCGTCCCCGGCGACGCACGGCCCGTCTACGCCCTCCGGCTCTCGGCCGGCGCCCGCCCCACCCGGGCCGACGCCCCCTGGCACCCCACCCCCTGAGAGCACCCGCGCCGGACACGCGGATGCGGGGCCGCGCCACCACCGGCGCGGCCCCGCATCCGTAGGTCACACCCGGTCGGCGACGATCAGCAGATACTGGAAGCTGCCGTTGCGGTACGCGTCGAGGAAGGTGTCCTCGACGCCGGTGACCAGGTGCTCGGCCTCCCGGCGCAGTTCCCAGTACGGCAGCGCCGCCTGGGTCAGGTCCTCGACGTGCACCGGGACGAGCCGGTTGTTCGCCAGGGCGCGGAAGTACGCCGAGCGGGGGTGGATGTCGCAGATGTAGTGCGCGTTGATGAGCGACACCTCACGGGAGGCCCGCCCATAGGCGTCGTTGTAGCAACCGGTGATCGTGACGTACCGCCCACCGCGCCGCAGCAGCCGCGCGTGCTCCGCGAAGAGCAGGTCCAACTCCACGTACATGGTCGACTCGTTGTTCCAGGACGCCGCGTACGCGCCGGAGGCGAAGCCGGTGTCGAGCATGTTGCGGTGGTGGTAGCGCACCCTGTCGTCGATACCGCGCTTGCGGGCCTGCTCGTTGGCGAAAGCGGCCTGCTTGGCGGAGATCGTCACCCCGTCGGCGCCGCAGCCGTGGCGCAGATGCGCCACCACGCTGCCCCCACCACGTCCGCAGCCGGCGTCGAAGACCCGGTCGGTGGGGGAGAGGTCGCCGAGGTGGGAGGCGAGCAGGTCGGCCTGGGCGTGTTCCAGGCGGTGCAGTTCGCCGGTGATCCGCTCACGGCGGCGGGCGGGGTCCGGCTCGTCCAGTACCGACCGGTCGGCGTCACCGATGCCGTAGTGGTGGTGGTACAGATCGTCGATCCTGCCGAGTTCGAGGTTGACCGGGTTCTCCTCGGCGTTCCAGTAGTCCGCGACCCGGGACTGGTACGTGGACTGGGTCGGCACCGGGGGACGGACGGTGTCGGCGTGGGCGATGCTCAACGGTGACTCCTTGCGGGATGCGCTGGTCGGTTTACCAGTAGTCGGGCAGCTGGTAGCGGTCGGTGTTGGTGGCGTGCCACTCGTGGTTGCCGGCGACCCAGTCGGACAGGCCCCGGACGTACTTCTCAAGGAGGGGCGAGATGGCGGACAGCGGTGCCGCCTCCGCCTCGAACGCCTCCATCACCTGGTTGTGGATCTCCACGCTCTTCAGGTAGGCGGCCTTCAGACCGCGTTTGTCGTTGGCGGCCACCACCTGCGGCAGGTTCAAGTGGCGGGGATCACTGGCCAGTTCCTTGGTGAAGGAATAGAGGTCGTTGACGATGGTCGTGGCGTTGCAGGCCAGCGCCGTGACCCGCTGGACCTCCGGACGGGCGTAGAGCGCCTCGGGCAGTTCGTAGCCGTCCACGGCGTCGACGATGGACAGGCACGGGCGGAAGTTGTTGAACTGCCGCATCACCAGGTACTCCCAGACGGGCGGTACGTACCGCGTCTGCGCCCAGGACGCCTCGGCGAGATACCCCAGGTGGAGCCGGGCGACGTCGTGGACGAACCGGTCCGTCTGACTGGGCGTCGCCAGCGCCGCGTAGTCCTTCAGCGCCCAGTGGTACGAGCGCAGCGGCCCGTCGGCCTGCACGCCGTCGCGCCACTCCCGCTCCAGCGCGGGCGTCGCGTGGAACGGATCGAGGGCCGACTGGGCCACGACCAGACGGCCGCCCAGGCGGTGGCGCGCCGCTCCCCGGCCCTCGTCCTCCTCGCAGTAGCAGCTGTCGACGATGTTCTCGGCCAGCAGCAACTTGCCGGCCACGGTGAGGCGTTCGAGATCGGCCGCCCCCGGATACTGGAGGACGACGGCCCGGCCGCACTGGAACTCCGCGAAGTCCCCCGTCCACTGGGCGGGGAAGAGATCCAACCCACGGGCCCAGGCCTCCAGTCTGCGGTCGATCTCCTTGGCCTTCTCCGGATCGGCGGGAGCGGCGGGACGGTACGTCAGCCCCGGGACGGCTCCGCCGCGGTGGGCCCGCAGACTGCGGACGAGGTTGGGCGGGCCGGGCAGCGCGAACCCGGCGTCGGTCTGGGAGGGCGTGCTCATCGTGGGTACTCCACCGGTCAGTCGGCGCTCCGGCCGAGCTGGACGTTCTCAAGGATGCCGACGGCGTCGGGCACGAGGATGGCCATCGAGTAGTAGGCGGTGACGAGGTACTTGACGATGGCGGCGTCGTCGATGCCCATGAAGCGGACGTTCAGGCCCGGCTGGAACTCCTCGGGGATACCGGTCTGGTACAGACCGACGACCCCCTGGTCCGCCTCCCCGGTGCGCAGCGCGATGATGCTGCTGGTGTGCACGCCGCTGATCGGGATCTTGCCGCACGGGAAGATCGGGACGCCGCGCCAGGCAGGGACCTCGTGCCCGTCGACGTTGGCCGTGCCGGGCACCAGACCGCGCTTGTTGCACTGCCGGAAGAAGGCCGCGATGGCCTTCGGATGGGCCAGGAACAGCCGTGTCTTGCGGCGCATGGACAGCAGCTCGTCCATGTCGTCGGGGGTGGGCGGACCGGTGTAGGTGCTGATGCGCTGGCCGTAGTCGGCGTTGTGCAGCAGCCCGAACTCCCGGTTGTTGACCATCTCCCATTCCTGGCGCTCGCGGATCTCCTCGACGGTGAGCCGGAGTTGCTGCTGGGTCTGGTCCATCGGGTGGTTGTAGAGATCGGCGACCCGGCTGTGCACCCGCAGCACGGTCTGGGTCAGCGAGAGCCCGTACTCACGCGGGGCGAGGTCGTAGTCGACGAAGCCGCCGGGCAGCGTCGGCTCGCCGACGTGCCCCGCCTGCACCGGCACCTCCGCCTCGCCCTTGCGGTTCGCCGGACGCTGCTGCTGCTCCGCGTACGCCGTCAGATGCGCGGCCAGGGACGGCACGCGGTCGGTGAACTCCCGGAGTACGTCCCAGGGCAGCACCATCAACACGCCCGGCGTCTCCGCCCGGACCGAACTGCGCCACCGCGGGTCGGGCCGGCCGAGCGCCTCGTCCCCGATCTGGTCGCCGTCCGTGACGACGCCGAGGACCTCCTCCCCGCCGTACTTGCCGGCCGTGTAGCGGGCGAACCGCCCATGGACGACCAGATACGCCTCGGTGGCCGACTGCCCCGCCTCGAACAGCACCTGCCCGGCGCGGACCTCCCGGACCCGGAACCGGCCGGCGAGCTCCCGCAGGACGTCGGGCTCGTCGTAACCGCGCAGCGCCGGCAGTTCGGTGAGGGTCTGCGGGATCACCTTGATGTCGTCCGAGCCGTTGTGCTCGAACTGGACACGGCCGCGCCCGATCCGGAGCTGAAGGCGCCGGTTGACCCGGTAGGTGCCGCCCTTGACGTCCACCCACGGCAGCGACTTGATCAGCCACCGCGAGGTGATGCCCTGCATCTGCGGCTCGGACTTGGTGGTGGTCGCGAGCTGGCGTGCGGCGTGCGTACTGAGGCTGGTGAGCGCACCGTCTGCGGGCGGTTCGAGAGCAGGCTCTTCGGTGGCGGAACCGGTGACGTTGTCCGGTACGGACACTTTCCCTCCCGGGACAGGAACAGAAGTGAGCAAAGAGGGCCGGTGGTGCGCGGGGTGGCCGTGTGCAGGTACAAGCGAAACAGGCTGGAGATCATCTCGGTACAGCGTGAAAGGGGGCGCTCCCGCAACCGGAAGGGCCAAACCTCAAGTCGTCGCATCCGGCGCGTAATTGAGCTTCAACGCGCCGGCCACTTTTCCGTGCGCCGGGGGTAATTCCCTTGCGTGCAGGGCGTGTTGCGTGCGGTGTTGGTGAACACCCGCCGGATTGCCACCCATTCGTCCCGTCCTGCTCCACCGTACTGCCGGAGCGGCCGCCCGCAGCGGAAGCGGCCGTCGATTGCCGGTACGGCGGCAACCACGACGCCCGCCGCACGTCTCACGCAATGAAGGGCGCACGCCGGACGCCCTCCCCGCCGGGACCGCCACGGTCCGCGAACGAGGCTCGACCCCGTTCCCCCTCCCTCCCGAAGACAGGCGACCACTCCTCCATGACGAAACCGACCACCCGCCGCACCCTGCGACGTACGGCCCTGGGCTGCGCCCTCGCCCTCGCCCTCCTGTCCGCACCCGCGCCCGCGCCCGCCGCGTCCGCCCTCGCGAACCGCACCGGCGCGGACACGACGCGCGAAGCGCGCTACGACCTCGGCGACTTGGCGTTCCAGCCCCCGGCCTCCCTCGGCTACAAGGGCCACAGCGAACTGGCCGCCACCGTCTACTACCCGGCCGACCTCGGCACGGGCCGGCACCCGGTGGTCCTCCTCCAGCACGGCCACTGGGAGACCTGCGCCGACGCCGCGGCCGCGACCGAGCGCGCCACCGCCGCGCAGGCCCGCGACCGGGCGCGGGAGCGGGGCGACGAAGCCGAGGCCGCACGCTGGCAAGCGATCGTCGAACGCGCCGACCAGCCACTCTGGGCCTGGCCCTGCGCCCCGGGCACCGCGCAGATCCCCAGCAGCAAGGGGTACGACTACCTCGGCCACGCCCTGGCGGCCCGGGGCTTCGTGGTCGTGTCGATCGGCACCAACGGCATCAACGCGACGGACGGCGGCCAGGCACCCACCGTCTACCAGGCGCGCGCCGCCCTCATCGAGCGGCATCTGAGCCTCTGGCAGCGCCTCGCCGCCCAAGGCGACGGGCCCTTGCGCACGGCCCTCACCGACGGGCGCACCGGCGCCCCGGTCACCACCGACTTCCGCGGCCGCCTCGACCTGAACCGGGTCGGCCTCCTCGGCCACTCCATGGGAGGCGGCGGCGTCATGCAGGAGATCGCCGACTCCCACCGCTCCGCCTGGCCCGCCGGAATCAGCGTCAAGGCCGCCTTCGCCCTCGCGCCCAGCGCCACCTGGGACGGCGACCCGGTGACCCGCACCCCCTTCGCCGTCATGTGGGGCACCTGCGACCAGGTCAACACCGGGAACTACTTCGAGCAGAACCGCGCCGCCACCCGTGTGCCCCTCTTCCGGTACGCGCTGACCGGCGGCAACCACACCGCGTACAACCGCCAATGGTCCCCCAGCAGCGGTCAGGTGGCCGCCCGCGACGACGCCCTGCCGGGCAGCCGGCCAGGCACCTGCCGCACCCAGTACCCCGACGACACCACCCCCCGACAGGACGTCCCGGAACTGACCGAAGAGCAGCAACGACTGCTCACCACCCACCGGGTGACGGCCTTCTTCGAGCGGTTCCTCCAGAACGACGCCGCGCAGCAGCCCTATCTGACCGGCGAACTCCCCTTCCCGGGCGAGCCGGAAGGAGTCGTCACGTCGTCGTTCGCCCCGGGCGCGTAGGCGCGGTCCCCCGCCCGTTCACCCGTCGCCGGGTCGCCCTGCGCGGCGCTCAGGGCGACCCCGACCGTCACACCGCAGGCGCCCAGTCCTCGGCTCAGTGACCGAACCGGAAATGGTGCCGCTTGGAGTGCTTGGCCGTGCTCTCCGCCGGCGGCTCGGCCGTCGCGTCCGAGCCGCGGTGCGGCGGGGGCTGTGCCTGCGCGCTTCGGGCCGCCAGCCGGCGATCCAGCCTGCGGTGGTGCGCCCGCGTGAGGCCGGCCATGATCAAGGCGAAGCTGAGGCCGAAGAACAGGGCGAGCGCGAGTCCGGCCAGGAAGATCGCGAGACTGTTCATGGTGGCGACGTGGTTGCCGAAAACCGACACGCTGTAATCCGGACCGCCGGACAGGTTGTCGGCGATCAGCAGACCGACGAAAGCCGCGGTCGCGGCAAGCAGGAGAAGTCCCAGCAGCAGCATGATGTCCACCCTTCCGCGACGTCCCTACCTCCTCCACTCTCGCACCGCACGCATCCGCCGTCTCGGCCACCGGGACCGGCACGGCGCGGCGGCACACCCCACCACCGCTCACCGCACGCCTGAGCCATGCGGAACGTGTCCAGGTCGTTGCGGAACGCAGCCTCGGCGCCGCGCGTTCACCGTGGGTGACGACCGAGGTGAGACTTGTGGGCATCGGCCCGTCCCGCCCTGCGAGGGCGCACAGGACCGGCGACTCTGCCACCACCTCCCGCAGACATGCGAAGCCCGGGGGAGTGGGGATACTCGGCATTGTGCGCCTGCGTGCGGCACGAGGAGGTCCCCAGGCACACGGCAGGCGCGCTGCCAGAGCTCCTGCGCGCCGTGGTCGTGGGATCCGGTGCTCAAGCGGGAGGCGGCCACACACCCGGGCGCCTGCGTGAGTCCGGTCCGCGCCTGACACGCACGAGGCGCCGGCCGGGAGGTCGGGAACCCACCGCCACGGAAGGGAACACCGATGGCTGACCGGATCAGCGATGTGTGGGGCAAACGCACCCCCTTTGCCGCCGGCGACAGTTGGCCGCTCCGCGTGGACGAATGCCTGGCGGTCCCGCAGGACCACGTCGAACGCTGGGTGCCGTCCGCCTGCGTGCTCTGCGCCAACGGCTGCGGACTGGACATCGCGGTTGCAGACGGTCGCATCGTGGGGGTGCGCGGCCGCGTGGAGGACCGCGTCAACCACGGCCGGCTCGGACCGAAAGGGCTCTTCGGCTGGCAGGCCGGCCACTCCCACGACCGGCTGCTGCACCCACAACTCCGCATCGACGGCACCCTGCGCCGGGTCGACTGGGACACCGCCATGACGGCCGTCACCGAACGCTCCCGGGCGGTCCTGGCCGACCACGGCCCCCTGGCCATGGCCTTCTACACCAGTGGCCAGCTCTTCGCCGAGGAGTACTACGCCCAGGCACTGATCGCCCGGGGCGGTATCGGCACGCCCCACCTGGACGGCAACACCCGCCTGTGCACCGCCACCGCGGAATGGGCCCTGATCGAGAGCTTCGGCAGCGACGGAAACCCCGGCTCCCACACCGACATCGACCACTGCGACACCCTGTTCCTCGTCGGGCACAACGTCGCCGAGACCCAGACCGTGCTGTGGTCCCGGATGCTCGACCGGATGCACGGCCCCGACCGCCCCCGACTGGTCGTCGTCGACCCGCGCCTGACCGAGGTCGCACGCGCCGCCGACGTCCACCTCGCCCTCCGCCCCGGCACCAACGTCGCCCTGCTCAACTCCCTGCTGCACGAACTGATCAGCAACGACCGGATCGACCGGGCATTCCTCGACGACCACACCACCGGCTTCACCGAACTGGCCGCGACGGTGGCCGAGTACCCCGCGGAGCGGGCCGCGGAGATCTGCGGCGTCCCCGCACACCTCATCCGCCAGGCAGCCCACGTCATCGGCAGCGCACACCGACTGGTCTCCACCGTCCTCCAGGGCGTCTACCAGTCCCACCAGGCCACCGCCGCGGCCGTCCAGGTCAACAACATCCACCTCGTACGCGGCATGATCGGCCGGCCCGGGGCCACGGTCTTCCAGATGAACGGCCAGCCCACCGCCGAGAACACCCGGGAGACCGGCGCGAACGGCGCCCTGCCCGCCTTCCTCAACTGGCAGAACGACGCCCATGTGCGACACCTGACCGACCACTGGAACATCGGCGAACTACGCCTGCCTCACTGGTCACCGCCCACCCACGCCATGGAGATCCTCCGGCACTGCGAAACCGGGTCGATCAAGTTCCTCTGGGTCACCGGCACCAACCCCGCCGTCTCCCTCCCCGAACTCCACCGCATCCGGGCCGTCCTGGGCTCCGAACGCTTCTTCCTGGTCGTCTCCGACGCCTTCCCCACCGAGACCACCGCACTGGCCGACGTGGTACTGCCCACCGCCATGTGGGGCGAGAAGACCGGCTGCTTCACCAACGTCGACCGCACCGTCCACCTGTCCCACAAGGCCGTCGATCCGCCCGGCGAGGCCCGCACCGACTTCGCCATCCTCCTCGACTACGCCCGACGGATGCACCTCACCGACCGCGACGGCCGACCGCTGCTGCCCTGGCACCAACCCGAGGACGCCTGGAACGACTTCATCGCCCTGACCAAGGGCCGGCCCTGCGACCAGTCCGCACTCGGCTACGACCGCCTGCGCGGCAGCGGCGGAGTCCAATGGCCGTGCACGGAGGCCACTCCCGACGGTACCGAGCGCCTCTACACCGACCACGTCTTCCCCACCGCGGCCGACCGCTGCGAGGACTACGGCCACGACCTGGCCACCGGCGCCCAGCACCAGGCCGACGAATACCGCAGGCACCACCCCGCGGGACGAGCGATCCTCAAAGCGGCGCACTACCTGCCGCCGCACGAACCACCGGACGAGACCTACCCCCTGCACCTGACCACCGGCCGCGGGGTCTACCACTGGCACACCCGCACCAAGACCGCGCGCGTCCCCGAACTCAACGACGCGGCCCCCGAGGTGTGGGTGGAACTGCACCCCGACGACGCCCACAGCCGGGACATCGCCGAAGGCGACCTGGTCCGGGTCTCCTCCCGCCACGGCGCCGTCGAGGCCCCGGCCGTCCTGTGCGGAAACCGCCCCGGCCTGGTGTTCGTGCCCTTCCACTACGGATACTTCGACCAGAAGGACCCCGACCGGCACCACCGGGCCGCCAACGAACTCACCCGCACCGAATGGGACCCGGTGTCCAAACAACCCCTCTACAAGATGACTCCGGTCCGGCTGACCAAAGTCGCCGACGCCGCGACCGGCAGCCGGCCCGCCGCCGGCACCGATCCCGCCCCCGCCGCCACCGAGGACCCCACCGGCCCGTCCGGCGCACCGGAGACACCACGATGAACAAGACCGGCGCCTTCCTGCGGGAACTCCACGACGCGGAAAGGGACTTGGCGGCGACCTGCCGGACCGTGGCCGCACGCCAGGCAGCGGACCGCGGAACGTACTACCCCGCCCACACGGTCGCCGCGCAGTGCGACCGGCACGCCGAGGACATCCGCGCCTGGGGAGAGCGCTTCGACGTCCGCATCCACGCCAAGGCCGCCCCGACCGAGCCCATGGCAGCCGTACCGGAATCCGTCCGCCGCACGGCCCCCGAAGCCCACGGCAAGCGCCCGACGCCGGGCATCGCCCTGCTCCACGACCTCTGCCTCCTCCACGAGAAGGCCCAGGCCGTGCACATCCACTGGACCGTCCTCGGCCAGGTCGCCCGGGCCCTGCGCGACCGCGAACTGCTCGACCAGGCAGCCGCCCACCACGACGAGACCCGCACCCAGATCAAGTGGATCACCACACGCATCAGGGAAATGGCACCGCAGGCCGTCGCGGTCCCCGACTGACCCCGGCGGACGGACGAGCCGGGCACGGACAGACCGACCGGCAGGTCACGGCCTGGTCGCCCCGCTAGGCGGTTTCGCCTGGGGGTGACGATGCCGATTGTGCCGTCTCGTTCCGGGCTCTGGCTCCGGCGCTGCGGGCCGCGGCGGCGATCTGCTGGAGGGCCGCCAGGTGCCGGTCCAGCGCATCGCGTCCGGCCGGCGAGAGGGAGAGCCAGGTGCGGAAGCGCTTGCCGACCGCCCCCTTGCGGATGTCGAGGTAGCCGACGGCCTCCAGCGCCGCGGCTGCCTTGCTGAGGACCGAGTCGGACACCTGGCAGTAGTCGCGTACGGTCGCGAACTCGGCCTCGTCGCAGGCGGAGAGATAGGCCGCGACGGTCAGCCGGAGGGGGTGGCGGAACGCCGCGTCGACGGCTGGAACCTCGGGGTGCGGTGTGCCGGATGTCATGCGCGCTCCCGCAACTTCCGCTTGGCCTCGCTGTTCTGCTGGACGGAGTGGGCCCAGACGCCGAGCCCCAGTGTCGTACCGGCCACCGCGACGGAGACCGGGACGCCGAACCCGAGCAGCAAGCACGCCGCCCCCGCCAGGAGGAACACCGCGACCACGGAGAGGGCGGCCGCCCGCTTCCGTGCCCGGGACCGGGCGACCAGCACGCCTGTGCTGCGCTTCCGCAGCCAGGCGAGCCCCAGGCCGAGCAGTACGGCCGGCAGTCCCACCCATGCCCACACCCCGCCGGCGCCCCTGGCGAGGGCCACGCCCGCCCCGATGCTGTAGGCCGCCAGGAGAACCGCGGCCGACGGCCCGTACCAGGCGGGCACCAACGCCGCCTGGAGCCGGGCCCCGGACCGGGCTGCCTCGGCGTCCCGCAGGGCGCTCGCCGCGGCGTCCGCCTCGTGGGAGGGCGCGGTGGAGGTGTTGCCATGCACAGCCATCGGGGACATCTGGCCTTCCGCAGAGAGATAACCGGCTTACGGTTGCCACTCTCTCAAAGGTTTTCCAAAATGGAAAACCTTCGCCGTCCCGGCAACTTCCCTGCGCCCTCGTGCCCGTTGGCCGGTCCATGGCCGGTCCTTGGCCAGTCAGTCCTTCAACGGGTTGGACGTCAGATCGACCAGATTCTTGCGGGGGTCGGAGGCGACGAAGCGGTTGAACTGGGCGAGGCAGCAGAACACCAGGAGACGGCTGACGCGGGCATCGTGCACCACGACCTCATAGCTGGCGCGGATACCGGCACGGCGGGAGAACTCGAAGCCCTCGGACGCGTTCGATCTGAACCGCAGGCGATGCGCGAGGACGTGGTTGACCTGAGCGGCGTCGAACGCCATCCGCAACGGCGAGGCATGGCGCAGCCGGCTCCCGGCGCCCACCGGCTCCCCGGCCAGCTCGCCCAGGTCGTGCTGGGCGAAGGTCCAGCGGTCCGCACTGCTCGTGCGGCTCCTGCGCTCGACGGTCCCCACCGGAGTCCGGTCCGGCAACCATGCCTTCCACTCGTTGAGGAACCCGACGCACTCCGCCAGCCCCTGCCCGGCGGTCACGGTGTACGGGCGCGCGCCCTCGTAGTGCACCTCCCTGTGCACGCGGACCACCGGCTCCTGCCGACCGTCCACGTGCGCCAGGAAAGTGGTGTGGGAACGGGCGTACTCCACCGTGACGGTGAAGGAGTTGAGCGACTGGATCACGACCGGCCCCTCCCGGGGCGCGGGCCGCTCGCTCGGTCGGCCGCATCCTCGCTGGCCACCCGGCTCAACTTGCCGATGAGGTGCTTGATGTCGTCCACCTCCGAGCCCGCTCGCAGCTGCTCGTAGATCTCATGGGTCACGGCGTCCTGGCGGGCGGTCTTGTTCTCCAGCAACTCGGCACCGATCTGGTCCGTGGCCGCGATACGCGCCTCGTCGGCGGGGTCCGGAGGTGATCCGGGCGGCTCGGAGTGCCGAGGGTCGAGAGGCCGGTACGGGTACGACGACATGGCGCCCTCCAAAGGGTCGTCAGGGACGGGAACGGGGTCTGCGGGGGAGGAGAAGGAACGGCAACGGCAAGCACGGTGATCAACCGCGGTCGGCCGGATGGGGACACGGCCGGGTCCGTCGGACGCAGGTCCTGCGGTCCGACTCCCGTGCAGGCCCTACGCCGCAGGGAGCATGCCGAGGCGCGCGGCACCCGCTGCCGGGCTCCAGCCGCCGCGCTCCGGCGCGGGCCAGGCCGACACATCGGCTCACACCTCAGGGGTGCCGGTCTCCCTCAACTCACCGTCGGCCAGCCGCAGCCACCGGTTGACGCCGATCTCGCGGAGGAACCGCTCGTCGTGGCTGACCACCACGAACGCGCCCTGATAGGAGTTCAGGGCACTCTCCAACTGGGCCGCGCTGACCAGGTCGAGGTTGTTCGTCGGCTCGTCCAGGAGCAGCAGGTGCGGGGCCGGTTCCGCGCACAGGACGCAGGCCAGGGTGGCGCGCAGCCGCTCGCCACCGGAGAGCACGCCGACGGGCAGATGGGCGCGGGCGCCCCGGAAGAGGAAGCGGGCGAGCAGGTTCATCCGCTCGGCCTCCGGGCGCTCCGGCGCGTATGCGGCGAAGTTCTCGGCGACCGTGCGGTCCGGGTCGAGCAGGTCGAGGCGCTGCGAGAGGTAGGCGATACGCCCCCCGGCCCGCTTGATCTCACCCTTCTCGGGAGTCAGATCGCCGTTGAGCAGGCGCAACAGGGTGCTCTTTCCGGCTCCGTTGGGGCCGGTCAGCGCGATGCGTTCGGGGCCCCGGATCGTCAGATCGACACCCTGACCGGCGAACACGTCCTTCTCGCCGAGTCGGACGTGCACCTGCTCGCCGAGGAACAGGTTGCGACCGGCGGGCACGTTGGTGTCGGGCAGGTCCAGCGTGATGCGCTGCTCCTCGCGCAGGGCCCGCCCGGCCTCGTCCAGCCGGGCCTTGGCCTCGCCCACCCGGTTGGCGTGCATCTGGCCGGCCCGCCCTGCGGCCTCCTGTGCGCCGCGCTTCATGTTGCCGGCGAAGATGCGGGGCAGGCCGGCGTTCTTGAGATTGCGGGCGGCGTTGCTCTGCCGGCGTTCGGCGCGCTCGCGGGCCTGCTGCATCTCCCGCTTCTCCCGCTTGAGTTCCTGCTCGGCGTTGCGGACGTTCTTCTCGGCGGCTTCCTGTTCGGCCCGGACGGCCTCTTCGTACGCGGTGAAGTTCCCGCCGTGGAAACGGAGTTCACCGCGGTCGAGTTCGGCGATGCGTTCCATGCGGTCGAGCAGGGCCCGGTCGTGGCTGACCAGGAGCAGGCAGCCGTTGAAGTTCGCCAGTACGTCGTAGAGCCGGTGGCGGGCGTCGAGGTCGAGGTTGTTGGTGGGCTCGTCCAGCAGCAACACATCGGGCTGCCTGAGGAGTTGGGCGGCGAGCCCGAGGGACATGACCTGACCGCCGCTGAGGGTGCTCAGCGTGCGGTCCAGGGTGAGGTCGGCCAGGCCGAGGCGGTCCAGCTGGGCGCGGGTGCGTTCCTCGATGTCCCAGTCGTCGCCGATGGTGGTGAAGTGCTCCTCGTCGACGTCCCCGGACTCCACGGCGTCGATGGCCCGGATGATCGCGACGACGCCCAGCACCTCGGCGACGGTGAGATCGCCGCTCAGGGGGAGGGTCTGCGGGAGGTAGCCGAGGGTGCCGGCCACGGAGACCGACCCGGTGCCGGGCCGCAGCTCACCGGCGATCAGCTTGAGCAGTGTGCTCTTGCCGGTGCCGTTGGGGGCGACGAGGCCGGTGTGGCCGGAGCCGAGGGCGAAGGACAGGTCCTGGAAGACGGGAGTGTCATCGGGCCAGGTGAAGGACAGGTTCGAGCAGACGACGGAAACGCCGGACATGGAGGTGACCTCGCGAGGAAGGAGGCAGGAATGACACTTCTGCCTCAGCAGTAGACAAGGGGAAAGAGGGACGACAACGAAGCCACATCGGCGGCGCTTCCACGCACCGGCCGGTGGCCTGTCGGGTCCGGGTATCACCCGGAGATGTCGTCGTCCACCACCATGTCTGGTCTCCTCGATCCACGATCAACGGTCAACGTTCCTGACAGTCTAGGGCCTTGTCCGTGAGGGCGCAGGGCATTTTCCGCCGGCGGAGGTCGCGGGGGAGAGCGCCGAAGCCGGAGGCCAGGACCGTCAGCGCAGCCTCCCGATGCTGCGACGGCAACCGTCACAGCAGCGCCCGACGGCCGTAGGGCCCTTGGCCGCGTGCTGAGTCTTGACTGAGCGCTGAGTACTGAGCGTTGATTACTGAGTGCCCGGTACGGAGTCCTACGCCAAGTCCGCCATGCCCTTGACGAGTTCCACGTTCTGCAGGGCGCCCATGGCGCCGGCGTCGGCGTAAGCGCCCGCGGTCGCCGTGAAGAGCCGTTCGGGGTGGGCCAGGCTTCCGGCGAACTCCGCGTGGACGCGCGCCGCTGCCCGGTCGAGCGGGAGGCCGTCCCGCGCGTAGGCGACGGCCGCCTCCTGTACGTCGATGAGATACCCGCGGAAGTCGACCACCTCGGCACGCTCCATGAGCTGACCGTGGCCGGGGACGAACACGTCGGCCTCCGTTGCCAACAGGGCGTCGACGGACTCCACGCACGCGGCCAGGGACCCTGACCAGACGATCATGTGGCCGCCCTGGAAGAGGACGTCCCCGGCGAAGACAATCCCGTCTTGGGGGAGGTGCAGGGCGACGTCCCCGGCACTGTGCCCCGGCCCGAGGTCGATGAGTTCCACCGTGACACCGCCCACGGTCATCTCCTCGCGCACTGTGAAGGTGCGCGTGGGTCCGGTCACGGTAATGCCGGAGAAGTCGAAGTTCCCGAAGTGCCGTGCCGCATAGCGACTGGTGCTGTCCACGCCTTTCGCACGCGACAGAGCGGTGAGTTGCTCAGGGGTGATCTCATGGCACATGTGCTCTGCGGAGGCCCTTGACGTGATGATCTCGGCTTCGGGGAGCAACTGGTTCCCCCACGAGTGGTCGCCGTTCTGGTGCGAGGTGACCACGGTCCTGATCGCGGAGCCGGCAGTCGCCTCATCGATCTCATGGAGCATGGCGCGGGTGGCGTCCAACGTGAACTGCGTGTCGAACAGCAGCGAAACGCCCTGCGACGACACCACACCGGCGTTGCTGAACCCCCAGTCCGTGGAGTCCTGAACCCATGCCCAGGTGGTGGCGGAAAGCTGGCGGAGTGCTGAAGTCATTGCCGAGGCTCTTTCCCATGCGCCATTTTGTTCACGTCGAAGGCCTCCAGAATATGCGGTAGGGAGCCGGCCGTGATCGACGGGATCGGCTCGGCGGCAGGCACCCACTCATCGGGCAGCCGTAGCCGCCGGCCCGGGCCTTGCCGTAGACCGCTGCACCGATCCCACTCCGGGCCGCCCGCCCGCCCCCGCCCCCCGGATTCACAACTCCCGTTCCAGAGGCAGGCGGTGGACGCCCGGGAGGTACTCGTCCAGTTCGCCGGGGGTGAAGCGGGCCATGCCGACGACGTGCCAGAACTCGCCGGTCACCTCGCCCTCGTACTTGTAGCCGCCCTCGGGCGTCAGTGCGGCCCAGCCGCCGGGGACGCCGATGAGCGTGGCGTGCGGGGTGGGCGGGGCGTCCGGGTCGGGGATGTTCCAGAGGCGGACCGTGCCGTCCTCGCCGCCGCTGGCCAGGCGGGTGCCGTCGGGGCTGAAGGCGAGCGAGAAGATCCGTCCGGTGTGGCCGGTGAGGCGGGCGGTGCGGGTGCCGGTGCGGACGTCCCAGAGGCAGATGACGCGGTCGTCGCCGGCGGTGGCGAGCAGCGGCAGCCGGGGGTGGGCGACGGCCGCCCAGAGCCGTCCGTGGTGTCCGGTCAGGACGTGGCGGCGTGCGCCGTCGCGCCAGACGAGGGCGGTGCCGTCCCAGGAGGCGCTGGCCAGCCAGTCGCCGTCGGGGCCGAAGGTGACGGCGTAGACGCGGTCGCTGTGGCCGTCGAGTTCGGCGGTCAGGCGGCCGCTGTCCTGGTGCCAGAGGCGGACCCGGCCGTCGTCGCAGCCGGTGGCCAGGGCGGCGCCGTCGCCGCGGAAGGCGATGGACCGCACCCGGCCCCGGTGGTCGGCGAGGGTGGTGACATGGGCGCCGGTGGCGCGCCACCACAGGCGGACGGAGTCGTCGTCGTTGGCGGTGGCGAGCAGCGTGCCGTCGGCGCTGAACGTCTCGGCCCAGGTGTGGTCGGTCTCCACATCGATCTCGCGGAGGTACTCGCCGGTCACGGCGTTCCACAGGTAGACGTCGCCGTCGTTGCTGGCGGTGCCGAGGATCGGGCCGGCGGGGCTGAAGACCGCGGAGATCAACCGGTCGCCGCGACCGGTGAGTTCGGTGGTGCGGCGGCCGGTGCGGGTGTCCCACAGGCGGACGATGCCGTCGTTGCCGCTGGTGGCGAGGCGGGTGCCGTCGGCGCTGAAGGCGACGGTGTTGACCCGGCGGCCGTGGCCGCGCAGGATGCGCTGGCCCTGGCCGGTGTCGGCGTGCCAGATCTGGGCGCCGCCGTCGTTGCCGACGGTCACCAGCTGGCTGTCCTGCGGGCGGAAGCGGCAGGCCCAGGCGGAGCCGCGGTGCTCGACGGGCTGCTGGCGCAGCAGGCTGATGGCGCGGTGGCCGCCGGAGAGCGCGACCCGCCACAGGCGGACGGTGCCGTCGCTGTCGCAGGCGGCGAGGAGCTGGCCGCCGTTGCCGAACATCACCTGGTAGACGGCGCCGGTGCACCGTTCCAGGGCGCCGGCGGGGGTGCCGACGACCGGGTCCCACAGCCGCACCTGGCCGTCGGTGTCACCGCTGACGAGGAGGGTGCCCTCGGGATGGAAGTCGAGGGTGTAGACGCGGCCGGTGTGGCCGGTGAAGGTGTGCAGCAGGCGGCGCTCGGCGAGATCCCAGACGCGGACCGTGCCGTGGCCGTCGGCCCCGTGGTCGCCGGTGGCCAGGAGGGTGCCGTCGGGGCTGAACCGGGCGCGGAAGACGGCCCGTTCGTGGCCGTCGAGGCTGCCGGTGCACTCTCCCGTCCGGGTGTCCCAGATGCGCAGGTCGGCGGCGGCGTCGCCGGTGACGAGGGTGCGCCCGTCGGCGCTGAACACCGCGGTGTAGATGGGGGCGGTGTGGCCGGGGAGCTGGTGCAGCGGTTCGCCGGTGGCGGTGTCCCAGAGGGTGACCAGGCCGTCGGCGTCACCGGTGGCGACGAGGCTCCCGGCGTCGTCGAGGGAGACCGGCCAGACGCCGCCGGGGTGGACGTCCAGGCGGTGCAGCTGGCGTCCGGAGACCGGGTCCCACAGCCGCACGGTGCCGTCGGCGCCGCCGGTGGCCAGGACCCGGGAGCGGAACTTCACGGCGTAGACGCGGCCTTCGTGGCCGTGCAGGGTGCGCAGCGCGCGGCCGGTGTCGGCGGCGCAGACCAGCACGCCGCCGTCCTCGCTGCCCACGGCGAGGAGTTCGCCCTCGGGGCTGTACGAGAGGGGCTCGGGCAGCCGGCTGGTGCGCATGTCGAAGCCGTACGGGACGCCGACGGCGGCGGGCCGGAAGCCGACCTCGACGGGCATGCCGGGGGCGAGGGCGGCGGTGCGCAGTTCGGGGGCGGCGCGGACCTGCGGGTCGATGAGCGGGTCGATGAGCGCGGCGCGGTGCCAGCGGCTGCGGGTCAGCCGGGCGCCGCGCAGATCGGCACGGGTCAGGCGGGCGCCGCGCAGATCGGCACCGGTGACGTCGGCGCCGGAGAGGTCGGCGTGGTCCAGGCGGGCGCCGTTGAGGCGGGCGTCGCGCAGCACGGCGCCGGAGAGGTTGGCGCCGATCAGGCGGGTGTCGGTGAGGTCGGCGCCGGTGAGGTCGACACCGGAGAAGTTGCGGCCGGAGAGGTCCTCGCCGGAGAGCCGGGCGGCGCGCAGATCGGCGCCGGCGGGGACGCGGAGCCGGTCGATGACCCGGAGGGCGTTGGCGCGGGCGGCGTCGCTGACGCCGGGCCCGGGGGCGTTGAGGACGGTGCGGACCCAGGCCGTGCTCAGGTCGTGGTCGGCGAGGTCGCAGAAGAACTCGACGGCCAGGGCGCTGAGTGGGCGGGCGGCGAGCAGGGTGGTCTCGCCGTCGGCGAGGCGGTCGGCGGCCGCGCGGGCGATCAGCCATTCGACGACGGAGCCGTGGATGAACTGGAACAGGCCGTCGTCGGTGCGGATCAGCAGGCTTCCGGCGCCGACGGCCTGGGCGCTCTCCTGGGTGGTGAGGGTGGTGCCGGCCAGCCCCGCCAGCGCCGTGGCGACGGTGTCGGTCAGTTCGTCGAGGTGCAGGGCGCTGCGGCCGGTCTCCCACAGGCGGCGGGCCAGGGCGGTGACGGCGGCCCAGAGGTGGGCGAGGGTGAGGCCGGGGGCGGCGCCGGGGCCGCCCTGGCCGCGGCGCTCCTCGTGGGCGAGCCAGGCACTGAAGACGTCCTCGTAGAGCCGGGCGGGGCTCAGCGCGCGCCCGGCGCCCGCGACGGCGCGCAGCTGGTCGGGGTCGAGGTCGGCGACGAAGCTGAGCAGCCGGGGGTTGGCGCACAGGGCGAGCAGATCGGGGATGTTGCCGAGGAGCGCGAAGCGGCGGTCGGCGGTCTCCTCGTCGCCGTAGCGGTTGACGAGGTAGGCGCGGATCTGTTCGGGGACGAAGCCCTCGACGGAGAGGATGCGGCGCTGCCGGAGCAGGCCGACGCGTTCGCCGAGGGCGGTGAGGACCTGGTCCTGCGACTTGAAGTGCTGGGTGCGGCTGCTGACCACGATCTTGGCGTTGTCGACGGCGGCGTTGAGGAGGACCTGGAGGTGGTCGGCGGCGCGGTCGTAGCTGACGCGGTTGACGAGTTCGTCGAAGCCGTCGAAGAGGAGCACGACGCGGCCCTGGCCGAGCATGTAGCGCAGCGCGCGCAGGTCGATGGTGTCGACGTCGTGGCCGGCGAGGTGGGCCGCGACGAGCCCTTCGAGGCTGTGGGCGCGGTCCAGGGTGTGCAGCGGGATGAGCAGCGGGGTCAGGTGCGGGAGGCGTTCGGGGATGCGGCGGGCCAGCTCGCGCAGGGCGAAGGTCTTGCCGTGCCCGAAGTCGCCGAGGAGCAGCATGAAGCGGCCGTGGTCGGTCTCCAGGAGCTGGAGCATCGCCTCGACGAGGTGGTCGCGCTCCTCGGCGTCGGGGCGCTCGGCGTCGCGGTAGCGCTGCGGGAGGTAGAGGTCGGGGGCGTAGCGGTCGTCGTTGCTGAGCCGGGCGGTCTGGGCGGTGACATAGCCGCGCAGGTCGAGCAGGCCCTGGAACTCCAGGAAGCTGCGGACCCGGACGCCGCGGCGCCCGGCACGTTCGCGCAGCGCCGGCTCGGGCGGCGGGCCGTCGTGGACCAGCTCGGCCTCGGAGCCGGTGTCGGTGGCGTGCGCCTGGGCGAGGAAGCGGTCCAGTTCGGCGTCGGTGGGGGTGCCGGGGTGGACGGCGATGCGCTGCTGGCGGACGACGCCCTCGTCGCTCCAGGTGACCATGATCTGGGCGAGGTCGTCGGGGGCGGCACGCGGGACGTCGCGGAGGCGGACGCCTTCCTGGCGGGCGCGGCAGACCTCCTTGACGCGTTCGACGAGGGAGTCGGCGGGCTCGTCGACGGCACGGTTGTCGGAGGTCGGGACGGCGGCGGGCGGCGTCGCGGGCTCGCCGGGCGGGGCGAAGATCCGGCCGGCGCCCTGCCAGGTGACGGGGAAGACGGCCGGTTCGGCGCCGCCGTCGCCGGTCCAGCGGGTGACGCCGTCGGCGGCGACGCGCAGCAGCTCGAATCCGGCGGGGGCGGCCGAACCGTACAGCGGCAGGGTGCCGTTCGGCAGCGGGAGGTGGTCGTGGGAGGGCTCCACACCGGTGGTGCGGGGACCGCCGCTGGGACCGTGCAGGACGAAGTGGAGGCGCGGCGCGGCGAGTCGGGTGAAGGTGTCGACGTCGCGGAGGGCGCCGGGGCCGCCGGGGGCGTCCTGGGGGCGGCGGCGGCCGCTGAGCGGGTGGCGGAGCGCGCCGATGCGCAGCCAGCCCTCCTCCTCGTAGCCGCGCAGCGCCTCGGCGAACCAGGCCGCCTGGTCGCGGCCGAGGAAGCCGTACTGGTCGTCGGGGCGGTGGCTGACGGCGATGGAGGAGTTGAATCCGGCGACGACGGTGTGGAGTTCGGGCACCGGGAAGAGGGTCCAGGGCTGGTCGCTGTCGAAGACGGTGTCGAGGCCCTCGTAGAGGCCGCGGAAGAGGCGGGTGTAGTGGCGCCACTTGGGCCAGTACGGCGGCTGCGGCGGGACCTCGTCGGCCTCGCAGGTGTGGAAGTACCCGCGGCAGGCGGCCTGGCTGACGTCCTGGTTCCCGGGGACGACGATCACGCGCTGCGGCGGCAGGTCGAGCTGCGAGCGCAGCCCGGTGAGGAAGCTGAGGGCCTGGTCGCATTCGCGGGGGCTGCCGGAGGCGGTGAGGTCGCCGGTGACGACGAGGAGGTCGGGCGCGGGGGCGCCGGCGTCCTTCAGCATGACGAGGTCGCCGCGGATCTCCCGGCGCAGCGCGTCCGGTTCACGGCCGCGGCCGAAGTCGGGTCCTGCCAGGTGCAGGACGGTCAGCGCGCCCTGGTCGCGGGCCGCGCCGGGGGCCTGCGGGTACCGGGGCGCACGGGCGGGGCGGCGGCGACCTGACCAGCCGGTGCGGCCCAGCGGACGCTGCCGGTCGTCGGCGGGCCCGGGCAGCTGGACGGATGCGGTGGCGGTGGCGGAGCCGGGGTAGCCGGGGCGGCGGCCGGGCCGGGCGTGGCCCTCGACGGCCTGGCCGACGCGGGTGAGCAGCATGCTGCGGGCGGTCTCGGCATCGGCGACGCCGACGAGGTCGACGTAGGTGATGGTGGCGAGGAGGCCCTCGATGGGGGTGTCCTCGACGCGGACGGTGAGCAGTTTGCGCTCGGGCTCCTCCGGCTCGGCGCGGAGCGCGGCCTGCCATTCCATCCGGCCGTAGGTGGAGCGGCCGTAGTGGCCGGAGAGGACGGCGATGACCGCGACGGATTCGCTGACGCCGCGGTCCATGAAGTCGATGAAGTTGGTGCCGGCGACGAAGTCCCAGGCCTGGATGACGGTGCGGTACCCGGCTTCCTCCAGGGTCCACGCGATCCAGGACGCCCACTGTTCGTCGGCGGGCGAGTAGCTGATGAAGAAGTCCAAGTCCCGCGTCCGGCCGAGCAGTTCCCCGTCAGTCACCATGTCCCCATCGTAGGAGGTCGGTGGGCGGTGGGGCAGGTGGTTGAAAGATCACGCGGGGTTTCCGTCAACGGGGGCGGGGGCGGCGCAGCTCCTCCGGCGGCGGACGGAGCCGAGGGCACCGCCCCATGAGCGCGCAGGGGCGCCGGAGCCTTCCGCCGCCGTCCCCGATCTTCCCCCTCTCGGCCGCCCCGTCCGGCCGCGTGTGCGACGCTGTCGGGCGTGCGATTCCTCAAGCGTCTCCATTCCCTGGACTGGCTCGCCGCCGGGCTGCTCGCCTGCGGCCTGGTGTGCGTGGCGACGGGGCTGCTGCCGGCCGCCCCCGCCGGGGACGCGATGGCGCGGATCGGGCCGCTGCTGGCCTTCCTGGCGACGGTCATCGTGATGGCCGAACTGACCGGCCGGGCGGAGGTCTTCGACGCGGTGGCGACCTGGGTGGCGCGGACCGGGAAGGGCAGCTATCCGCGGCTGTTCGGGCTGTGTGTGCTCTTCGCCTCGATCACCACCATCGTGCTGAACCTGGACACCACCGCGGTGCTGCTGACGCCGGTGATGCTGGCGCTGGCCGGGCGGGTGGGCATCGCGCCGGTGCCGCTGGCGATGACGACGGTCTGGCTCGCCAACACCGCGAGCCTGCTGCTGCCGGTGTCGAACCTGACCAACCTGCTGGCGTCGAACCGGGTCGGGCTCTCTCCCACCGAGATGGCCGCCACGATGGGCCTGCCCCAACTGGCCGCCATCGCCGTGACGATGGCCTGCCTGTGGGGCTTCTACTGGCGGCGCGGACGGCGGGGCTTTGAGGGGTACGTACCGCCCGAGCGGCGGGCGCCGGCCGATCCGGTGCTGTTCCGGGTGTGTGCGCTGGCGTGCGCCGGATTCCTGCTGGCGATCCTCGTCGCGGACGTGCCGCTGTGGTCGGCGTCGCTGACCACGATGCTGATCGTGGTCGTCGCGTTCGCGCTGCGGCGCCCCGCCGAGCTGCGGCTGTCGCTGGTGCCGTGGCGGCTGCTGGTGCTGGTGCCGGGGATGTTCCTGGTCGTCGAGACGGTGAACGCGCACGGGCTGCACACGCTGCTGACGGCCGCGATCGGGCCGGACGGCGGCCTCGGCGGCATGCTCCGCTCGGCGGGCGTGGGCGCCGGCCTGTCCAACGTCCTCAACAACCTGCCGGTCTACATGGCGGGCGAGGCCGCGGTGCCGGTCGGCAACCACCACCAGTTGCTGGCGCTGCTCATCGGCACCAACGTCGGCCCGCTGATCACGCCGTGGGCGTCGCTGGCGACACTGCTGTGGTTCGAGCGGTGCCGCGGCCAGGGCACGGTCATCCCGCTGCGGCGCTTCATGGGGACCGGGGCGGTCCTGGCCGTGACGGCGACGCTGGCGGCGACGCTGGCGCTCGCGGTGGGGTGAACGGCCGCTCCCCGGGCGGCCGGAGCCGCCGCCGGGCCTGAGAGGGGCCCGCGCTCCCCGCTCCCCGGCCGCCCCTTCGCGGCCGGGCTCCGCCGGCCCGCCCCCCTCAGGCCGCCCGCGTGCGTGCGACCACGTCGAGCAGGTACGTCAGGGTGTCGCCGCGGGCGGCGACGAAGCTGCGGTCGGTGTCCGGGCCGGCGGAGCCCACCGTGAAGGGGCCGCCGGTCAGGGTGCGGAACTCCACGCCCGTCTCGGCGGCCAGCAGGGCGCCGGCGGGGAAGTCGATGCCCTCCGCGCGGTAGCCGACGAAGCCGTCGATCGCACCGCGCGCCAGCATGCTCCAGCCCAGCAGCGGCGCCCACAGCTGGAGCACCCGCCGCGTGCGGCGCTCCAGTTGGCCGCGCAGCCCCGCGGCCACCGGATCGGCCCGGCCCACCGCATGGCCCTGGGTCCAGGCCACCACCGGCCCGCTGCGCGGTACCGCGCCGGTCGGCCCCGGCAGCCGGTCGAGGCCGCTGGACGCGCCCTGGCCGCGGACGGCCCGCCAGGTGGAGCCGGTGACCGGCTCGTGCACCACGCCGACGACCGGCGCGCCGTCCACGCACAGTCCGATGCCGACGGCGTACGCGGTCAGGCCGATCGCGACGTTGTTGCTGCCGTCGAGCGGATCGACCAGCCAGGTGCGGCGGCCGACGGCGTCGAGCAGGCCCGCCTCCTCGGACAGGATCCGGTCGTGCGGGAAGTGCGTCTGGAGGCGGGCCAGGATGACTTTCTCCGCGGCCAGGTCGAGGTCGGTGACGACATCGCCCGCGGCGTCCTTGACGCCCACCGCGCGCGCCGCGCCGAAGCGGTCGCGCAGCAGCGCCCCCGCCTCCTCCGCAGCGGCGACGGCCACCCGCGTCTCGCTCGCGTACGCTGCCGCGCCCCGGTCACTCGCGCTGCTCGGCATGGATCCTCCTGAGTGCTGTGCGGACGGTCCGTTCGGTGTGTTCCGCGCCGCACAGCCGGCGCACCGTACGGTGGCCGCGGCCGCGCAGGGGGCCCAGGGAGAGGTCGGTGTGGCCGGGCAGCGACCGGCCGAGCACCAAGGTGGCGGCGGGCTGCCCGCGGGTGACGACGGTGGCGTGGAACTCCCCGGCCGGCAGGCAGTACGTCTCGCCGCTGCCGCTGGAGGCCGCCGGGCCCGGCCGGCAGCGCACCAGGCGGGAGGTGGGCCGCAGTTCGTCGACGCCCGAGGGGGCGCTTACGACCTCGAAGATCCGGTGGGTCGGGGTGCGCGCCTCGTCCGTCACCGTGACCGGGAGGTTGCCGACCCGGCCGTAGAGGACGTAGCTGCGCAGCTCCCAGCTGTGGGCGTGCATGGGGTCGGCGGTGGGGTCGGTGGGGGAGCCGGTGCCGAAGAGGTGGACGCAGACGCCGCGGGCGCCGTCGCGGACCAGCGGCAGGCACAGGAAGCCGAGCGGGTGGCAGACCGCGCGTAACTCCCGTTTGCCGCAGGCGATGTCCTCCAGGGCGCCGGTGACACTGGCGCGGGGCGCCTCCCGCGGGGCGCCGGGCCGGAGCAGTCGGTCGAGCGTGTCGTAGTCCATGAGCCGCGCCCGAGGCGTCTCACCTCCGGTAGGGGTCCTCAGCGTGCAGGGCTTTCTCGACGATCTCCGCGACGTCGGCGTCGCTGAACACCGAGGGAAGGGGGAGGGCGATCTCGTCGAAGACCGCGCGGACCTCGTCGACGGTCGGCGCGTCGCTCAGGGAGGCGATGCCGCGCAGGTCGAGGCGGCGGGCCTGTTCGCGGCTGTGGTGCAGCTCGGTGTCGTAGTACTCGTAGAGCGGCTGTTCGCGGGTGACCAGGAGGTTGACGCGGTTCGGATCGT
This sequence comes from Streptomyces sp. NPDC093097, assembly GCF_044754325.1. Lineage (NCBI taxonomy): Bacteria > Bacillati > Actinomycetota > Actinomycetes > Kitasatosporales > Streptomycetaceae > Streptomyces > Streptomyces sp. NPDC093097. Next base: position 203,357 of record NZ_JBIVOW010000007.1, read on the forward strand.
CCTGGGTGACGATCAGGCAGGACTCGGAGAGGTCGAAGCGGAGGGTGGGGACGCCCGAGGAGAGGTGGACGCTGATCTCCAGGGTGTCGAGCCGCTGGCGGAACCAGCAGGCGGCCAGGACCGTGGCGTAGGACTCCTTGCGGGTGCGGTCGGCGGTCCAGGCGTGCGCCGCGTTGTCGTTGCGCATGCGGGCGAAGGTCTGACGGAAGCGGGCGTAGGCGGCGCAGGTCTGCTCGTCCGCCGGGTTGATGATCTCGATCTTGACGCTGAGCTGGGAGCGCTGGCGGGTGGCGGTCTCCACGCACCGGGGCAGCGTGACGGCGCGGAGGTAGGTGCCGGTACCGCCCTTGAAATACCAGCGGTTGGTCTGTGCGCGGGCCCGCTCCAGTGCGTCGCCGACCTGGTCGCCCGAGAGGGAGCGGACCATGGCGAGGTCCTCCAGGGCGCGGCGGGTGTCCGCGGACGCCTCCTGGATGTCGGACCTGCGGCGCACCCGCTCCGTCAACGAGCCGACCGCGAGCGTGCCGAGCACCAGGAGCGTCGCGCCGGACGACACCTTGTCGCTGATGACGTCGCTGAAGACGTCCAACATGCCGATGGTCAGGCCGAGTCCCACGGCGACGACCCCGTCCAGGTTCCTGATGACCCAGGCGACGCCGAACTCCACCCGCCCCACACGCTGTACCACGTCGAGTCCCCCTCCCCGTTACCTGGCATCGTAGGAGTAACGGGACGGCTCTGGCCAGGGGCGCCCGAAGGTCGCAAGATCCTTTCTGCGGCGGGGAGTTGCCGCACCGGGCCCGTGAGGCGGCACCGGGGCCCGCCGGCCCGTGAGGAACGCCTTGCCGCGGGCGCCGGCCAGCGTCCCCAGGGGGCACACGGGCCCGGCGGCGGGCCTGCTCTCTGGCCACTTCCTCCGGGGTGAACACCGGCCGCGCGGCGGCCTGTTCACGCCATCGAGGTCGCGGTCCTCAGGGTGCCGGGCGGACCGCCTGGACGTAGCGCTGCTCTCCCTGGAGACCCTCCGCCGCCCGGCCGCTGGAGCGGGCGGGGGAGGGCGCCACAAGGGGTAGCGCGTTCCGACGAGGGATGGGGCGGCCGGTCCCGGGCGGTCGGCGCCGACCGGGACCGCGATGCCGTCGGCGCCGCCGGGCCGCCGACCAGGTCCCGGGTCAGGAGTCGCGGCGCGTGATCAGATCGGCGATCAGGGTCAGCGCACGCGCTCCGTCCGGGGCGGGATCCGCCAGGGCCAGGCAGTCCAGGGCCGCCGTTCGCTGCCGCGCCGCCTCCCGCACCGCCCAGCGGCGCCCCCCGGCCTCCTCGATCAGCAAGGCGGCCTCCGCGACCTCGTCGTCGGTCAGGGGCTCCGGCCGGTGGTACAGCGCCGCGAGCCGGGCACCGGCGTCCGTGCCGCCGGAGAGCGCCGCGACCACCGGCAGGGACTTCTTGCGCGACCGGAGGTCCGACCCGACCGGCTTGCCGGTCACCGCGCTGTCTCCCCAGATGCCCAGCACATCGTCGACGAGCTGGAAGGCGAGCCCGAGATGCCGGCCGAACGCCCGCATCGCGTCGATCCGTTCCGGCTCCACGTCCGCGGCCAACGCGCCCAGCGCACAGGCCCGGGCGAGCAGGCCGGCGGTCTTCCCGTCCGCCATCGCCAGGCATTCGTCCAGGTCGACGTCGTGCCGCGCCTCGAAGGAGATGTCGGCGCCCTGCCCGGCGACCAGTTCGAGCAGGGCCTCGCACAGTTCCCGCAGGGTGGCCGCGCCGTTGGCCGGGCACCTCTGGGCGAGCACGTCGAGAGCCAGGACCAGCAGGGCGTCCCCGGTCAGGACCGCCTGCGCGCTGCCGAAGACCGACCAGACCGTACGGCTGCCGCGACGGGTGGCGTCCCCGTCCATCAGGTCGTCGTGGACGAGCGAGAAGTTGTGCACCAGTTCCACGGCGGCGGCGGTGGCCACGGCCGCCTCCCGGGGCGCGCCCATGGCCCGGGCGCTCGACAGGACCAGGGCGGCGCGCACCCCCTTGCCCCAGCCGGTGTTCGCCGGCCGGCCCGCCTCGTCCCACCAGCCGAAGTGGTATCCCGCCATCGAGCGGACCGGCTCGGCGAGCCGGTCGACGGCCTTGCGCAGCTCCGGCTCGATCAACTCGCGTGCCCGGCCGAGCAGTTGCTGGCCCTCCCCGATCCGGTCCCGAGCGGTCTCGTCCGGAACTCCACCGGGCTGCTCCGTCCCGTCCCCCGGGGTGCCGGCCCGCGTGCTCTCGTACCGGCCGCTCCCCGTCGGCGGGGCCGCGGTCCGCGGAGTCGTGGTCACCGTGCGCCCTCCATGACGGCCGCCTCCAGATACTCCTCCGGCCGCTCCCGTCCGGTGCGGTCCGCCGGCTGATAGCGCTTGGTGGCCCGGGACCAGTCCAGGTTCCCGCGCATCCAGCTCCGCATCCCCGCCAGGTACGGCTCCAGCACCGCGGCGTGCTCGGGGAAGGCCCGCAGCAGCTCCCGCTCCTGGACCAGGAAGCGCTCCGTCTCGGCCACGATGGCGTCGCGCACCCGGAGCAGCGCCTCGTCCACGCCCAGCGCCCGGTGGTGCCCCACGACGTGGACCAGGTTGTGGACCTCGCCCAGCGAACGCTCCTTCTCGTACGAGTAGAGGTCGTTGGTCCAGCAGACGACGTCGCAGGCGGCGTTCAGCGCCGCCATGAACGGCGGACTGTCGTAGAGGTCCTCCGGGACGTCGAGACCCTCCACGACGTCGATGAAGTCCATACAGACATAGATCGCGCCCGTGTGGCGGCGCCGCGGAACGTACGCCTCCTCGTCCGGTACGACACCGGCCACCCGGTTCCCGGCCTCCCAGGTGGCCGCGGTGGTCAGGCAGTCCTCCAGATGCCGGATGAAGCGGCGGCGCCAGGCGGCGGTGGCGTCCGGGGCGGTGCGCGACCACAGGTCGGCCAACGACGAGACGGCCACCGGGAGTTCGCCGCCCGAGGCGGCCGCGGCCGCCCCGAAGTCGTGGCTGTCGAGCACCGCGCGCATCCCGTCGACCACCGCCCCGAACCGCTCCGGGTCCCGCCCGACCGCGCCGTCGTCCAGTTGGTCGTCGACGAGGAAGAGCCAGGCGAACCAGTCCGCCATGAGATCCACATGGGCCGGGCTCGCAGTGGGATAGACCATCGCCGCGAACCAGCCGAAGTCGGCGCGCTCGAACCGCTGCCGGGCGCTCTCCTGCCGCACCAGCCCGATCCGTGCGGTCCACTCGGCGAGGTGCTCGCGCGCCTGCGCCATCCGGGGGTTGACCAGGTAGGGGAAGGGGCTGGACAGCTCCGGCACCGGGTGGTGCACGACGTGCGTCAGGGCGTTGGTCATCGGCGTCTTTCCGGACACAGGCGGATGCCCCCCTTGGGGTGCAGGGTGATCAGGGCCTCGGGGTGCACCTCGGGGGCACCCGCCGGCAGCACCAGGCGGTGGGTGCGGGCGACGGTGGCCAGCACCAGGACCAGTTCGGTGAGCGCGAAGTGCTTCCCGATGCAGACGCGATGGCCGCTGCCGAACGGGATATAGGCGTGCTTGGGACGCTTCGCCACCTCCTCCGGGGCGAACCGCTCGGGCACGAACCGCTCGGGATCGTCCCAGAACTCCGGATGCCGGTGCAGGAAGTAGCTGTTGATCAGGACGTTGCTGCCGGCCGGCATCCGGTAGCCGTCGATCGCGTCCTCCTCCCGCGCCCGCCGCATGAACTGGTAGGCGGGGGAGTAGATGCGCAGGGTCTCCTCGGCGACCATGCGGGTGTACGCCAGCTTCGGCAGGTCCTCGAAGGACGGCGTCCGCCCGCCCAGCACCTCGTCGACCTCGGCGTGCAGCCTCGCCTCGACCTCGGGATGCCGGGACAGCAGATAGAAGGCCCACGACAGGGTGTTGGTGGTCGTCTCGTAGGCGCCGATACAGATGTTGAGGACCTCGTGGTGCAGCTGCTCCAGGTCCATCCCCTTGCCGTCCTCGTCGTCCACGGAGGTCAGCAGCAGCGTCAACAGGTCGGTCGCGTCCTCGGCGGTCAGCTCTTCGGCCAGCCGCTTCCGGATGAACCCGGAGACGAAGGAGTCCATCTCGTCGATCGCCCGGCGCAGTCGCCGATGGCGCGGGATCGGCACGTCCAGCGGCGGGAACGGGAAGCGGAAGAACGCCCCCAGGATGCTGTTCGCCTCGCCGAAGGCGCGCTCGAAGGCCTGGGCGGCCGCGCTCACATCGGCGCTGAACAGGGACCTGTTGACGATCCGGAGGGCCAGTTGGCCGATCTCGTCCGTGACGTCGAGGGTGTCCGCGGACCCCCTCGGGGCCAGGCGGCGCTCCCAGCGGTCGAGCATCTGCTCGGTCTCGTCCGTCATGTTGCGGGCGAACGCGGCGACCGTACGGGGCGTGAAGTGCGGTGCCATCATGCGGCGTTGGCGGCGCCACAGCTCCATGTCGGCGTTGGCGATGAGGCCCTTGCGCAGGACCGGCCGGACGATGCGGAAGAGCGCCGCGTCCTTGTCGTACCCCTCGCTGTTGTCCACCAGGATGTGCTTGATGTAGTCCGGGTGGTTGACCAGCACCATGGGTATGCCCATCGGCCGGAAGCGGAAGATGTCGCCGTGCCGACGGATACCGTCGTCCAGGAACCGCAGTTGGTCGCGCTTGAAGGCGAGCGTGCCGCCGACGCCCTGGAACACTCCGGCGGTGGGGATCTCGGTGAGGGAGGAACGCGTCCGGTCCGGGACGCGGCTCCGCTGGGTCAGGGACATGCGGAATACCTCGTTCGTCTGGCGTCAGCGACGCGTGAACCGCAGATGGATACCGCCCTTGGGATGCAAGGTGACCAGGGGAGCGAAACCCGCCGGGGGCTGACCGGCCGGCCTGGTGGCATGCAGCCGCTGGACGAGCATGGCCGTGATGATGTGCAGTTCCGTCAGCGCGAAGTGTTTGCCGAGGCAGTGCCGCGGTCCGCTGCCGAACGGCTGGTACACGTTCCGAGGACGCTTGGCGACCTCGTCCGGAGTGAAACGCTCGGGGTCGAACCGGCCCGGTTCCGGCCAGAATTCCGGATGGCGGTGGAACGTGAACATGTTCAGGTAGACGTCGGTACCCCGCGGAATGTGGTATCCGCCGATCACATCGTCGTCGACGGCATGCCGCATCGTCTGCCAGGCCGGGGTGAACATCCGCAGCGTCTCGTCGATCACCATGCGGGTGTACGGCAGCTTCGGCAGATCCTCGAAAGCCGGGATTCGCCCCTCCAGAACGCCGTCCACCTCCTCCTGCACCCGACGCTGGACGTCCTGGTGCGCGGCGAGCTGGTAGAAGATCCAGGCGATGGAATTGCTGGAGGTTTCATAACCGGCGATGATCATCGAGAGGATCTCGTTCGCCAGTTGATCGTGGGTCAGCCCGGTGCCGGTCTCCTCGTCCATGGCGTTGAGCAGCAGGGTGAACAGGTCGGCCTTGTCGGTCTCGCTGTTCATCCGGGTGTCGATCAGGTCGGCGATGAACGCGTCCAGGCTGCGGATCAGCGCACGGAGCCGGTTCCGCTTGGGCGAGTACCAGGACAGCGGCGGGAAGGGGAAGCGGAAGAAGTCACCCGCGATGGAGTTGACCTCGACGAAGTCCTCCGCGAACCGCCGCCCCCGCTCCGGGGAGACGATTCCGAACAGCGAGCGCAGCACGATCTGGAGTGCCAGATCGGCGACTTCGGTGCTCACCTCCACAACGGTGTCGTCACCGAATCGCGTCTCCCACCGCTTCAGCATCTCACCGGTCAGATCGCTGATATTGGTGGTGAAGGACGCGACGCTCGCATGCTGGAAAGAGGGCTGCATAAGGCGGCGATGCCGACGCCATTCTGCGCCGCCCTGGTTGGCGACCAGACCCTCCCGCAGCACCGTGCGGGTCGCCCGGTAGAGGAAATTGTCCTTGTCGTAGTTCTGGTGATGGTCGACCAGCACATGCTGGAGGTAATCCGGGTGATTGACCATCACGGTCGGAAGGCCGCCGAGCCGCATATGGAAGATATCGCCGTGCTCATGGACCGTCCGGATGAGAAAACCGAGCTGGTCACGGCGCATGGCCGCGACGCCCGCGAGATTCTCCCGAAGGCTGAGCCGGGGGACCGGACCGGCCGCGGTCGCCGTGGCCGGGCGGTGCGATGGCAGTTCGGACATGCAACCCCTCTCGGGCATGGTGTTCCGCGACCACCGATCGGAGAAGTCCTCCACTGTCGCCTGGCGAGGCTAACCACCGCCGATTTCAAAGCGTTATCGATACCGGGGCCTCGGATTTCGGATCGTTATCGCCGCGTGGTCGGCGAATGCGGCTTCCGCTTACCATGCCGCCATGACCGTTCTGATTCTGACGACGGGCACCCATGGTGACATCGCGCCATTCATCGGCCTGGGGAGACGTCTCAGGGAATCCGGATATCCGGTCGCCATCGCGACCTATGCAGCATTCGCCGAGCAAGTCCGCGCCAGCGGAGCCGAGTTCCGCCGGCTGACCGGCGATCCGAGCCGGCTGGGCGTCGCCGAACAAGGCAGGCTGAAGAAGCCCGGCCCCGGCGACACCCTGCGTGCCGGACGCTGGCTCAAGGACATCGCCCAGCACGTGGAGGAACTCAGCGGCGACCTCGTCGCGGCGGCACGCCAGGGCGCCGACCTGCTGCTGTGCTGCGGCCTGACCACCTTCCACGGCTACCACCTGGCCAAGGCGCTCGGCATCCCGAGCATGGGCCTGGCGCTCCAACCACTGCACCCCACCGGCGACTTCCCGCCCCCGATCGGCACGCCCTCCCTGGGACGCCGGGCCAACCGCGCACTGGGACAGCTCATGTTCACCACCGGGCTCACCCCCTGGCGGAGTTCACCGCGCTTCTGCCGGGAGCTGGGCGTACCCGCGCTGACCACCGCGCAGACCCTCCGCCGGACCGCCCGCGAACGCTGGCCGGTGCACTACGGATTCAGCCCCACCGTGGTCCGCCGCCCCGCCGACTGGCGCCCCGGCATCGAGGTGGTCGGCTACTGGTGGCCGTACGAGCCCCCCGGCTGGCAGCCGCCCCAAGAGCTGGTGGACTTCCTGGACGCCGGACCCGAACCGGTACGCGTGGGCCTGGGCAGCGGAGGGGACCCGCGGGACCGCGCGGAGATCAGCGCGCTGCTGGCCACCGCGCTGCGCAAGGCAGGGGTGCGCGGCATCGTGCAGTCCGGCTGGGCCGGGCTGGAGGTCACCGGCGACGACATCCTCACCCTCGGCGACGTCCCGCACCGGTGGCTCTTCCCGCGCACCGCCGCGGTCGTGCACCACGTGGGCGCGGGCACCACCGGAGCCGGACTGCGCGCCGGCGTGCCCGCCGTCACCCTGCCCACCTTCGGCGACGCGCCGTTCTGGGCCCGCCGACTGGTCGCCCTGGGCGCCAGCCCCGGCTATCTGCCGCTCAACAAGGCCGACCCCGATCAGCTCGCCCGGCTGATCCGGGCCGCCGTCGACCGCCCCGGCTACCGCACCCGCAGCCGGCAACTGGCGGCGACCCTCGCCGCCGAGGACGGCGCCGGCCGTACCGTCGCCACCGTCCAGCGCCTCCTCGATCCGCCCCGCCCCCACCGCCCTACCACCATCGATCTGGGAGCCCGCACACCGGAAGCGGACCGCGAAGCGCCCGGCGGCTGAGCGGGGCGGCGAGGCCGGCGGCCGCACCCGGGAGCGGCGACCGCCGGCCGGTCCGGGCCGTCGCCCCCGCGGTGCGTGCGCGGGTCAGCGGAGGGAGCAGGCGTCGCCGATCGCCTCGTCCAGTACCGCCAGGCCGAGGGAGAGCTCCTCCTCGGTGGCGGTCAGCGGTGGTGCGATCCGCAGGACCCCGCCCATACCGGGGAGTTGGACGATGTTCATGTGCAGGCCGAGTTCCAGGCAGCGCCGGGTGACCCGTTCGCCCAGCTCGTCCGAGCTCTGCTTGGTCTCGCGGTCGACGACGAGTTCCAGCCCGGCCAGCAGGCCCCGGCCGCGGATGTCGCCGACGACCGCGTGGCGCCCGGCGAGGTCCATCAGGCCCTCGCGCAGGAACACGCCGAGCGACTGCGCGCGTTCGTCGAGCCGGTCTGCGGTCAGGACGTCAAGGACGGTGTTGCCGACCGCGGCCACCAGCGGGTCGGCGACATGCGTGGTGAAGAACAGGAAACCGCGCCGGTGCGCCTGCTGCTCGATCTCGGCGCTGGTGACCACGGCGGCCAGGGGCAGACCGGCGCCGAGCGTCTTGGACAGCGTGAGGATGTCGGGGATGACGCCGTCGCGCTCGAACGCGTACCAGGTCCCGGTGCGGCACAGACCGGTCTGGGCCTCGTCGAGGATCAGCAGCATGCCGCGTTCCCGGCATTTGGCCTGCAGCGCCGCGAAGTACCCGACCGGCGGCTCGATGATGCCGCCGGAGCTGAGAATCGGTTCGACCAGGCACGCGGCCAGACTGCCGGTCGACTGGGCGTCGATCAGGTCGAAGGCGAAGTCCAGTTGGCGGCGCCAGTCCAGCGCACCGTCGGCCGTGGTGTAGTCGGGCCGGTAGGCGTTCGGCACGGGGATGGCGAAGTTGCCGGGGGCGGCGGGGCCGTAGCCCTTGCGGCCGGCGCTGTAGGTGGCGGACGCGGCGGCCTGCGTCATGCCGTGCCAGGAGCGCGCGAACGAGACGATCTCGTGCCTGCCGGTGACGAGCTTGGCCATCCGGATGGCGGCCTCGTTCGACTCCGCGCCGGTCGTCAGCAGCAGCACCTTCTCCAGCGGCGCCGGCAGCGTGTCGGCCAGACGGCGGGCCAGGTCCACCACCGGACGGCTGAGCATCCCGCTGTAGAGGTGGTCGAGGGTCGCGACCTGCCGCTGGACGGTCTCGACGATCGCCGGATGCGAATGCCCGAGGATCGCGCTCATCTGGCCCGAGGTGAAGTCGAGGATCTTCCGGCCGTCCGCGGTGAACACGAAACTGCCCGCGGCACGGTCGATGATCTCGCGGCTGAACTCACCGCCGTAGCGGACGAGATGCCTGTCGGCATCGGCCCAGAAGGTCTCGCCGGCGGGCAGGGCGGCGGTCGAAGCAGTCATATCGGTCGGAGCAGCCATGCTCACGACCGTAGGTCGCAGCCGAGCGACGCGTCCATCTCACGTTTCCGGCTTTCCTGTTCGGAAGAACCGCACAACAATGGGGGCGTGATGAACCCCTGGCGGCTGCGGCTGCTGAGCCAGTTGGAAGCGCTGGGCACCGTCCGGGCCGTCGCCCAGGCCGCCAACCTGAGCCCCTCAAGCGTCTCCCAGCAACTCGCCGTGCTGGAGGCCGAGACACACACCCAGCTGCTGGAACGCGTCGGGCGCCGGGTCCGGTTGACGTCCGCCGGGCTGATCCTGGCGCGGCGGGCGCGGGTGATCCTCGACCATATGGACGGCGTCGAGGCGGAGTTGCGCGGGTTCGGCGAGGAGCCGTCCGGGCTGGTGCGGCTGGGCGCGTTCCAGAGCGCGATCCACACCATGGCCGTCCCGGCGGTGTCCTGGCTGGCCCGCCGCTATCCGCACCTCGACGTCGAACTCCTTCAACTGGAGCCGCACGAGAGCCTGCTGGCGCTGCGCGGCGGCGACGCGGACATCGTCATCACGACCACGGACTTCGGCGAACTGCCGCTGGGGCCGGACCTCGACCTCGTGCAGCTGGCCACGGACCCGATCCTGCTCGTGGTGCCGCCCGGCCATCCCGGGGCGGGGCGCGGCCCGGTGGACCTCGCGGCCTTCGCGGACGAGCCATGGGCCTTCGACATGCCGCAGTCGTACATGGCCAACCTCGCGCTGCGGCTGTGCCGCCAGTCGCGGTTCGAGCCGCGGGTGGTGTGCCGATTCGGCAACTACATGATGGCGCTGCAACACGTCGAGGCCGGGCTGTCGGTCGCACTGCTGCCCGGCCTGGCGGTCGACCGCCGGTACCGCGTCGCCACGAGGGAACTCGCCACACCCGTGACGCGCACGATCACGGCGGTCGTCCGCCGCGGCTCACCGCCTCGCGCGGCGGTGCACGTCGCACTCGACGCGCTGCGCCGCAATCTGCCCTCCTTCGCACCCGGGACGTGAGTGACAGCGCGAGTCACTCACCGTCCTGAAGACCACTCAACGCCCTTTCCGCCCAGGGCAGTTACCTCCAGCGGAGAAGCCGCTCAGGTGCGGTAGGCGTAGTACGCGGCGTGCGGGTACGACGCCACGAGGCTGGCCACCGACCTGTTGTAGGTGTTGGTGGAGTGGTACGTGACGTACGGCATGCCCTGCTGGCTGCGCTTGGTGACGATCATCGAATGGTCCTTGGACCCGTCTTTGTCGAAGTCCAGCTGCAGCACGTCCCCGACGTCCATCTGGTAGACGTTGGCGAGGCTGGTGACCCGCTGGGACGACAGCGCGAACCACGAGAACTCGTTGACGCCGACGAAGGAGTGCGACTGGATTTCGGAGTTGCCGAACCACTTGTGGGAGTCCGTCGCGTAGCCGGGGACGTGCTTCCAGCCGCCCGCCTTGAGGGACTGGCTGACGAAGTTGGTGCAGTCCCCGCCGGCGCCGGCGCCGCTGAAGTCGGGATAGGCCGGGTTGTACCGGTTCCAGTACTTCGCCGCGTAGGCCGCCATGGCCTGGTAGTCGTACCCGGTGGCCGTGAAGTCCTTCGGCTTGGCCGGCGCGGGCCGCGTGGTGGCCGAGCCGGACGCCGAGGGCGGGCCGTCGGGGGTGGTCGGCGGGGTGACGGGGGGCTCGGAGATCTGGTTCACCGCGAGGTAGCCGTCGTCGGTGTTGCGGACACCGGTCAGCTGCCAGTCACCCTTGCGGTCGGCCTGGAAGGTCAGCTCGTGGTGGGCCTGGAACCCGGTGGTCTTGGGCTCGTTGCCCCTGGCCTTCTCGTACGTCAGGCTCGTGGTCTCGGTGACGGCGACCGTGGCGTGACGGCCCTTCACCTTGGTGGCGTCCAGCGCGACACTGGTGCTGGCCCCGCTGTACTTCTCGCCGAGCCGGGCCAGGCGGGACTTGCGGGCGCGCAGTTCGCCGAGCGTCGAACCCTCCTGGCGCGACTGCGACGTGGACAGCCGCACCTTTCCGGTGAAGTTGGACGTCCGCTGCGAGTGCGACGCCTGGTGCCCGTTCCTGGCGTCTCCCACCAGGGACTGCGTGCGATCGGCGAACACCGCGTCGGCCAGCCGCTGGAAGGTGGCCTTGGTGGCCGAGTCCACCGTCGGGTCGTCGGTGATCGCCGCGCCCGCGCTCCAGTTGGGCAGCGCGATTCCTGCGGCCACCGAGGCCGCCGCCACCGTGCCTATGGCGATGCGGCTTCCCTTGCGGCTTATTCTTCTCGATTTCAACGATCTTCCCCTCTATGCCGGTTTGTTGGCCGGGTGTTCACATTTTTGCATGACATGTGTGGAGGGTGTGAAGGTGGGTGCGCCGATGGAACCAGGTTGAATTCGGGATCACTTGACGACCGTGGACCAGTCCGGCGCCTGCGCCGGATCCAGACCGCGCAGACGTTGCAGCGTCTCGGGCTTCTGCACATCGAGCCAGTCGGCGAGTTCCCTGAAGGACACGCACTTGACGCCCTTCTTGGTGCAGGTGTTCTTGACCACCTGGTCGATCGCCTTCATGTAGATGCCGCCGTTCCAGTCCTCGAAGTGGTTGCCGATGAACAGCGGTGCCCGGCTGCCGTAGTAGACGCGGTTGAAGCCCGCCGTATAGGAGGCGACGGTCTGCTGCTCCCACTGGGCGTACTTGGCCGGATCGCCCTTGGTCTCGCCGTGGGACTGGTTGTAGAGGAAGTTGAAGTCCATCGACAGGCCCTGGTAGTCGCCACCGGGGTACGGGAGCATCTGGAGCGGAAAGTCCCAGACGCCGTTCTTCTTCGACGGCCATATCTGGAAGTCGCCCGGGGAACTCGCGTCGTAGCGCCAGCCGTAGTCCTTCATGGCCTTGAGCAGGTTCGGCTGGCCCTCCAGGCAGGGGGCGCGGCCACCGGTCACCTCCTTGCGGAAGTCGAAAGGCAGGGTGGGGGAGTCCGTGAAACCGGTGTTGGTCCGCCACTTCTCCACGAAGTCGTAGAACTGGTCGATCTCGCTCTTCCACTCCGCCACGCTCCAGTCGCCACCCCCCTTGGCACCGCAGAAGTGGCCGTTGAAGTGGGTGCCGATCTCGTTGCCGTCCTGGTAGGCCGCGGCGAGTTGGGTGAGGGTGGTGCGGATGTGCCCGTCGGTGGGGTAGCTGATCGCGGCGGAGCCCGCCGAGTGCTGGGGCGGGTGGTAGAGGTCCTTCTTGCTCTTGGGCAGCAGGTAGATGCCGGTGAGGAAGAAGGTCATATGGGCGTCGTAGGTCTTGGCCATCTCGCGGTAGTGGGAGAAGAGCCGGTCGTCGCCCTCCAGCGCGCCGTCCCAGGAGAAGACGACGAACTGGGGCGGCTGCTCACCCGGTTTGAGCGGCACCGCCTTCAACTGCCCCTTCTTCGGGCCGGTGTAGGAGGTCGACCCGTCCCCGAGGACCTTGGTCTTGCCGTCCCACTCCGGCTCCTTGCGGGGCTGCTTCGGGCCCCGGCCGACCGGTTCGCTCTTGCCGGCGGAGGGGGCCACGACATCGCCGTCGGACTGGTTCAGCACCAGATACCCCGCGACGGCCGAGCACACGACGAGGGCGGCTGACGCAGCGGCTATGAACTGGGTACGGGCGGTGCGGCGGGGGGCGCGCGCCTTGCGGCGGCGGCCTGGAGTCGACTTCATACAGGGCTCAAATCTGCGAAGGGGGTTCCCATGCGGAGGGGGGTGCGGGCGGTTCGCCGGTCAGCGCAGTGGGCTCACCGCGCCCGCCCAGATGTCATACGGGACGCTGCCGGCGGCGGTTCCGGCGAGCCCCTGCAACGGCAGCGGTTCCAGGCTCTTGGTCAGATCCATGCGGTAGACGACCACGGCCGTCGACACGCCACCGGCCGTACCGACGTACCAGGAGGAGGTGTCGTCGGCGTCGGTGCCCGCCTTGCCGGACACCGCCGCCGAGGCCGGCGCGGCACCCGGATGGGCGGAGCGGAAGGAGTCCGTGAGCGCCTGCGTCACCTCCCCGGCCACCTGGGCGGTGACCGCGCGGCGCGCCTCCGGGGCGTCCAGCGCCACGGTCGCACCGTTCCGGGTGATGCGCTGCACGGAGTACGGCTCGACGTGCTTGCCCGCGGCGGCGAAGGTGGCGTAGCCGCTGGCCATGCGGATCGCGCTCGGCGTGGAACTGCCCAGGGACAGGTCGGGGACCTGCGGCCCCATGCTGGAGGACAGCAGCCCGGCCGCCTGGGCCGTCTCCTTGACCCTGTCCAGGCCGGTGTCCATGCCCAGTTGCATGAACGGGGTGTTCACCGACTTGGCGAGCGCCTCGCGCAGCGATATCCGGCCCCATGACTTCCGGCCGTCGTTGTGGGCGGCGACCTTCTTGCCGCTGCGGTTCCAGTAAGGGCCCTCCGGCGTACTGACGGGCACGCCGTCGTCGCCGTTGTAGAGCGACTGCGGGGTGACCTTCTCCCGCGGCGCGTCCCGCCGCTTGACCACCCCGTGCTCCAGACCGGCCGCGTACACGAACGGCAGGAAGGCCGAACCGGCCGGCACCGTCCCGGCGTTGGACTCGTTGTAGCCCTGCTTCCGGTGGTCCGGGCCACCGTAGACGGCGACGATACGGCCGTCGGCGGCCACCGACGCGACGCCGTAGTGAGCGGTGTCCGCGGTGTCCGGATGGGTCTGCCGGGCCTCCTTGCGCGCCTTGGCGACCACCTCGCCCAGAGCCGCCTCCCGTTTGCGGTCGAAGGTGGTGTAGATCTGATAGCCGCCCAGGTCGAACTGCCGGGCCGAGAGGTGCCCGACGCTCTTGGCGTACTGGGTGGCGAGCTCCACCAGGTAGTCGCTCTGCTGACCGGTGTCGTACAGCGGGTTCTGCTTCAGCGGCTCGGGGAAGGTCCGGTAGCCGGCCCGCTCGGACGCCGACAGCCGGCCGATCTTGACCATCCGGTCCAGGGTCCACTTCCAGCGCTCCACGGCCCGCTTGTGGTTGGCCGCGCTCAGTGTGGGGTCGTACAGGCCGGCGCCCTTGAGCAGCGAGGCCAGGAAGGCCGCCTCGCTCGCGTTGAGGTGGCTGACGTCCTTGCCGTAGTAGGCCTGCGCGGCGCGCTGGATGCCGTAGGTGCCGCGCCCGAACCAACTGGTGTTGAGGTACCCCTCCAGGATCGCGTCCTTGCTCATCCGGTTGTCGAGCTTGAGCGCGATCATCGCCTCGGTGAACTTCCGGCTGACGGTCTGTTCCTGGTTCAGGTAGACGTTCTTGACGTACTGCTGGGTGATGGTCGAACCCCCCTGGGTCTCACCCTCGCCGACCGTGCGCCACAGGGCGCGGGTAAGGCCCTTGAACGAGACGCCGAGGTCGTCGTAGAAGCTCTCGTTCTCGGCCGCCAGCACGGCCCAACGGACGCCCTCGGGTATCCCCTTGAGCGGCATCGCCTGCCGCTGCACCCAGCCGGTGCGGGCCATCGGGGTGCCGTCCGACCAGAAGTACACGTTGTCCTGCTGGGTGGCGTACGTGTTGAGGTCCTTGGGAATGTCGGTGGCGGCATAGGCGATGACCAGGAACAGACCGATCAGGCCGGTGCCCGTCGACGCGAGGCCCAGCCACTGCCGCCAGGAGGGCACCCAGCGGCGCCAACCGGTGCGGCCCGCGCGCGGATAACGCGGCCTGAACCGGCGCGCGTACGGCGCCAGCCGCGCGGCCAGGGAGGCCGGCAGCGCGGCGATGCGGGTGCGGGCGGAGGACGCCTGCGCCGCCTTGCGCCGGTCGGCCCGCCCGCCGGACGGCTCCGGCCGCCGCAGCAGCATGGTCTCGTCGGACGGCGCAGGCGGTTCGAACCTTAGCTGTAGCGTCTGTTCGGGCCCTGCGGATATGTCGGGGTCTGCGGATGCCGGTGCCCCGTCGCCGTCTCCCGCGCGGGCGGGCGGCTTCCGGCGCGTGATCCGTCGACGGCCCGACGGCCTGTGGGTCTCATCCGGACTGCCCGGCCCCCGCCCAGTCCCTGTCACTCCGTCTTCCCTCCGCACTATGCGTGTGGCTCACACGGAGCGAAGCAGCTGCCGCAGACGCAACTGCCATCCCCCAACCCACCAGCCACGCCGCGCTCTTCACCACTTATGCAAACCTATCAGCGTCCTTTTCGGAATCTCCACACAAGGGGTCGGAATGGAACAAGTAGACGACTCTGATGGTCTGACTACGTCATCAGTACGGCCAAGAGCGATCGGATGAGGGCGGACGGGTGGGTCGGTGGACCGTGGGTCGGCGGGTCGGCGGGTCGGCGGGTCGGCGGGTCGGTGGACCGGTGGGCCGGTGGGGCGAAGTCGGGCGTCGGCTCGGCCTGGCGGTCAGGGGCTCGGTGTCCTTCGGCTCAAGTGGCCTGCCGTGAGGGAGGGTTCAGGGCGACAGTGTCCCGGCCAATGAATCCGCGCCCGGCGACCGGGCGGCGAACGGACGGAAGATCGGGGTGACGTGCCGGGATCGATGAGGTCGCGACCACGCTGACGCGAAGCTCCGGTGGGGGCCCTGACGAGGGACGTCGCCGCCGACCGCGCTGCTGAGCGCGCCCTGGAGACACAACAGTGAAGGCCCGGCGGACACCGGGCCTTCACTTTCTGAGTAGCGGGGACAGGATTTGAACCTGCGACCTCTGGGTTATGAGCCCAGCGAGCTACCGAGCTGCTCCACCCCGCGTCGGTGCAATGAACACTACTGCATCAATCCGGATCGGCCGAATCGGTTCCCGCTGCCGGCCCGACGGTGACGACGGGGTCAGGCGATCGCGCCCGGCCGCATCAACGACAATGTCCCTACGCCGTGCGAACGTTGAGCGCCGCGAGGTGCTCAGAGTCCGTAGCTTTCCCATCAAAACGCGCCATTTCAGGAGCTTGCGGGAACCGCGTACCACGGAGCCGACTCCTCACTCGCAGAGACGCACACCGGTGCGTCCGATACGAAGTGGGGGCGATATGACACATAAGGCGCAACGGCCCGCGAGGGCATGGAAGGCGACCGCCGGCTCTGCGGCGACGGTGATCGCCGGACTGGCCCTGGTGGTCGGCGCGGCGACGCCTGGGCAGGCGGTCCCCGCAGCGGCGACTGCGCGGGCGCACTCCGTGCCGAACTGCGGTGCCACAGCGACGACACCCATGGCCGCGGCGACACGGACGACCACCGCCGCGGGGACGAAAACGGCCCCGCCCACGAGCTTCACCGGCCATCCGGCCATGGCCGCCACCGGAACCGCGGCGCAGAAGCTCTCCTACGGCCTCGCCCCGGAGGCGCCGATCGGCCTCTGGTCGTCCTCGAACGTCACCCTGCGCACCCCGGTCTCCAAGGGCACCGTCCGCCTGGACGTCACCACTCAGGGCTTCATCTCCGCCTCCCTCCTGATCCAGCGCTACGACGAGAAGAGCCACCGCTGGGTCGACCTGGACGTCCAACACAGCGGCACCGAAACGCCGGACAAGGGGAGGTTCACCTTCCCCCTCTCGTCGGCGGCGAGCCCCGGCCGCCCCGCCACGGTGGCCCTCCGCGTCAAGGCCATCGACCGCCCCGGCCGCCTGACCGTGACCGCTTCGATCGACGACGGCCACGGCCACACCTACGGTGCGCCGACGCGCAGCGCGGTCGTCGACCGGCCCACCACCACGGTCACCGGCTGGCAGGCCGGTGCCGGACTGGTACGCGGCGGTGCCGCGAAGGAATTCGACCTCACGGTCAAGAACACCACCAAGCGGGCCTACCCGGATCTCAACGCCGCGTACTTCGCCTACGGCCAGAACAGCGAGCGGGCCGTGGTCCCCAAGGACCTGGTGCTCCAGCAGTACGTGCCCGGCCACGGGTGGCAGCGGGTGTCACTGGTGCCCGGCGGCTGCGACCCGGGCATGAGCGCCGCGCTGATCCCGACCGCCAAGACGCCACTGGCACCCGGCGCCACCGCCGTCTACCGGATGCGGCTGGCGGTCGCGGGAGACGCTCCCGTGGTCGACGTCGAAGCGGGTGTGTCGGTGGGTACCGGCGACACCTCGCTTGACTACCAGACCCTGCCGTTCAAGATTCGCGCCAAGTAGCCCCTGACGCACATCTTGCTCACACCCGGGGAGCCGGGGGAGGGCAGGCGGATCGCCTCCTCACCTTCGGCTCCCTGCCGGCCCCAGCCCCAGCCCCGGCCCACGGCGCTGATTGCCGGAAGTCTCACCAGATGCCAGGTATCAGCCTGCGGGTGCGGGCGGCGTACGACCGGTACTCCTCGCCCAACGCATCGAGCAGCATCCGCTCCTCGACACGTATCCGGTATCCCAGTGCGGCCAGGCAGCATGCGGTGAACACCAGCACCGACGCCACATTGCCCATGAGGAGTGCGAGGTCCACGCCGGCGATCAGGATGCCGGTGTAAGAGGGATGCCGCACCCATCGGTACGGGCCCGAGTCGACGACGCGGTGGCCGTGCTGGATGTGCACGGTGCCCCGGAAGAAGCGGCCCAGCGCCACGATGGCCCACACCCGGAGCCCCACCCCGGCCCACGCCACAAACAGGATCGCCAGGCGGACGGCCAGAGCCTGCGTGGAGTACGACAGACCGGGCAACGCGTGCCGCATCGGCGCCGCCAGCGCGATCCCACCGCCGATCAGCACGGGGAAACCCAGGAAGCTGAGCCACTCGGTACGTTCGGTTCGCTCGCTACGGACGCGTTGCCATAGCTGGAGCAGCACCTCGGCCGCCGCCCAGACCCAGATGGTGATGATGAGCGCGGTGTTCACAGCATGGTGCGTCACGGCACCTCCCAACCATTCCGAGAACCCGTACCTCGCCAGGGGGTCACGCAAGTCCACCATCGCACCGCCGCGAATGGAGTGCGTCAACCCACGGGTGGAAGCCTGGGTGGAACTCGGGTGGAGAGCCGTGCAGGGCACCGTGGGTGGCCGGAAGCCATCACCTTCCCCCCTCCCGCCTGGCCGCCGGCCGCACCCGAGAGTGCGCCCGCCTCGGAGTGGTACCACCCCGCAGCCGACCCCCACGAAGGCGCCGGCGCCTGAGAGTTGAGGCCCTCGTGCCTCCTTCGAGCCTGACCTGAACGGGGTGGGCCCGCCCCGTTCGGAGTGCCTCTGCTCGCGGTGTTCCCGCGCCCTCTTGTGTACCCCCTGGGGTATGTCACTCTGGATCTGCAGACATACCCCGCAGGGGTGTGCGTCAAGGGAAAGGAGTACCGCCATGTGCGGAGGCGCCTGTGGATGTGACACCAAGGCGAGCGCGGCGAGCGGCTCGGCGGGCACGGCCACCGACGAACACGGCGTGGTCCGGGCGGTGTTGCAGGCGATGGACGAGGCGGGGCCCGGCACGGGCTCGGTGGCCACGCGGGAGTGGCATCTGCGCGGGGAGTGGTTCGACGTGTGCAGCTGCGGGCTCCCGTGCCCCTGCACCTTCGCCCAGGCGCCCACCCACGGGGACTGCCTGTTCACCCTGGTCTGGCAGGTGCACGAGGGGCACTTCGGCGACACCGACCTGTCCGGGCTCGGAGTGGTGGCCGTCGGCGAGTTCACCGGCAACATGTGGATCGACGACCCCGACGCCATGATGTCGCTCATGTTCTACATCGACGCCGAGGCCGACGCCGCCCAGCGCACTGCGCTGGAACGCATCTTCACCGGCAAGGAAGGCGGCTGGCCCGGCACGTTCGGCGCCCTCATCGGTGAAGTGCGCGGTATCGAGTACGCCCCGATCCGCTTCGAGGCCGCAGCCGACCTCGCGTACTGGGAAGCCGAGATCCCCGGCAAGGTCAAGGTCGGAGCCCAGGCGGGAGGGGTGCGTGCCTCGCGCACCGATGTCGCCTTCGTCGGCGGTGCCGTGCTCCTGTCGGGCCGAGCCGAGCCGTGGCAGGGGTATCGCGCACAGGGGCTGCCGGACGGAGAACGGCTCCGGTCCGGCAGCCCCTGTGCAGGAGGTGGGTTCGGCTCGACGGTTGTGTGGTGTCCCTTCGGCGGAGAGCGTCAACTGCCCGTTCGGAAGCGTCAGTCGGTGACTTCGATCTTCCCGTTGGGGGAGGCCGCCGCAGGCACGGGGCTGGCGCCGGCGTCGGAGGCGGTGTGGCCGTCGGCGCCGCCGGTCACGCGCTTGAGCATGCCCGCCAGATCGACGCCCGAGACCGAGTTGAGGAGTTCCACGCCCTGGGCGACGTTGTTGGCGACCGTGCGGGGCAACTGGCCCGCGCCGTCGGTGGAGATGACGGTCATCTTGTCCACCGCGGCCAGCGGTTCGGATGCCTTGGCGACGACCTGGGGGAGGACCTCCACCAGCATCTGGAGGACGGCCGCATCGCCGTACCGGGCGAAGGCGTCGGCCTTCTTGTGCATGGCCTCGGCCTCCGCGGTCCCCTTGGCGGCGAGTGCCGCCGCCTCCGACTCGCCCTCCAGCCGCACCGCCTCGGCGAGCGCGGCGCGGCGCAGCTTCTCGCCCTCACCCGTGAGCCGGGCCCGTTCGGCGGTCGCCTCGGCCTCCTTGACCTCGGCGATCCGGCGGGCCTCGGCCTCCTGCTCGGCCTGGTAGCGGGCGGCGTCCGCGGGCTTGCGGACCTTGGTGTCCAACTCCCGGTCGGTGAGGGCGGCCTGGCGCTCGGCGACCTTCTCCTGCTCGGACAGCACCTCCTGTTGGCGCGCGGCCTCGGCCAGCGGGCCGGCCGCGTTCGCCTTGGCGGCCGCCGCCTCGGTCTCCACCCGGATCTCGGCCTGCTTGAGGTAGAGCGTCCGCTCCGCGACCGCGATCTCCTCGGCGGCCTTCAGCCGCGCCTGCTCCGAGACCCGCTTGGCGTTGGCCTCGGCGATGTCCGCCTCCTGGCGGGCCCGCGCGGCCTCCGGGCGGCCCAGGTCCTCCAGGTACGAGCCCTCGGTGGTGATGTCCTGGATCTGGAACGCGTCCAGGATCAGGCCCTGCCCGGACAGGCTGGCCTCCGCCTCCTCGGCGACCTGTCCGGCGAACGCGGCCCGGTCGCGGATGATGTCCTCGACCGCCATCCGCCCGACGATCGCCCGCAGCGCGCCCGACAGCACCTCCTGTGTGAACCCGACGATGCCGTCCTGCTGTTGGAGGAAGCGCTGCGCCGCGGCCCGGATGGCGTCCTCGCTGCCGCCGACCTTGACGATCGCGACGCCGTCGAGGTTGGCCTTCACCCCACGCAGGGTGACCGCGCCGCGCACCGCCACCGGCAGGTGCCGGCTGGACAGATCCAGCGAGAACCGCTGCTGGACGAACGGGACGACGAAGACGCCGCCGCCCACCACGACCTTCTGGCCGCTGTTGTCGACGCTGACCTGGCCGGTCTCCGGGTCGGTGGACTTCTGGCCGCGGCGGCCGGTGATGATGAACGCCTCGTTGGGTCCGGCGACCTTGTAGCGCGTGATCACCACGAGGGCGAGCAGCACGACGAGGACGACGGCGCCCACGACGGCGAGAATGACTGAATTCATAACAAGTCCCCCCTGCCTTCCTGGGGGTAGGCAGCTCAAGACGGTGGTCGTACGTGACCGGTCCGCGGCGCGGAGTGCGCCGGGGCCGGGGGAGCGGGGGCGGCGCCGACCCGTATCGGCGGTCGGGTCCGGGCCGCCCCCGCTCAGTGTTCGACGGGGCGGACCGCCACCGAGGTGGACGACAGCGATGCCTCCACCCAGATCTCGGCGCCCCGGGCCACCGGGGCCGCGCTCCTGGCCGCGAGCTTCACGGGGTGCCCGGCGAGCCGCAGCAGCACCTCGCCGTACCCGTCGGCGGGGATCGGGGTCACCACCGACCCGGCGGTGCCCACCAGATCCTCGCGGCGCGGCGTCGGGGCGGTGCGGTCGCGCATCAGCGCCCGGCTGAACCGCCAGGTGACCGCTCCGGCCGCGGTGCCCGCCGCCAGCCCGGTGCCGACGGCCGCTGCCGCGCCGAGCCCGGTGCCGCCCCATACGATCGCGCCGGCGAACCCGAACATCGACAGGAAGCCGGCGATGACCGGCAGCGACAGCAGCCCGTCGAAGGGGCCGGCCAGTACGCCCCCGAAGAGGCCCTCCAGCACGCCGTCGAAGAGCAGCGCCAGTGCGAGTACGACGATCCCGCCGATGCCGAGACCAAGAAACCAGGCCATGTGCAGCCCTCCCGTACTCGTCCATTGCGCTCGAACGGGGTGATCGTCACATGCGGCCGGGCCGCCGCACATTGCCGCTTCCCGGCAATCTTTACGCGTCCTTGATGTGCAGCACTGTGCGCCGGCGCGTGTGCGGTCCGCTATTTCTGCGCTTATCCCGGCATACCTCTTGACTGTGGGCAAATCGGGAGGAAACTGGTGCTTAACCAGAAAACCGGAGAGCCGCACCGTCGACAAAGACGTTTGTTGGCAGGAGACCCTTGGCGTGGCCCTGGCTAGGCCCCCGAAAGCCCCGCGAACCGGAGCCTCAGTGACGACTGAGGTAGATGGCGGCGATGTGGACTTTCGGGGACTGTCTTGTCTGGGGGTGATGGCCCGGGACTTCGTCCCGGGCTCTGTCGTGTCAGGGGGTCTCGCGCCCTCGCGCGCTCCTACCCGTTGCCGCAGACCTCGCGGGACTTGACCACGGTGAGGGTCACCTTCTGGTTCTTCAACGGGGCGCCGGCCCTGGGCTGTTGGGCGCACACCTTCCAGTTGCTGGGCCACAGGACGTGGCGCCCGGCGCCCCGGCCGTCCTTGAGTTGCACGGCGGTGTGGTGCAGCGCCTGGTACGCGGCGGTCAGCCTCTTGTTGCGGACGTCGGGCATGGTGTCGGAGCCGGCGTGGGCCGGGCTGGTTGCGGTGAGGGCGGTCAGTGTCAGGACTGCGGTGACGAGTGCCGCGCGGAGCATGTGCGGGGCGCGGGTGGGGTGGGGGTGTTTGCTGTTCATGCCAGGAGAACGCGTGGCGGGGGTGCGGGTCACGACGGGGTGGTGGGGCGGCGAGGGGAAGCGGAGGAGGGGGCTCCGTCTGGCGCGTCCAGGGCCTGGGCTAGGGTCGTTATCCGCCCGTGACTAAGTGACTACAGTCGTGTAGACATCTTCGGATCGGCTGACTAAGGTATGCCTTCGCTAACTGAGGTAAGGCATACCGGCGCGGTTGCGGGCCGGAGAGGACGACTATGTGGGACGACGCGTTTCCGAGTTTCTTGATCGGGTTGAGAGAAGGTCTGGAAGCCGGACTCATCGTTTCGATCCTCGTCGCCACACTCGTCCGGGCCGGGGCCAAGAACCGCCTCCCGCAGGTGTGGACCGGCGTCCTGGCCGCGATAGCGCTGGCCATGAGCTTCGGCGCGGTCCTCACGTTCACCGCCGCCTCGCTCTCGGCCACCGCGCAGGAGACCTTCGGCGGCACGCTGAGCATCATCGCGGTCGCGTTCGTCACCGCGATGGTGTTCTGGATGCGCCGCTCCGCGCGCAGCCTCTCCGGTGAGATCAAGGAGAAGGTCACCGGGGCGCTCGCCATGGGCTCGGGCATGCTGATCGTCACCTCCTTCCTGGCCGTGGGCCGCGAGGGGCTGGAGACGGCGCTGTTCCTGTGGACCACGGCGCGGGCGGCGGGCGAGTCCGTCGGGCCGATGGTCGGCGCCGGGATCGGACTGGTCATCGCGGCCGGGCTCTGCTGGGGCCTGTACCGCCGGGTGCTCAAGATCAACCTCACCAGGTTCTTCACCGCGACCGGTGTCGTGCTCATCGTCATCGCCGCCGGTGTCCTCGGGTACGGCCTGCGGGACCTCCAAGAGGGCGGGGTGCTGCCGGGCAAGGCCGCGTTCGCCTTCGACATCAGCCAGAGCGTCGACCCGAACGCCTGGTACACCACCCTGGTGCAGGGCGTCCTGAACCTTCAGCCGGCGATGACCTGGCTGCAGATCGCCGGATACGGGGCGTACCTCGCCGTCGTGATGACGCTGTTCGTCCGCGGGGTGCGGACGGCCGCGAAGCCCGCTCCGGCGCCGCGTGCGGCGGAGACGAAGCAGGCGCAGCCGGTCGAGGACAAGCAGCCGGTCGAGGCCGCGTCGACCGACGAGAAGGCGACCGGGAGCAAGCAGGACGAGGAGAAGCCGGCCGACGAGAAGGCCGAGCCGGCGGCCGCGGCGGAGTCCGGACAGGACGCGCGGCCGGAGCCGGCCGCTGCCGGCCGGAAGCGGCCCGCCTGGCTGGTGCCTGTCGCCGTGGTCGCGGTGCCCGCCGTGATCGCGGGCGGGATCGTCGTCTTCGGCAAGTCCAAGCCGGCCGGGGCGCCGACCATCGCGGTGTCCGAGAAGGAGTGCGGCAAGGGCTTCACCGCGCCCAAGCCGGGCCGGCAGACCTTCCAGATGCAGAACACCGGCGACAAGACCTCCGAGGTGTACCTGGTCGACCCGGCGAGCAACGCGGTCTACGGCGAGATCGAGGGCCTGGCCCCCGGCACCACCCGCGACCTGGTCGCCACCATCGCCGGCGGCTCGTACGCCTGGCGCTGCGTGCCCACCGGTGGCAAGGCCGTGACCTCGGCCGCCGTCCGGGTCAGCGGCGGGGGCGGCGCCAAGGCCGTCGTGCCGGTCTCCGAGGAGGACCTGGCCGGGCCGCTGCGCGCCTACAGGAAGTACGTCGATGCGGGCCTGGCCAAGCTGGCCGACCAGACCCAGCAGCTCAGCGACGACCTCGCCGGCGACGACCTGGACGCCGCCCGGACCGACTGGCTCACCGCACACCGCACCTACTCCTCGCTCGGCGCCGCCTACGGCACGTTCGAGGACTTCGACAAGAGGATCAACGGGCGGGCCGACGGCCTCCCGGACGGCCCGAAGGACAAGGACTTCCACGGCTTCCACCGGATCGAGTACGGACTCTGGCACGGTGCCTCCGCCGACGAGCTGACCGGCCCGGCGAAGCAGCTGCACAGCGATGTGCTGGGGCTGCGGAAGGCGTTCCCCACCCAGGACTTCGACCCCGGTGACCTGCCGCTGCGCAGCCACGAGATCCTGGAGAACACCCTCCAGTTCGAGCTGACCGGCGACACCGACCAGGGCAGCGGCACCAACCTCGCCACCGCCGACGCCAACCTCACCGGCACCCGGGAACTCCTCGACGTCCTGCGCCCGCTGATCACCAAGCGGGACCCGCAGCTGCTGACGACCATCGAGAGCGACATCGCCCGGCTGCAGAAGCTGCTCGACGGGGCGCACCACGATGGTGCCTGGACGCCCGTGGAGAAGCTCGACGCCACCACCCGGCAGAAGGTGAACGGAGTCACCGGACAGCTGCTGGAACACCTGGCGCCGGTGCCGGACCTCCTGGAGATCCGCAAGTCGGCCTGACCGGCCCCGGGAACGGGGCGCCCGGACCTCCGCGCGAGCACCACCGCCGGACGTACCGGGCCCCCGTCCCCGCCCCCGCACCACCCCCATCCACCTCGAAACCGTCGCACCACCCCGCGCACGCTCCGAAGGGAACACCCGAGATGTCCGCCGAAACGCCCGGCCCGCAGGGCCGCTGTCCCGCCGACCGGCGCTCGTTCGTGAAGACCGCGCTGGGCGCCGGCGCGGCCGGCGCGGTGCTGGCCGGCGGCGGCTTCGCGCTGAGCCAGGGCAGCGCCGGCACGGCCCAGGCCGCCGACACCGCCGACGCCGGCAAGGTGCCGTTCCACGGCGTCCACCAGGCGGGCATCCTCACCCCGCAGCCCGGCGCCGCGGCGTTCGTCTCGCTCGACGTCATCGCGGAGAACCGCAAGGAACTCACCGACCTGCTGCGGACGATCACCCAGCGGTCCCGCTTCCTGACCGCCGGCGGTGCGCCGGAGGACCTCGGTGTCGGCGCCCCGCCGTCCGACAACGGCATCCTCGGACCGGTGGTCCCGGCCGACGCGCTGACCGTCACGGTCGGAGTGGGCGCCTCGCTCTTCGACGACCGCTTCGGTCTGGCGAAGGCCAAGCCGCGCGTGCTCACGCCGATGCGGACCTTCCCCAACGACAACCTCCAGTCCGCCGAGTGCCACGGCGACCTGTCGTTGCAGATCTGCGCCGAGCGCCAGGACACCGTGCTGCACGCGCTGCGCGACATCGCCCGGCACACCCGCGGCGGTATGCAGATCAAGTGGCGCATCGACGGCTTCCAGAACGCGCCCCGGCCCAGCGGCACCCAGCGCAACCTGCTCGGCTTCAAGGACGGGATAGCCAACCCCGACCCGAAGTCCGGGCGGGAGATGGACCGGCTGGTGTGGGTCCGCGACGGCCAGGGCGAGCCTGCCTGGGCGACCGGCGGCAGCTACCAGGTCATCCGGATCATCCGGATGCTGGTGGAGTTCTGGGACCGGGTCTCGCTGGCCGAGCAGGAGAAGATGTTCGGCCGCCGCAAGGACACCGGTGCCCCGCTGGACGGCGCCGACGAGTTCGACGTGCCCGCGTACCACAAGGACCCGCACGGCACCGCGATCCCGCTCGACTCGCACATCCGGCTCGCCAACCCGCGCACCGCCAAGACCGACGACTCCCGCATCCTGCGCCGCGGCTACAACTACGACCGGGGCGTGGACAACGTCGGCAACCTGGACATGGGCCTGGCCTTCTGCTCCTACCAGCAGGACGTCCGCCGCCAGTTCGAGGCCACCCAGGAGCGGCTGATCGACGAGCCGCTGGTGGACTACATCTCGCCGACCGGCGGCGGGTACTTCTTCGCGCTGCCGGGCGTCCGGGACAGCTCGGACTGGCTCGGCCGGAGCATGCTGGCCGCCGGCTGACACCGCGGGAGACAAGCACCGGGGCGGGGTGCCGCCCGGATTCGTCCGGGCCGGCACCCCGCCCCGTGGCGTACGGCGAGCGGCAAAGAGGCCGGGCGGCCGGTGCCGTTTCCGCGTCGTCCGGGGAGCGCGGCACCGGCGGCCGGCGGGCTCAGATCCGCAGGGGCAGCGGCGGATGCGTCCCGTTCAGATAGTGGTCGCCGATGGCCCGGAGGCTGTGCGCGGGGGAGCGCTGGGCGGTCAGTACGCGGGCGTTGCGCCAGAACCGGTCGAATCCCGGGTCGCCGGCGGCGGTGCCGGCGGTGCCCGTCAACTCCAGGATGCGGGTGGTGATCTGGAGCGCGGACTGGTTGGTCACCGCCTCGGCCGCGGCGACCAGCACCGCGATGTCGGCACACTCGTTGACGCCCAGCTCCCGGCCCATCAGCAGGCCCCTGGCCAGCGCCTCGGTGGCCGGTTCCACGACCGCCGCCGCGGTGTGCGCGGCGGCGACCAACTCGCCGTAGGCGAGCAGCACATACGGGTCGCCGCCCGGCTGCTCCGCGTACGGGGCCGGGGCGCAGGCCGCGCCCTGCCAGGTGCGGGGAGTGGCGCGGCTGAGGTCGCGGGCCTCGGCGAGCGCCCCTTCGGCGAGGCCCAGGGCGACGTGGACGAGGGCCAGCCGCAGCGTGAGCGGGGCCAGCGTGGCGTACGGCGAGAGGTGGTGCTCGTCGTGGGGAACGGTGCCGAGGATCTGGTCGGACGGCACCGGCACGCCGTCGAAGGTGACGCTGCCGGCGCCGGTCAGGCGCTGACCCAGGCGGTCGTGGGCCGGGTCGGTGCTGAGGCCGGGGTGGGCCGGGTCGACGAGCGCGGTGAGCCGGTCGCCGGTCTCGGTACAGACGGCGCCCACGACCAGGCGGTCGGCGACGGTGACCCCGGCGGCGAACGCCCGGTGCCCGTGCAGGAGATAGCCGTTCCGGTTCGGGGTGAGGGTGAGGTCGGGGACGGTGTCCGGCGCGGCGGGCTCGGTGTCGGCCGCCGGGTCGCCGGTGTCGCCGGCCAGCAGCCACCGCTCCGCCGCCACCCGGCGTTCGAAGGCGTCGGCCTGGTGCGGGGTGCCGACGAAGCGGGCGCTCCAGGACAACGCGTAGTGCCGGGCGAGGAGTTCGGCGACGGAGCTGTCGGCCGCCGCGATCTCGCGGATGACGGCGCAGGCGGTGCGCCAGTCGCTGCCGCCGCACAGCGGGCCGGGCGGGGTCAGCAGGGCCGGCAGGCCGGCCTCGCGCAGCCGGGACAGTTCGTCGACGGGCGGCTTGCCGGCCCGGTCGCGGGCCAGTGCGTCGACGGCGAGGTCGTCGGCGAGTTCGCGGGTGACGCGCCGCCAGATCTCCTCGTCCGCCGGGGGCTGGGCCGGCGGGGCGGCGGGGCGTGCTGCGGACCTCTTCGGCATGGCGCCGTTCACCGTCCTCGTCGGCTGGAACCGGGCTGTGGGGGAGTCCCCCGGTCGGACTTCCCCAGTTTTCCCACTGGATTGGTAGGGAATGGGGATGGCTGCATGATGCGGCCTGAACTTCGTTCCGGGCAAGGGGCGTTCGAGGGGTGGACGGATCGGGGCCGAATTCCGGACGCACGCCAGACGCCCGGACCGGCCGTCGCGGGCCGTTTGGGCGTCGGCAGGGTCGGCCGGGATCGGGGCGCGCCGCCCGGCGCGACCGGCGCACGGCAGCCAGGTCGGGCCGTTGCCCCCCGTTGTCCTTCAGGGGCTGGGGGATGACGGCCCCGGGGTAGGCCGGGGGCTTGAGGAAAGGCAGAAGTGCGGCGGACGGAGGGCGTGCGGTCGGACGGGGGCGCCGGTCCGTGGTGGGGTGCGCGCGGGAGCGTTACGGGTTCGCCCAGGACGCCGGGTCGCGGGTCAACGCGGACACCCGGCTGGGGAGTTCGGCCGACGCCACATCGGCCAGCGAGACGCCGTCGAGGACCTGGCGGACGTTGGCGCGCAGCGCTATCCACAGGGGGAGCAGGGACTCCGCGGGGCCGGTGTACGACAACTCCGGCGGGCGCACGCCCCGTACGGACACCAGTGGTCCGTCCACGACCCGGATCACGTCGGCGACGGTGATCTCCTCCGGGGGCTTGGCCAGGCGGTAACCGCCGTTACCGCCACGCTGGCTGCGGACCAGACCGCCCCGCCGCATGTCGTTGAGGATGCCCTCGAGGAACTTGTGCGGGATGTCCTGGGCGTCGGCGATGGCCTCCGCCTTGAGCGGGCCCCCGTCCCGGGCGTGCGCGAGTTGCAGCGCGGCGCGCACCGCGTAGTCCGCTCTGGCTGAAATCCGCATGGCGGCATTATCCCCGAGCGGGCGGGGCGGGCGCGCGGGGCGTCGGCACACCGCCGAGGGCCGGTCGGTTCACCACCGGAACCGAGCCGGCGCACCACCCTTGACGCGGCCCGGTGGCACCTCGACACTCGAAGGCAGGAATCCTGGCGAACGGATGGGAACCGATGGGGCACACCGAGCGGGACGGTGATCGCGGGGCACGCGCGGACCGGCCGCTTCCTCTTCTCACCTCCCGCCGCCATATCGACCTGCTGCGCGTCTGCAGCGCGGCGTAGTCCGCCACCAGGGGCTGCCACGAGGCGTCCGCGCCGGGCCCATCCATAGCCGCGCCCCTTGCGGCCCCTGGTCGGTGCCCGGTGTCACGGCGCCGCCCCTGCACGTCCGTGCGTGACCGCCGCCGGACGCCCGCCCGTACGACCACCTACCGGACCTCGCACCCAGGGACTCGTATGACCACCACCGCTGCCGCAGCCTCCGCCGAGACGTCCGCCACCGCCGCCGCGCCGGCCTTCCGAGGCCGCATCGGCCCCGACGCGCGCAGCGGCCACTACCCCGTCCCGCACCGCTACCGCCTGTACCTCTCCCCGTCCTGTCCGCACTGTCTGGCCATCGCCCTCACCCACAGCCTGCTCGACCTCGACACCACCCTTCCGATGACCCTGCTCCCCGCCGTCCCCGACGCCCCGGACGGCGGCTACACCGCGCTGCGCCCGCTCTACGAGGCCGGCGCGCACCCCTACCGTGCCCCGGCCACCGTCCCGGTGCTCAGCGACGGCTGGACCGGGCGGATCGTCAGCAACCACGCACCGGACATCCTCCGCGACCTGGCCGAACGGTTCGGCACCCACGGCCCCGCCCTGTACCCGGCCCACGCCCAGGACGCGATCGAGACGCTGGCCCACCGCTGCGAGCGGGACATCAACCAGGCCGCCCAGCACGCCGGCAGCCTCGGCAGCGACCGCCCCGGCTACGCCGCCGCCCTGGCCACCCTGCTCGGCGCGCTCGCCGCGCTGGAGCGCCGACTGGCCGACCGCCCGTTCCTCCTCGGCGACGAACCGACCGCGGCGGACGTGCAGTTGTGGGTCACCCTGGTCCAGCTCGACACCGTCCACCGCTGGCACCTGGACGCCGCGGCCGTGCACCGCATCGCCGACCACCGCGGCCTGTGGTCCTACGCCCGCCGGCTCGCCGCCCACCCCGCCTTCGCCCGCCACCTCGACCTGGACGCCATCGCCCGCCGCCACCACGCCCGTTGCCAGGGGCAGGAGGCCGCCGGGGCGGCCGTGCAGATCGTGGACTGGACCACCACCGCACCCGCCCCGGAACGGCACGTCACCCCGGCGCCGCGCTGACCTCGCGCCTCATGCCGCCACCCGCAGGGGCAGCGACTTCAGCCCGTGGATGAAGTTCGAGACCAGCCGCTGTGGCGGTCCGGCGACCGCCACAGCGGGCAGCAGCGCGCAGGTCTCCTCGTAGAGCACCCGCAGTTGGAGGCGGGCCAGATGGGCGCCCAGGCAGACGTGCGGGCCGTCCCCGAAGGACACATGGGGATTGGGGGTGCGGGCGAGGTCGAGCCGGTCCGGGGCGGCGAAGACCCGCTCGTCGTGGTTGGCCGAACCGTGGAAGACCACCACCTTCTCGCCGGCGCGGATCCGGCGGCCGGCCAGTTCGGTGTCCTCGGCGGCGGTCCGGCGGAAGCTCAGCACCGGCGTGTGCCAGCGCAGCAACTCCTCCACCGCCGACTCCACGGCCACCGCACCGCCGCGCAGTGCGCGATAGGCGTCCGGGTGCCGCGCCAGCGCCAGCAGCCCGCCGGGGGCGGCGCTGCGGACGGTGTCGTTGCCGGCGATGGTCAGCAGGAAGAAGAACATCTCCAGTTCGGGCACGGCCAGTTCGCGGTCGGCGGCGAGCGCCGTCATGACGTCGTCGCCCGGGTGCCGCCGCTTGTGCGCGGCCAGCTCGCGGGCGAACGCGAACATGTCCTGGAGCAGCGCGGGGGAACGCGGGTTGGCGGGCCGGCCGTCTGCGCCGGCCACCGCCGGACCGGCCTCGTCCGGATCCTGGTAGCCGATCACCCGCCGGGTCCACTCCAGCATCAGCCCGCGCTCGCCGGGCGGAACGCCCAGCAGGTCGGCGAGGTTGAGCAGCGCGTAGTCGTCGGTGACGGCGGTGACCAGGTCGCACACCCCGTCGCCGTCGGTGCGCGCGGCGGCGACCGCCGCGGTCAGCAGGGCGCGGGCCCGCTCCCGTACGACGGTGGTGAAGCGGTCCACCCGGCGCGGGGTGAAGGCCCGGCTGACCAGGCGCCGCAGCCGGCCGTGATCGTTGGAGCCGGCCTCGTCCGAACGGTGGGGGGAGCCCGAGGCGGGGTCCTGGTTGAGCATCATCTGCCGGAGGAACGGCAGATCGGCCGGATCGGGGTCGCGGATCTGGGTGGCGCCCAGATGGGACGAGAAGGTCCGCGCGTCCTTCAGGACCCGGACCACGTCCCGGTGCCGGGTCACCGCCCAGAAGCCGGGGCCGGCCGGCCAGCCGAGCACCTCGGGCTCCTCCTGCCAGGCCACCGGGTGGTGGTCGCGCAGGCGCCGGTAGGCGTCCTGCGGCAGTCCGTCGGCGTAGCGGCGCGGGTCGAAGACGTCGGGGACGTCCGGGAGTTGGGCCGTGGCGGGGCCCGGCCGGGGCGCGGGCGTGCGGTCCCCGCCGGTCATCCGGCCGCCGTTCCGTCGCCGGCGGCGGTGGCGCCGTCCGTACCACCGGGGGAGCCGCCGTCCCCGTCGTCGCCGTCGGCGCGCAGGAAGTCCTCGACCGTCCGGATCAGTTCCAGCGGCGTCTCGTCCATCGCGTAGTGACCGGCGGAGGGCAGTTCCACCACCTGGCCCGCGGCGAACCAGCGCAGCCAGGTCCGGCGGGTCAACTCGGCGTTCAGCGCGGGGTCCAGTGCCCCGGTCACCGCCAGCGCCGGCACCGCCGAGCCGGTCACCTCGCCGGCGAAATCCTCGCCGGCCCAGGAATCCAACCAGGCCCGGAACGCGCCGGGTTCGCTGCGCTCCAGGGACCGCGCGACCATCCGGTCCAGCCACGCGGCGGGGCGCCGCCCGCCGGTGGTCAGGTCGAGGATGGTCCGCCGGTTCTCCGAGACGTGCGCGGCGGCGGAGAACAGCTCCCGCTGCGGCGGCGGGAGCGGCAGCCCCGAGGCCGGCACCGGGGAGACCCCGACGAGCCGGCGGACCCGCCGCGGCGCCGCGGCCACCACCCGCTGGGCCACGCTCCCGCCCATCGAGTGGCCGACCAGCGAGAACCGCTGCCAGCCCAACCGGTCGGCCAGCGCCAGCACATCGGCCGCGCCCTCGGCCGTGGTGAACGCTCCCGGCTCCGCCCGCGCCGCGCCGTAGCCCCGGAGATCGACCAGGGCGTACTGGAACGCCTCCCGGTCGAGGTCCGGCAGGACGGGGTCGAAGGCGGACCGGTCGGCCAGCCACCCGTGCACCGCGATGACCTTGTGCGGGCCCCCGCCGTGCAGGGCGTGCGGGAGGACGAAGGGTGTCACGTGCTCTCCAGTGCGGTTCCGGGCCGGGTGCCCCCGGCAGCGGACGGGACGACGACCACCCTGGCCGCCACCGCACCGCCCCGCAAGGGCGCCGCACCCGCCCAACGCCCGTACGGCGCACCGCTGCCGGCCGCCGGCCGCCACCGGCGCCGTCCCGGTGCGGAGCGGGCCGGGGGGCCGCCCGGTCAGGGGCGGCCCGGCCCGCCGTGAGCGCCGCCGTCCTTCCGGGGCCGGTCCGCGGCCGGGTCGAGGAGGCCCGCCTCATGGGCCAGCAGCGCCGCCTGGACGCGGTTGTCCAGGCCGAGCCGGGTCAGGATGCGGTTGACCCGGCTCTTCACGGTGGCCTGCGACAGCCCGAGCCCGTCGGCGATCCGGCGGTTGGACTGCCCCCGGGCGACCAGGACCAGCACCTCCAGTTCGCGGGCGGTGAGCGCGTCGAGGCGCCGGTCGGCGGCGGTCGGCCCGGGCGGGGCGCCCGGCAGCAGGCCCGCGGGGAGCGCCGTGAACGCGCCGATCAGCCGGTGGGTGACGCTCGGCGCGAGCATCGCCTCCCCATCGGCCACCACCCGCAGGGCGTGGGCGAGTTGGTCCGGCGGGCTGTTCTTGAGCAGGAAGCCGCCGGCGCCGGCGCGCAGCGCCGCGTGCACGTACTCGTCCAGGTCGAAGGTGGTCAGGACCAGCACGCGGGGCGGCGGCCCGGGGTGCGGCCAGTCGGCGAGCAGCAGACGGGTGGCTTCCACGCCGTTCGTGCCGGGCATCCGGACGTCCATGACGACCACGTCCGGGCGCAGTTCGACGGCGCGGGCGACCGCCTCCGCGCCGTCGGCGGCGGTGCCGACGACCTCGAAGTCCGGGCGGCGGTCGATGACGGCCCGCAGGGCGTCCCGGACCATCTCCTGGTCGTCGGCGAGCAGTACCCGGATCGTCATGCCGGGGCCTCCAGAGGAAGGGTGGCGGTCAGCTGCCAACCACCGTGCGGGCGTGGGCCGGTGTGCACCGTGCCGCCGAACGCCGCGGCGCGTTCGCGGACGCCGATCAGGCCGCGGCCGGACCCGGGGAGCGGCCGGTGCCCCGCGGCCGCGGGCCCGTTGTCGACGGCGACGGTCAGCGCCGCCCCACTGCGGCGCACCGCGAGGTGCACGTCCGTGGGGCCGGCGTGCTTGAGGACGTTGGTGAGCGCTTCCTGGACGATGCGGTACGCCGATATCTGGAGCGCGGGCGGCAGTACGCCGAGCGTGTCGTCCAGCGCCGCGGTCACCCGGCAGCCGGCCGCCTCGGCCGCCGCGAACAGCCGGTCGACATGGTCGAGGGACGGCTCCGGCGCGAGTCCGGCGCCGCCGTCCCCGTCCTCGCCGGCGGTCAACAGGCCGAGGATCCGGCGCATTTCGACGAGCGCGGTGTCGGCGGTCTCCGCGATCCGCAGCACGCCCCGCCGACCGTCGGCCACGTCGTCCTGGAGCACCTCCTCGGTGGCGCGCGCCTGGACGGCGATGGCGCTCACATGGTGGGCGACCACATCGTGCAGGTCGCGGGCGATCCGGGCCCGTTCGGTGACCGCCGCCTGGCGGGCGTTGCGCTCCCGCGCGGCGCGCAGGTGCTCGTTGGCGTCCCGGAGCCGGGAGTTGGCCTCCCGTAGACGCCCGTTGGCCTCGCCGAGCCGGAGGTTGAGATCGCGCAGCCGGTCCGCCTGGCGCGTGATCCGCCGCCGCCCGTACCCCAGGACCCAGGCGACGCCGTAGAAGACGACGAAGGTGGTGGCGGTGACGGGCTCCAGCGAACCGAGCTGCGGCGGCCCGCCCCGGCCGGTGAGCAGGTCGGTGGCCACCGCCGTCAGCAGCGACAGCGCCGTCCAGGGCAGCCCGGAGCGGACCGGTGTGCGGCGGGCCACCGCGTACACCGCGAAGATCAGCAGATAGGGACCCGGGATCTTGCCCGGCACCGGATCGGCCGCTTCGAAGACGACGAACGCGACGGTCATCGCGCACAGGACCGAGCGCGGCCACCGGCGGCGCCAGACCAACGGCAGCGTCTGGAGCCCCCAGAGCAGCACCCCCACCGCTCCCGGCGCCGGGTGCCGGGCCAGCAGGGTCAGCATGTCGATCGCGGTGAGCCCGCCGCCGAGCGCGAGATCACCGAGCCAGGGACGCCGGTCGGCGAGCCGGCGGCAGGCGCCGCGCAGCGCGGCCGAGGAATGAGTGTTCATGACTGACCGCAAGGCTAACCAGGCACACCGCGGGCCGTGATCGTCCGCAGGGAGGGGACGGGACCGCCCGCCGACGCAACCAAAGGTGCGCGGACCGGCGGGGTTTCGGCATCCGGGACGACGCCGCGGACACCCCCGCCTTCCTAACGTCGGAACCCGACCGGGCGGCGCGAGGCGCACCGCCCACCACACCGAGAGGACCGACGGACCACGTGAACACGACGAGCCCCGACGGCCGGACGGGACGCGACCGCGCCCGGACGCCATCGGCCCGCACCCGCTGGACGCTGCTGGCCCTGGGCACCGCGGCACACCTCCTCGCCGTCGGCGGCCGCTGGGACATCGCCGCCGCGGCCTGGATCTTCCCCGTCCTGCTGCTCCGCTTCGCCCGCACCGGCCGCCCCTGGGCCGGCGCCCTGTGGCTGTGGCTGGCCAACACCGGCGCCGCGGTCTTCTGGGTCGCCGAATCGGCGCTGGGCTTCAACCCCGTCGTCCTGGCGGGCGTGGCCGGACTCGCGGCGCTGCTGACCCTGCCCTACCTCCTGGACCGTCTGCTCATAGGGCGGTTGCGGCCCTGGGCGGCGCTGCTGACGTTCCCGGCGGCGATGGCCGGTGCCGAGTTCCTGATCACCCTGCTCAGCCCGTTCGGCACCGTCTACGGTTCGCTGGCGGCCACCCAGACCGGCGTGCTGCCGCTGCTGCAACTGGTCTCGGTCACCGGCTCCTACGGGATCGGCTTCCTCCTCGCCTGGTGCGCCTCGGCCCTCAACCACCTCTGGGAGAGCGCCTCATGGGCCGCCGCCCGGCGCGCCGTCGTCACCTGCGCCGCGGTGCTGCTGGCCGTCGTCCTCGCCGGCGGCGCGCGGCTCGCGCTGGCCCCGCCCGACGGCCCGACGGTGCGGATCGCCGGGGTCAGCGCGGACGCGGCCCTGGTCCGGGCCCAGAAGGCGCAGTACGCCCAGGTCACCGGCGGGCCGGCCGGTCTCGTCGCCCACCCGCCGCAGGGCCTGCGGCCGGCCCTGCGCGCCGTGCTCGACAGCCTGCTGGCCGCCACCCGGCGGGAGGCCGCGGCCGGCGCGAAGATCGTGGTCTGGCCGGAGGAGGCGGCCCGGGTCCTGGCCCCGGACGAGTCCGCGGCCATCGAGGCGGCCCGGGAAGCGGCCCGCGGCCCCCGGATCTACCTGGAGATCGGCCTGCGCATCCACACCGCCCACGCACCGGACTACGGCCGCAACGAGGCGCTGCTCATCGACCCCCGCGGCACCGTGCGATGGACGTACCAAAAGGCCCACCCCATCCCCGGCTCGGAGACCTACACCCCCGGCGACGGCCGCGTCCCGACCGTCACCACCCCGTACGGCCGGATCGCCAACGCCCTCTGCTACGACGCCGACTTCCCCGGCCTGATGCGGGTCCCGGCCGACCTCATGCTGGTCCCCTCCCACGACTGGCCGGAGTTCGGGCGCGTGCACACCCGCAAGGCCGCGGTCAGGGCCGTCGAGTCCGGCTACGCCCTGTTCCGCCAGGACGCCGAGGGCGTCTCGGCCGCCTTCGACAACCAGGGCCGGACGCTGGCCGCCACGGACTACTTCACCACCGACCGACAGGCCACCGTCGCGTACGTACCGCTGCACGGCACCACCACGGTCTACGACCGGATCGGGGACGCCTTCGCCTGGCTGTGCCTGGCGGGCGTCGGCGCGTTGCTGACGGCCGGCGCGGTCGCCCGGCGCCGGCCGTCCGCCTGACGCCCCGGCCAGGGCCTGCCCGACGGTTCAGCGTCGGGCAGGCCCCGGCAACGCGGCGTCACACCGGCCGAGTTGGGCTCACCGTGAGGGCGGTGGCGGGCCGGTCACGGTCACCTGGGCGGCACGCAGCAGCCGGTCGCCCACCCGGAAGCCCCGGCGGACGATCTCGGTGCAGACCGGGCGTGCGCCCGCCGCGGCCCTACCGCCCGACCAGGTCGGGCGGTAGGCCATCGCCTCATGGACGGTCGGGTCGAAGGGCTCGCCCACGGTGCCGAAGGACACCAGGCCCAGGGACGCCAACTCCGTTTCCAGGACGTCGGCGACCCGCCGGAAACCGCCGGTCACCTCGCCCTGCTCGGTGGCCTCGGCCAGCGCGTCGAGCACCGGCAGCAGCCGTTCCAGCACGTTGACCAGGGCGATCTGGCCGACCGCCAGCCGGTCGCGGTGCACCCGGCGGCGGTAGTTGTCGTACTCCGCCTTGAGCCGCTGGAGATCGGCCGTGCGCTCCCGGAGCTCGGCCGCCAGCCGCTCGGCGTCGGCCTGTTGGGCACCGGTGCGGCCGGCGTCGGGCGGCGCGGAGCCGCGCCGGGCGGTGCGGCCGGTGTCCTGCCCCGGCCGCCCGGGGTCCGACTCCGGCCGGGGCGGCGGGGCCGGTCCCCCCTCCGGTCCGGTGCGCCCGACGAGCGCGAGCGGCGGGCGGGGGAGACGACCGACATCGGTCGGACGGTTCATCGTCCGCCTCCTTCCTGCTTGCCGTCGTCCACGATCTCCGCGTCGACGACCTCGTCCTCGCCCTTGGCCTGGCCGGCTCCCGAACCGGCCCCCGTGGCGTCGCCGCTCGCGGCCTGGGAAGCCTGGGCGTCGGCGTACATGGCCTGGCCGAGCTTCTGGGAGACGGCCGCGGCCTTCTCCGAGGCGGTGCGGATCGCGGCCGTGTCCTCGCCTTTGAGCTTCTCCTTCAATTCGCCGACGGCGCTCTCGACCTCGGTCCTGACGTCGGCGGGCACCTTGTCCTCGTTGTCCTTGAGGAACTTCTCGGTCTGGTAGACCAGTTGCTCGCCCTGGTTGCGGGTCTCGGCGGCCTCCCGCTTGCGGCGGTCCTCCTCGGCGTACTGCTCGGCGTCGCGGACCATCCGGTCGATGTCGTCCTTCGGCAGCGAGGAGCCGCCGGTGACGGTCATCTTCTGCTCCTTGCCGGTGCCCAGGTCCTTGGCGGTCACGTGCATGATGCCGTTGGCGTCGATGTCGAAGGAGACCTCGATCTGCGGGACGCCGCGCGGGGCCGGCGGCAGACCGGTGAGTTGGAACATCCCGAGCTTCTTGTTGTAGGCCGCGATCTCCCGTTCGCCCTGGAACACCTGGATCTGGACGGACGGTTGGTTGTCCTCGGCCGTGGTGAAGATCTCCGAGCGCTTGGTGGGGATCGTGGTGTTGCGCTCGATCAGCTTGGTCATGATGCCGCCCTTGGTCTCGATACCGAGGGACAGCGGGGTGACGTCCAGCAGCAGGACGTCCTTGACCTCGCCCTTGAGCACACCGGCCTGGAGGCAGGCGCCGATGGCGACGACCTCGTCCGGGTTGACGCCCTTGTGCGGGTCCTTGCCGGTCAGCTCCTTGACCAGCTCCGTCACGGCCGGCATCCGGGTCGAACCGCCCACCAGGATCACGTGGTTGATGTCGTCGACCTTGATCCCGGCGTCCTTGATCGCATTGTGGAACGGGGCCTTGCAGCGTTCCAGCAGGTCCTCCGTCATCTGCTGGAACTGCGCGCGGGTGAGCTTCTCGTCCAGGTGCAGCGGCCCCTCGGGCGACGCGGTCAGATACGGCAGGTTGATCGTGGTCTCGCTGGCCGCCGACAGTTCGATCTTGGCCTTCTCCGAGGCCTCGCGCAGCCGCTGGGTGGCCATCTTGTCCAGGGAGAGGTCGATGCCGTACGCGTTCTTGAACTGCTTGGTCAGGTGGTCGACGACCCGCTGGTCCCAGTCGTCGCCGCCCAGGTGCGTATCGCCGTTGGTGGCCTTCACCTCGACGACGCCCTCGCCGATCTCCAGCAGGGAGACGTCGAAGGTGCCGCCGCCGAGGTCGAAGACCAAGATGGTCTGGTCGTTCTCCTTGTCCAGGCCGTAGGCCAGGGCGGCGGCGGTGGGCTCGTTGACGATCCGCAGCACCTTCAGCCCCGCGATCTCGCCGGCCTCCTTGGTCGCGGTGCGCTGGGAGTCGTTGAAGTACGCGGGGACGGTGACGACCGCGTCGGTGACGTCCTCGCCCAGGTAGCCCTCGGCGTCCCGCTTGAGCTTCTGGAGCACCCGCGCGGAGATCTCCTGCGCGGTGTAGCGCTTGCCGTCGATATCGCCGCTGTCGGGGAAGCGCCACTGCGCGTCTCCCATGTGGCGCTTGACCGAGCGGCAGGTGCGGTCGATGTTGGTCACGGCCTGGCGCTTGGCGATCTCACCGACCAGGACGTCGCCGCCCTTGGCGAAGGCGACCACCGAGGGGGTGGTCCGGGCCCCTTCGGCGTTGGCGATGACCGTGGGCTCGCCGCCCTCCAGCACGCTGACCACTGAATTCGTCGTCCCGAGGTCGATACCGACTGCTCGTGCCATGGTCTTCTCCTCGTCTTGCGGCCCGATCCGGGGCGACGGCGCGGCGGACGGTCCGCCCCGAGGGGCGGCGCTCGGCCGTATCCCTCGTAACCCCTCTCACCTGCCGATATCGCGGCCAGGCCGGCTACATCATCTGCATAGAACGTGCCCCGGCGCGTGTCAAGATGCACCTTTTGTCGCCCATGTTCCCCATGGTGGGCGGGCCGTGCCCGAGTCCGCCGAAATTCGGCTGCGGGGGCGCCGCGGCCGGTGCTACGGTCCGCCGCATGCCCGCACACAGCAACTTCCTCTGACGGCGTCCTCTGGCAGGCGCGGCGCACCGGTCGGCCAACGGCCCGGTGCCGACCACGCCTGCGTGTACGCGTCCCGCCGCCGATCCGGCCCCCGGACGCTCGCCCCTTTCGGACCTCCGCACGAGAAGAGACTGTGATCCATGCCTGACCAGACCCCCGCGCCCCGCCCGCTCGCCGACTGGTTCCGCGTCCACGCCACCGAACTGTCCTCCCTCGACCCCCACGGACCCCTCGACGACCTCGAACCGCTCCGGCAGATCGCCGACGGCGCCCGGGTCGTCGCCGTGGGCGAGGGCGCCCACTTCGTCGAGGAGTTCTGGCTCGCCCGCCAGAGGGTGGTGCGGTTCCTCGCCGAGCGGTGCGGATTCACCGTCCTCGCCCTCGAATTCGGCTTCAGCGAAGCCTTCGCGCTGGACCGTTGGACGCAGGGGGAGGGCGCCGACGACGGCCTGGCGGACGTGAGCCGGGCGGCCGCCGAGTGGGGCGCCGCCGGCTTCCTGCACTGGCTGCGCCGGCACAACCGAGAGAGCGGCCACCCCCTGCGCTTCGCCGGCCTCGACCTTCCCGAAGCCGGCGGCGCGCTGCGGCCCGCCCTGGAACCGGTGGGCGACTACCTCCGGGAGGCCGACCCCGAAGCGCTGCCCCTGCTGGAGACCGCCCTGGAGATCGGGGACCGCTTCTGCGGCGGCTCCGGCGCCGCGGCGGCACCCGCCTGGGCCCGCCTCGACCCGGCCGACCAGAACGCACTGACCGCCGCCCTGGCGCGGCTCCGGCTGCGGTTGCGGGCCACCGCACCGCAGTGCGTGGCACACGGCGGCCAGGACCGCTACGACATCGCCGTGCGCCGGGTGGAGGCCGCCGCGCACACCGACTACCTGTTCCAGGCGATGCACGCCCTCCAGACCGGCCGCGGCCAGGGCGCCGACCTCGGGGTCCGCGAGGTCTACCTGGCCGAGTCGGTGCGCTGGCACCTGGAGCACAGTGCCCCCGGCACCCGCATCGCCCTCGTCGCACACAACAGCCACATCCAGAAGACCCCGGTGGAGTTCGGTGACGCCTTCAGTGCGCTGCCCATGGGCGGACACCTGGTGCGCACGCTCGGCGACGCCTACCGCACGGTGGCCGTGACCCACACCGCCGACCACATCCCCGAGATGTGCCTGGACGAGCACAGCCCGGTCGGTTTCACCGTGCGGGACACCCCGCTGGCGTCCCCGGAGCCCGGCAGCGTCGAGGCCGCCCTCCTGGACGCCGGGCTCGGTGACCGGATCACCCTGACCGACCTCCGCCGGTCACCGCGCGACACCGCCGGCACGCCGCTGCTCAACCGCATCCGGGCGCAGAGCGCCGTCGTCACCACCGCGATCCCCGCGGCGTTCGACGCCGTCCTGTCCGTTCCGGAGGTGACCCGGGACTCGTCCGTTCCGTTCTGAACCAGTCGGCCGCCCGATCCGGCCGCCGACTAGCCCAGACCAGGCGGAGGCCCTGCCCACGGGGCCTCCGCCACCCACCCCGGCGGCCGGTACGCCGCGCACCGGACCGGGGACGCATCCGGGCATGACCCTCCACCTCGGAACCTCCGGCTGGCAGTACCGCGACTGGCGCGGCGTCCTCTACCCGCCCGACGTGCCGCAGCGGCAGTGGCTGGCGGAGTACGCCCGGCACTTCGCCACCGTCGAGAGCAACGCCGCCTTCTACCGGCTGCCCGAGGCCCGGACCTTTGAAGACTGGCGGGAGCGGACGCCGGCCGGCTTCGTCATGGCGGTCAAGGCCAGCCGCTACCTCACCCACATCAAACGGCTCCGCGATCCGGAGGAACCGGTCCAGCGCCTGATGTCCCGCGCCACGCACCTCGGCCCCCGGCTCGGCCCCGTCCTGCTCCAACTGCCGCCCACCCTGCCCGCGGACGCCCGCCTGCTGGACACCTGCCTGGGCTGCTTCCCCGCCGGAACCCGGGTCGCCGTCGAAC
The DNA here is from genome assembly GCF_044754325.1 of Streptomyces sp. NPDC093097. Lineage (NCBI taxonomy): Bacteria > Bacillati > Actinomycetota > Actinomycetes > Kitasatosporales > Streptomycetaceae > Streptomyces > Streptomyces sp. NPDC093097. The sequence goes on from NZ_JBIVOW010000007.1 coordinate 243,841, forward strand.
CCCGCCACGACTCCTGGTGGACCGACGGGATCCGTACCGTACTGGAGCGCCGCGGCGCCGCACTGTGCTGGGCCGACCGCGGCTCCCGGCCCGTGACGCCACTGTGGCGGACCGCCGACTGGGGATATCTGCGCTTCCACGAGGGCCGGGCCGAACCCTGGCCGCGCTACGGACGGCAGGCCCTGGACGCCTGGGTGCACCGGATCGCCGACGCCTGGCCCGACCGGGCCGACGTCTACGCGTACTTCAACAACGACCCCGGCGGCGCCGCCGTCCTGGACGCCGTCCGCTTCGCCCGCGCGGCGGCCGCCGCGGACCGCACGGTGACCCGCACCCCGTCCGGGCGGTAGCCCCGCGGGCGGGGACGACGAAGCGGCGGGCCGCCCCCAAGGCGACCCGCCGCTTCCCCTCCGGCACGGGCGTCAGCCGATCTTGAGCTCGCCCATCGCGCTCCAGCCGTCCTGGCCCTCGATCGTGGTGCTGACGATGTCGGGGGTGCGGCGCAGCAGCGGACGCATCGCCTCCAGACCGGCGCGGAAGTGGTCGGAGTTGACGTGCGCCTCGCCGGCGTCGTCCTGGAACGCCTCGACCAGCACGAAGGTGTTCGGGTCCGCCATGCTGCGCGACCACTCGAACCAGAGGTTGCCGGGCTCCTGCCGGGTGGCGTCGGTGAACGCGGCGACCTTCTCGGGCCACTCCTCGACGTGCTCGGGCTTCACGGGGAACTTCACAACGATAAAGATCATCCGGATACCTTAAATCATTTGCCATATCCCTCGCATTTCGCCACCCGCCGGCCGCTCAAATCGCCGCAGGTCACGGCGCGTTACCGGCCGGTAATTTGGCCGATCGTGCTCTCGCCCCGGGCGGCCGTGCGGTCCTACGCTCCCGATCACCGCACCGCACGGACGCCGTCGTGGCGCCGCGGACAGAACCCCTGGAGCAGCGATGGCGCGATCCCGCCGTACCGCAGGCAACCCCTTGAGTCGACGACGCCGTGCGGCAACGGGCTTGTGCGCAACGGCAGTTGCCGTTTCCCTGGCCCTCGCCGTGCCGATCGGTCCCGCGGCGGCGTCGCCGGCGTCGGTAGGCCGGCAACGGCCCGCGGCCACCGCCGCCCCGTCGTTCCGCCTGGCCGACATCCCGATGAAGGACGGTACCGTCCTCAAGGCCGATGTGTTCACCCCCGCCCCCGGCACCCCCGGCGCCGACCGGAACGGCCACTACCCCCTCGTCGTCCAGCCCGCCAGCTGGGGGCAGAACGACCTGGAGTACGTGGCCCAGGGCAGGAAGCTGGCCGCCGACGGCTACGTCGCGGTGACCTACACCGTGCGCGGCTTCTGGGGCTCCGGAGGACAGATCGACGTCGCCGGCCCCAAGGACACCGCCGACGTCTCCTCGGTGATCGACTGGTCCCTCGCCCACACCCCGGCCGACCGGCACCGGGTCGGCATGGTCGGCCTCTCCCTGGGCGGCGGCCTGACGCTCATGGGCGCCGCCTTCGACCCGCGGGTCAAGGCCGTCGCCTCGCTCAGCGGCTGGGCGGACCTGGCCGACGCGCTCTACAGCGGCCGGACCCGGCACCTCCAGGCCGCCGGCCTGCTCGCCGCCATCCAGATCCCGACCGGCCGCCGCAGCCCCGAGTTCGCCCGGACGCTGGCGGACCTCTTCGCCGACCGCGACCTGCCCCGCGTCGTCCAGTGGGCGCACACCCGCTCACCGGCCGCCTACGTGGACCGCATCAACGCCCACGGCACCGCCGTCTTCCTGGCCAACGCCTGGGGCGACAGCATCTTCAACCCCGGCCAGATCACCGCCTTCTACCAGCGGCTGACCGTCCCCAAGCGCCTCGAACTGCGCCCCGGCGACCACGCCACCCAAGAGGTGACCGGCCTGCTCGGACTGGACAACGCCACCTGGACCGACGCCCGGCACTGGCTCGACCGGCACCTCAAGGGCTCCGCCCCGGCCAACGGGGCGCGCGACGGGGTGGAACTCCAGGTCCGGCCGACCGGCGGCCACGAGGACCATCCCAGCTGGCAGGCCGTCAGCTCCCGCACCGCGCACCTGCCGCTGGGCCGCCCCGACCCGCACGGCACCGGCACGCTCGGCACCAACGCCCCCGCGACCGGCTGGTGGCGCCGGGTGGCCGGCGGCACCGACTCAGGGGCCGACGGCGGCATCGCCGAACTGTCCGGACTGCTCGACCAGGTCGTCGGCCTGCCGCCCACCGTCCTCGTCCCGCTGCTGCCGCCGCACGCCGCCGCGGTCTGGCAGACGGCACCGTACGCGACGGCCCAACACCTCCGCGGCGCCGCGCACCTGCACACCGCCGTCACCGCGTCCGCACCGCAGGGCACTGCCTTCGCCTACCTCTACGACGTGGACGCCCTCGGCGTCGGCAAACTGATCTCGCACGCCCCGCAGAGCTGGACCGGTACCCGGCCCGGCCGCCCCGTCCCGCTCGACGTCACCCTCTTCCCCACCGCCTACGACCTGCCCGCCGGCCACCGCCTCGCCCTGGTCCTGGACACCGCGGACCCGCTGTACGGAGGCCGCACACCGCGGGGGAGCAGCGTGGCGTTCGGCTCCCCGGCGGACGGCCCGGCCGAGCTGACGCTGCCGCTGCGGTGACCGCCGGGGCGCGGTCAGGGGCGGGCGGCGAGCAGCGGTGTGCCGTGGGCGGGGAAGCCCGGGGTGTGCCAGGACCCGCCGTCCTCGGTGACCGCCAGCGCCTCGTAACCGGGCCGGGACGCCAGCCAGCCGGCCGCCCGCGCCCCCATCGCGTAGGCGGCCGTGGCGTAGGCGTCGGTCATGGCCAACCACCGGCCGACGACGGTCAGGGCGGCCGGCCCGCGGGCCGGGGCGCGGGTGTGCGGATCGAGGATGTGCGCACCGCGCTCGGCGGTGCCGGAGGTGGCGATGGCGAGGTCATGACCGGTGACGACCGCGCACAGGGCGTCCGGGCGCAGCGGATCGGCGATGCCGATGCGCCAGGGGACACCGGGGGCCGCGCCGCCGATGAGCTGGAGGTCGCCACCCCCGTTGACGCAGATGTGCCGCGCGCCGGCGGCCCGGAGCCGTTCCGCGGCCCCTTCCACCGCCCACCCCTTGACCAGGCCCGACGGATCGAGGACACCGCCGGCGAGCGGGCTGAACCAGCCGTCCGTGGCGCACCGCACCGTCTCGCACAGGGCGAGGACCGCACGCACCTCCGCCGAGCACTCCTCGGGCTGCACCGCGCCGCGGGCGAGGCGGCTCACCGCGCTGTCCGGGCGGTAGGGGGAGAAGACCCGGTCGACGTGGTGCAGCCAGTCCACGGCCGCCTCCAGAGCAGCCGTCACGGCGGGTGTGACGGGACCGCGGACGTCGAAGGAGAACACCGTGCCCATGACGTGCTCGACGTGCCGCAGCCCGGCGCCCTCCCGCTCCGGCGCCCGCCCGGGCCGCACGCGCTCAGGCACTGGCCCGGTCCAACGCGCTCTGGAGCGAGCGGACATAGCCCGCACTCGTGTAACTGGCGCCGGAGACCGCATCGATCGCCGCACCGTGCACGCTCAGCGCCTCCTGCGTCAGACGGGGCAGGGCGTAGGCGGCGATCTCCCGGTCGCGCCCGTTGTCGGAGGGGGCGCTGAGGACCTTCACGGCGGTCAGCCGGCCGGCCTTGACGGTGGCCGCGACCTGCACCGTTCCGTAGCGCGTGGGGACCGCCGCACCGGTGTAGGTGCCGTCGGCGGGTCGGGCACCGGGGTGCCGGGCGCCGGTCGGGGACGGCGCCGGCGCGAGCGCCGCCGGCTCCGGCGGCTGGTGCGGTTTGAGCGACAGCAGCAGGACGACCAGCGCACTGGTGGACGCGGTGGTGAGGAGGGATCGGCGCAACGCGGTGGCTCCTTGCGGGGCGGATCGGAATCGGGAGACGGTGTCAGAAGTCGAAGGACTCGTGGTGGATGCGGCGCCGCGGGACGCCGGCCGCCCGCAGGGCGCGGCGCGCGGCCTCGGCCATGCCCGGCGGCCCGCAGACATAGACGTCGTGCGCGGCCAGGTCCGGAACCAGCCGGCCGAGCGCGCGGGCCGTCAACGGGCAGGAGAATCCGGCGGGTTGGCTGACGGCGTAGTGCACCACCGCGCCCCGGGCGGCGGCGATCGCGTCGAGCTCCCCGCGCAGCGCGAGGTCCTCGGGACGGCGGGCCCGGTAGAGCAGGGTCACCTCGCCCGGGAGGGTCTCGAAGAGCGCACGCAGCGGGGTGATGCCGACGCCGCCCGCCAGCAGCAGCACCTTCGGGGCGCTGCGCCGCGCCGCGGTGAACGCCCCGTAGGGACCCTCCGCCCAGACCCGGGTACCGGGCCGCAGCCGGGCCAGCGCCGCACTGTGGCCGCCGGCCGCCTTCACCGTGATGCGCAGCCGGTCGGGGAGCGGGGGCGCGGAGAGCGAGTAAGGGGCGGCCGTCCACCACAGCCCGGGCGCCAGGAAGCGCCAGCGGAAGAACTGCCCCGGCTCGGCCCCCAGGTCCGTCAGCCGCCGGCCGGTGAGGTGGACCGAGCACACCCCCGGCGCCTCCGGGCGGACCTCCGCCACCCGGAGGCGGTGGCGCAGCGCCCGGCGGAGGGGGAGCAGGAAGCGGAACCACACCACCAGCGCCGCCACCCCGCCGTACAGGGCGTACCAGGCCAGCTGGACGGCCCGGTCGCCCACGAAGTCCGCGCCGTTGGACAGCTGGTGCCCGAAGACCAGGAACAGCGCCGCGTAGGTGGCGCCGTGGAGGTAGTGCCAGGTCTCGTAGCTCAGCCGGCGGCGGGCGGCCCGCGCGGAGACCACACCCGTGCCGACCAGCAGCAGGAAGCCCGCGGTGGCCTTCAGCATGTCCGGATAGTGGAACACCAGGGTGGCGGTCTCCTGGACCACACCGCTGTGCACGGTGAGCGACGAGCCCCAGACGATCAGCAGGGTGTGGACCAGCGCCAGGCCGACGGTGTACCGCCCGCCCCACGCGTGCCAACGGGCCAGCCGGTCCGTCCCGACGGTGTGGTCCAGCAGCGGCACCCGCGCCATCAGCGCCACCAGCACCGCACAGCCGTACCCGGCCAGCAGCCCCGTGATCCGCCCGGCCCCGGTCAGCCAGCCCGCCACCCCGGTCACCGACGCGGTGTCGGCCCACCACAGGGCCAGGACACCGGCCGCGCCCGCCCAGACGGCGAGCTGCGCCAGCACCGGCACCACGACGGCCGGCCGACGCACGAACCGGCTGGTGGGCACATCGGTACGGGGAGGGGCGAGAACACTCATGGGGCTCCGTTCCAAGGGGCCGCCAGCGTGGCAGCGCAACCTCTGAGGAACCTCTGAGCGACCACCCGGCCCCCGGATTCACAGGAAACTCAGAGCCGGCCGGGCACCGGGCACCTCCCGGGACAAGGGATGCTGGAGGCACCATGACGAACCACCGCACCACCCCCGCCCGCCCGACCGGCGCGGACGGCTCACCGGTCCGGGTCCTGGTCATCGACGACGAGCCGGACCTCACCGACGTCCTCTCCGGCGCCCTGGCCGGCGAGGGCTGGCAGGTCAGGACCGCGCCCGACGGCGCCACCGCGCTCGCCGAGGCCCGGTCCTTCCGCCCGCACGCCGTCGTCCTGGACTGGATGCTGCCCGACACCGACGGCCTCCACCTCCTGGGCCTGCTGCGCCGGGAACTGGAGACGGTCTGTGTGCTCTTCCTCACCGCCCGGGACTCCGTCGAGGACCGGATCGCCGGCATCACCGCGGGCGGCGACGACTACGTCACCAAACCGTTCAGCCTGGAAGAGGTCCTCGCCCGGCTGCGCGGCCTGCTCCGCCGGGCCGGTATGGCCCGCGAGCCCGAGGGCGACCGGCTGGTCGTCGGGGACCTCGTCATGGACGAGGAGGCCCGGGAGGTGCTCCGCGGCGGCGACCTCGTCGAGCTGTCCCGCACCGAGTTCGAACTGCTGCGGTTCCTGATGCGCAATCCGCGCCGGGTGCTCTCCAAGGCCCAGATCCTCGACCGGGTCTGGTCCTACGACTTCGGCGGCCGCGCCCATGTCGTCGAGCTCTACATCAGCTATCTGCGCAAGAAGATCGACGCCGGCCGGCCGGCCATGATCCACACGGTGCGCGGGGTCGGCTACGTCCTCAAGCCCGAACCCGCATGAGGCCGCCGCTCCCGCGCAGCCTGCGCGGCCAGCTCACCACCGGGCTCGTCGCCCTCCTCGCGCTCGCCTGCGTGACGGTCGGCGTCACCACCGTCCTCGCCCTCCGGGGATTCCTCGTCGGACGCCTGGACCAGCAGCTGTCCGCCTCCGCCGGCCGGTTCGCCGCCAGCCTGGAACACGAGGCCAGGCCCGACGCCGACAACCGGCCCGACACCCGCGGCCAGGCCGACGGCACCTTCGGCGCCCGGCTGCTGTCCGCCGCCCCCGCCCGGGCCGCCGTCGTCCGCCAGGCCACCGACGCCCCGGTACCGCTCACCGCCCACGACCGCAGCGCACTGGCCGCACTGCCGGCCGACGGCACCGCACACACCGTCCACCTGTCCGCACTGGGCGGCTACCGGCTCAACGCGGTCTCCGGGGACGACGGCGACGTCCTGGTCACCGGGCTCCCCCTGCACCCCGTCGAGGAGACCGTGCACCGGCTGGAGGCGGTCGAGGCGGGCGTCTTCGGCGGGGCGCTGCTGGTCACCGGCGTCGTCGGGGCGCTGTGGGTGCGGCTGTCGCTGCGTCCGCTGCGGCGGGTCACCGCGGCCGCCGACGGCGTGGCCGAACTGCCGCTCGCCAGCGGCGAGGTGGCCATGCCGGCACCCGTGCCGGTGGCCGACCCGCGGACCGAGGTCGGCCGGGTCGGCACCGCCCTGAACCGCATGCTCGGCCACGTCGGCAACGCCCTGGAGCGCCGCCAGGCCAGCGAGGAGCGGCTGCGCCAGTTCGCCGCCGACGCCAGCCACGAACTGCGCACCCCGGTGGCCAACGTCCGCGGCCACGCCGAACTCGCCCTCCGCCACCGAGGACCGGTACCCGGCGAGGTCCGGCACGCACTGGAGCGGATCGACGCCGAGTCGGTACGGATGAGCCGCCTGGTCGACGATCTGCTGCTGCTCGCCAGGATCGACGCCGGCCGGGCCCTGGAACGCACCCCGGTCGACCTGACCCGCCTGGTCCTGGACGCGACCGACGACGCCCGGGCGGCCGGCCCGGGCCACCGCTGGCTGCTGGACCTGCCCGAAACCGCGGTGACGGTGACCGGCGACGAACACCGGCTGCACCAGGTCATCGGCAACCTCCTGGCCAACGCCCGCACCCACACCCCCGCCGGCACCGCCGTCACCGTACGGCTGCGGGCCGGCGCCCGGACCGTGCGCCTGACGGTCGCCGACGACGGGCCCGGGGTCCCCGACGCACTCCGGTCCGAGGTCTTCGGCCGGTTCGTCCGCGCCGACCACGGCCGCTCCCGCGCCGCCGGCGGCACCGGGCTGGGCCTGGCCATCGTGCACGCCGTGGTCACCGCGCACGGCGGCACGGCCGCGCTGTCCAGCCGCCCGGGGCGGACGGCGTTCACAGTCAGCCTGCCGACGAGCCGCCCGGCCGACGGACCGGAGGAGGCCGCGGCGGAGGCATACGGTCCGCCGGACCGGGACTTTCGACCCCGATGACGTGCCCTTCGGCCCACTGGCCCCCGACGGCGCGGACGCGCAGGCTCGAAAGCGCGGGGCGAGCCCGCCGACCGTCGTCCGCGTCTGGGGAACAGCCATGGAGCCGGAGATCATCACCGCCGGGCTCGACGGCTCGGCCGAGAGCCTGGCCGCGGCGCACTGGGCCGCCGACGAGGCGCACCGCCGGGGCGCCGTGCTGCGCCTGCTGCACGCCTGGATCCTGCTGGCCGCCCAGGCACCGGACACCGCCCCCGAACGCGACCAGAACATCTGCGCCCGCCAGGTCGTCCGCGACGCCTCGGACGCGGTCCGCGGCCGCCATCCGCACCTGCGGATCATCGAGGACCTGGTGGGGGACGAGCCGGAACCGGCGCTGCTGCGGGCCGCCGAGGAGTCCCGTCTGCTCGTCCTGGGAAGCCGCGCCCTGACCGTGTGGCAGAGCTTCGTCCTCGGCGACATCAGCCTGAGCGTGCTGGCGCGGGCCGCGAGCCCGGTCGTCCTCGTCCGGGCCGAGGGGCCCGAACCGCCGGATCATGCGCGACCGACGGCCGGGGGACCGCCGGCCCCTGCCGTGGCCGAGGCCGCCCGCCCGCGGATCGTGGCCGGGATCAGCCTCAGCGGCCCCGCCGAACGGCTCCTGGACTTCGCCTTCGACGCCGCGGCCGGCCGCGGGGTCCTGCTCCAGCTCGTCCACGGCCGCCCGTTCCCCGCGCACGTCTACACCCCGTGGGGCATCGACCCCGACGCGGCGACCGAGCTGACCACGGCGGCGGAGAACGAACTGCGCGAGGCCCTCGCCCCCTGGTGCGCGCGGTTCCCCGAGGTACCGGTGCAACGGACCGTGCTGCCGGACAGCCCGGCCCGCGCCGTCGTCGAGGCCGCCCGCGGAGCCGGGCTCCTGGTGGTCGGCCGCCGGCCGCACCGACGGCTCCCGGCCCCCCGGATCGGCCCGGTCGCCCACTCCGCCATCCACCACGTGACCTGCCCCGTCGCCGTCGTCCCGCACGGCTAGGAACACGGCTGGGAGGTCGCGCCCCGACGGCCCCGTGCGCCGTTCCGCGGCGCGACGCGGGATCATGAAGACAGGACTCCGGTCGAAACCGGCCGGAGCCGACCGAACAAGGCACATCCGGAGGTAGTGGCCCACCATGAGGCACCGCACAGTGGCCGACCTGATGACCCCCAACGCCGTCACCGTCCAGCACGGCACCCTGTTCCGGGAGATCGCGCGCCTCCTCGACGAGTACGACATCACCGCCGTGCCGGTCGTCGACGACGACGGACGACCGGTGGGGGTGGTGTCCGAAGCCGACCTGCTGCGCCGGCAGCTCTCCAAGGCCGGTGGCGCCACCGCCGGAGCGATCATGACCAGCCCCGCCGTCGTGGCACGGCCGGAGTGGAGCGTGGTCGAGGCGGCCCGGGAGATGGAGCAGCGCAAGGTCAAGCGGCTCCCCGTCGTCGACGACGCCGGCCGGCTCATCGGGGTGATCAGCCGCAGCGACCTCGTCCAGCTGTTCCTGCGCCGCGACCGGGCGATCCAGGAGGAGATCCTGGAAGAGGTGCTGACCCGCACGCTCGGCGTCGCACCCTCCGCGGTCACCGTCGACGTCGCCGACGGCACCGTGACGCTCATCGGCGCGCTGGAGCGCAGGAGCCTGGTCCCGATCGCGGTCCGGCTCTGCGAGAACGTGGACGGCGTCATCGAGGTGATCGACCGGCTCACCTACGAACGCGACGACACCGCCCGGGACGGCAGCGTGCCGGACGCCGCCGTCGCCCGGCCCGGCCAGCCGGCCCCCGAACCGGGGTGACCGGCACCCCGGAGCGGTGCCCCCGTACGGCCCACCGGGGCGGACAGTGACCGCACGCCGGAGGTGTACTTGACCCACAGCGACCCGTAGGGACAGCAAGGTCGGCCGCCGGTCGCCGCCGGCGGCCCGTGAACGAGGGGAGCGGGCCCGTGTCGCCATCGGATGCCACGGCCCTTCCGGCCCGGCCCGACCGGATCTTCGACCGCGCCGAAGAGTGGACGGACCTGACGACGTTCGTCTGCGACCCCCGCCCCGGGGCCACCCTCGCGTTGGTCTCGGGGCAGCGCCGGCAGGGCAAGACCGTGCTGCTGGAAGCGGTCGGCCAGGCCACCGGCGGCTTCTACTTCGACGGCCAGGCGGCGGCCGAGGCCGAATCCCTGCGCCGCCTGGCCGAACGGCTCGCCGAGCACACCGGAGCCGACCGGCCACCGCACTGGCACCACTGGGACGAGGCCGCGAACGCCCTGCTCGCACTGGGCGACGAGCACCCCGCCGCCGTGATCATCGACGACTTCCCCGAACTCGTCGGACACAGCCCCGCACTCTCCTCGGTCCTGCACGGCGCCTTCCTCCGCGTGCACCAGGAACGCCCCGGCAACCGCACCCGCCTGATCCTCAGCGGCGCCAGCCCCGCCGTCATCCGCCGGCTGTTCTCCGGCCCCTCGTCGCTGCACGGCCTGGCCTCCCTGGAAGTGGCGGTGCGGCCGTTCGGCTTCCGCAAGGCGGCCCGCTTCTGGGGCATCCGGGCACCCCGCCTCGCCGTGCAGGTGCACGCCGTCGTCGGCGGCACCCCCGCCTACCGCGGCGACCTGGTCTGCGACGACGCACCCGCCGGCCCCGACGACTTCGACGCCTGGGTGTGCCGGACCGTCCTCAACCCCCGGGTGCCGCTGTTCTGGGAGGCCCGCCACCTGCTGGAACAGGAGGGCACCTGCACCGACCGCGCCCTGTGCCACTCCGTACTGGTCGCCATCGCCGGCGGCCGCTCCACCCCCGGCGGGATCGCCGACCGCCTCGGGGCCTCCCTGCACGACGTCTCCCACGTCCTGGCCGCGATGCGGAACCACGGACTGCTGCACGGCGAACCCGACGCGTTCCGTCCGGGCCTGACCCGCTACCGCATCGCCGAACCGCTGCTGGCCTTCGAGCACGCCATCGCCTGGCCGCACCGCGCCGCCCTGGAACAGCAGAACACCACCGACGTCTGGCGCCGGGTCCGCCCGCTCTTCGACACCACGGTGGTCGCGCCGCACTTCGCCCAGCTCTGCCGGGACTGGGCCACCCGCTACGCCGCCTGGGACACCTTCGGCGGTGACGTGGAAACGGCCGTCCGCGGCACCGTCCCCGACCCGCAGGGGGACACCCGGCTCGACGCCGAAGTCGTCGTCCGGGGGACCGCCGACGGGCGACCGGGAGTGCTGCTGTCGGTCGGCCTGGCCCGCTGGAAGGAGGTCATGGACGCCCCGCACCTGGCGCTGCTGCGCCGCATCCTCGCCCTCGTCGCTGCGTCCGGCGAGGACATCGGCCAGACCGTCCCGGCCTGCTACAGCAGCGTCGGCTTCGGCCCGGAACTGCGCGCCGCCGAGGCCAAGGGCGAGGTGCTGCTGGTCGGCACCGACCGGCTCTACCACGGCGAATGAGGACCCCTGCCTGACGGCCCGTCAGTGGTCTGGCGGCCTCCCGAGTCGCGCCGGTGCACCGGGGGCGGCCAGCATGGAGACAGCAGAAGCGTTCCTTGCCGCCGTACGGGGAGGTGCCCCCTGATGAATCTGCCGATCCGCCACCGGTCCGGAAGCCCGTGGGAGCGTGGGATGGGCTGGCCCCAGCCGATGGCCGAGTTCCAGGAGCTGTTCGACCGGATGAACCACTTCCTGGAGTCCGCCGCCTTCACCTCGCCGCTGACCGAGACGATGGCCTTCGCCCCGCCCGCCGACCTGCACGAGACCGATGAGGCATATGTGGTCGAGTGCGAGCTGCCCGGCATCGCACGCGAGGACATCGACGTCGAGGTCGGCGAGCACGAGGTGAGCATCTCCGGTGAGCTCACGGCGTGCCGGCGGGCCGGCGCACTGCGCCGCCGCGGCCGCCCCACCGGCCAGTTCGAGTACCGGGCACTGCTGCCGGTGGACGTGAAGTCCGCGGAGGTGACCGCCTCGCTCGTGGACGGTGTCCTCACCGTGACGATCCCGAAGGCGCAGGCCGCCACGCCGCGCCACGTCGAGATCCAGGTCTGAACCGCCCCGGCGCGGCAGCCGATCGCCGCCGCCGGTCCCGGCGCCGCGGACCGCACCGCCACGCTCGGCCCGGCGGCCGGCCGCCCGCCCCTCGTGCGGTCCGCCGCCGCGTACGCACACACTGGAAAACGCGTACGCACACTGGAGAGGCAGGCGCCGCACGCGCCCCGAGCGACGTGCGCGGACAGTCACGGCAGTGCAGGGAAGGGTGAGTGGCGATGCAGGCACACAAGGGAGACGTACTGCGCATCACCGGACGCGCGGTGGGCAGTCCGGAGCACCGGGCCACGGTCGTCGAGGTGCTCGGCCCCAACGGCCAACCCCCGTACCGGGTGCGCTACGAGGACGGCCACGAGACGGAGATCTTCCCCGGCCCCGGCTGCGTCACCGAGAGCACCGCCGGGGCACACCCCGCGCGGGCCGACGCGCCCCGGCACACGGTGTAGTCCTCATGGGACGCAAAGCGCCAGCGCGCCGCCACCGCGGAGCGCCTGCCGGAAAAGGACAACCGGGCCGCACCGGGAACCCCGGCCACGGCGGGAAACCGGGCCGCGCGGGAAAGCCGGGCCGCACCGGCGCCACCGGGAATCCGGGCGCCGGGGGCGAGCCCCCGCGGGCCGACCAGGCCCCCGGCGGCCGGCTGCCACCGCGCCAGGAACCGAAGTCCAAGCGGCCGATCCACACGATCCGGGTGCCCGGCCTCTTCGGATGAACCGGCGGCCCGACCGCCGACCAGCGGCCCGCTCGCCGAAGTCGCCGGGCCGGACCGGGGCGCGCAGCATGGAACAAGAAACCAGGCACGCAGCACACACCACACACACCACACTCATCAGGCACATCGCACGCATCACTCAGCAGCACCCGAAATCCGTCGCCCCGTGGAGGTGACCGCGATGAACATGCCCGTGCGACACCGTCCCGGCAGCTTCCTCGAACAGATCCTGCCGCCGTTGGGCTGGGGCGAGCCGATCGCCTCCGAGTTCGACGACCTCTACCAGCGGATGGGCCGGCTGCTGGAGTCCGCCGCCGGCGCCCCCGCGCACGGCGGGCAGACCCAGTGGGCCCCGCTGGCGGACCTGCACGAGACCGACGACGCCTACGTCGTCGAGGCGGAACTGCCCGGTGTGCCACGCGACGCCATCGACGTCGCGATCGACAACCGGGAACTGTCCATCAGCGGGGAGTACAAGGAGTGCGGGAGCGAGGGCGTACTGCGCCGAACGACCCGCCGCACCGGCAGCTTCACCTACCGGTCGGCGCTGCCCGTCGACGTCAGGACCGACGAGGTCACGGCGAACCTGACCGACGGCGTGCTGACCGTGACCCTCCCCAAGGCGGAGGCCGCGACCCCTCGGCACATCGAGATCACGGACTGACGCGGCGAGCCGGCAGGCCCGTCGCCCCGATACCGCCCGACTCCCTTCGCTCGACGCCGTTCACCCGACGCCGTTCATCCGACACCCCGCTCCGGCTCCTCAACCGGCCGCGATCACCGGCCGGTTGAGGAGCCGGACGTCGTACGGGGGAGGGATCAGCGGGCGTTGTCCTGCGGGCCCGTGGGCGCCCACAGCTGCCCGGCGTCGCCGGCGACGAGTCGGTCCCGGTAGGTGTCGATCTTGCGGTTGATGAGCCTGAGGTTCTCCTGGGGTTCGGCGAGGCCGGTGAGCAGCTCGTCCCGATGCGACTCCAGCAGGTCCAGCCGCTCCTTCTCGTTGCCCTGGCCCGCCGCGACGAGTTCGGCATAGCGGCGGATGCCCTTGATGGGCATGCCGGTTGCCCGCAGCTTGGTGCAGACGACGATCCACTTCAGGTCGAGCTCGCGATAGCGGCGCCGCCCGCCGTACGTGCGGTCCACGGGGGTGACGACCAGACCGGCGCGCTCGTAGTACCGCAGGGTGTGCGCGCTCACTGCGGTACGGCGCGCCGCCTCGGCGATGCTCAACCCCGCCTCGGGCACGGGTCCGTACGGCTTTCCGTTGACTTCGACCACGCTCTAAAAACCAGCGTCCCGGACATGCCCGAGCACACACCTTTACTCAGCCCCCGTCGCCAACGCCTGGTGCTGGCGATCTGCTGCGCCAGCATGGTCGTCGTGGTGATGGACATCTCCCTCGTCAATGTCGCGCTGCCGGCGATCCGCCGCGGCCTGCACGCTTCGGAGTCCGGCCTCCAGCGGACGGTCGACGCCTACACCCTGGTGCTCGCCGGCTTCCTCGTGCTGGCCGGGTCCACCGCCGACCGGTTCGGCCGTCGGCGCGTCTTCCACATCGGCCTCGCCGCCTTCGGGTTCGGCTCGCTGCTGTGCGCCCTGGCGCCGAGCATCGGCTGGCTGATCGCGGCGCGTGCGCTGCAGGCCGTGGGCGGCACGATGCTCAACCCGGTGGCGCTGGCGATCGTCGCCACCGGGTCCCCCGACCCGGCCGGGCGCGCCAGGGCGATCGGGGTGTTCGGCTCGGATATCCGGCCTGGCGCTGGCGCTGGGGCCCATCGTGGGCGGCGCCCTGGTGGACGGCCTGGGCTGGCACGCCATCTTCTGGATCAACGTGCCGATTGTGGCCGTCGCGCTCGTGGGCACCGCCCTGTTCGTGCCCGAGTCCCGCGCGGCCCGGGCACGCCGCTTCAACCCGGTGGGGCAGATCCTGATGATCCTGGTGCTGGGCGGGGTCGTCTTCGCGATCATCGAGTCCCGGCAGGCGGGCTGGACCTCGCCGGTCATCCTGGGTCTGCTCGCCATGGCCGTGCTCGGCGTGCTGGGGCTCCTCGCCTACGAACCGCGCCGCGCCGACGCGCTGTTGGAGCTGCGCCTGTTCCGCAGCGTGCCGTTCGGATCGGCGCTGGTGATGGCGGCCTTCGCGCTGTGCGGGTTCGGTTCGTTCCTGTTCGTGACACCCCAGTACCTCCAGGACGTGCGCGGCCTCTCGGGGCTGGCGGCGGGGCTCTGCCTGCTCCCGGTCGGGGCGCTGGTCCTCGTGCTGTCCCCGTATCTCCGGAACGGTCGTGGGAGGGGCCGCGACCCGCGGCGGGGCGGAGTTCATCGACGCGGTGCGCGGCGTGTGGTGGATGGTGCTCGTGTTGGGCCTGGGCATCGTCGCCCTGGGGCTGCTCAGCACCGGGCGTCGGGCCGGGGTGACCGCCGTGCGCGCGGCGGCACTGTTCGAGGAGGTGGATCGCGGCGCGGACCTTCGCACCACCGCGCCGCACCCCGCCCGACCTGCCCGGTCCGTTCCGCCTCCGCAGTAACGGCACGCGCCGACGGTACGCGCCGCGTCCCGATTGACATGCAACCGAATGGCTGCCTATTTTATTTACGCAGCCATTCGGTTGCATATAGGGGTGGGACAGGAGAGCGGGCGATGGACGAGGTCTTCAAGGCGCTGGCCGACGCGGGGCGCCGCCGGCTGCTGGACAGCCTCAACGCCCGCAACGGACAGACCCTGCGGGAGCTGTGCGCGGAGCTGGACATGACGCGGCAGTCGGTCAGCAAGCACCTGGCCGTACTGGAGGCGGCGAACCTGATCACCACGCTCCGACGGGGGCGGGAGAAGCTGCACTACCTCAACGCCGAGCCGATCAAC
Organism: Streptomyces sp. NPDC093097; assembly: GCF_044754325.1. NCBI lineage: Bacteria > Bacillati > Actinomycetota > Actinomycetes > Kitasatosporales > Streptomycetaceae > Streptomyces > Streptomyces sp. NPDC093097. The sequence goes on from NZ_JBIVOW010000007.1 coordinate 259,122, forward strand.
GCCCTCGCCGACCGCTGGATCAGCCACTACGACCGCGACCGGGCACGCGCCCTCGCCGACCTCAAAGACGCACTGGAGGCACCCCCCATGGACCGCAACGCGTTCGTCTACACCACCTACATCCGCACCACGCCGGAACGGCTCTGGCAGGCCCTCACCGACCCGTCCTTCACCAGCCGCTACTGGGGGGTGGAGTTCGCGACGGACTGGCGGACCGGATCGGCCATGACCTGGACCGAGCGCGGGGCCACCACCGCCCACCCCGAGCAGATCGTCCTGGAATCCACCCCGCACCGGCGGCTGTCGTACACCTGGCACACCTTCACCCCCGAGTGGGCCGAGAGCGCCGGCATCGCCGACGACGTACGGGCCGAGCTCGCGGCCGAACCGCGCTCCAAGGTGACGTTCGAGATCGAGCCGCTCGGCGACATGGTCAAGCTCACCGTCGTCCACGACGGCTTCGCCGCCGACTCCACCGCCCGCGGCATGGTCCAACACGGCTGGCCCGCCCTGCTGTCCAACCTCAAGACCCTGCTGGAGACGGGCGAACTCCTCCCGGAGCCGCAGCCGGCATCGGAGTCCGGGTCCTGATCCAGGCCGGCGCAGGGTTAAGCGGCGGCGCCCAACACCTCAGTGCGAGAGGGCCGTTGGAGGCGTCGGAGGTGCTGCTTGCGGGGCGGTCGGCTGAGGTGCGAGGTCAGCGAACGGCGGCAGAGACGCCTGATCGCTCAGGCCGGACCGCGGCGCCTCACACCGTGAGCGGCGCCCGCGCGCCACGCGACGCCTCCGTCGAGCCGCCGGCGCCGCGCCTGGCCCGGTGCCGGCGCCCGGCGCCCTCCGCATCGTCCCCGCCAGGCCGCATGACCTGGGCGCCGGCCAGCAGTTCCACGATCAGCTCGTCCAGGTCCAGGCGCCGCTCCACCGCGTGCAGACCGGGCAGCGTGGCCCGGGTGCTGACCTGGGGCGGGGCGAGCAGCCGGCAGCAGTCCTCGTCCGGCAGGACGGAGACCTCCGCGGTGCCGATGGCGCGGGCCTCGTCGATGATCTCCTGCTTCTCCCAGCCGACCAGCGGCCGGACGACGGGGAGTGCGGTGGCCTCGTCCACGGCCGCGAGGTTCGCCAGCGTCTGGCTGGCCACCTGCCCCAGACTGTCCCCGGTCACCAGCGCCTGCGCCCGGATCCGGCCGGCCAGCGCCGAGGCGGCCCGCACCATCAGCCGCCGCTGGGCGACCACCTGGAGCCGCCCCGCCCCGGCCACCGCCAACTGCCGCTGCGCCCGGCCCAGGGCGATGACGTACAGGCGGCCCGGCGGCTGGTAGCGGTTGAGCTCCCGAGCCAGCGCGTACGCCTTGTACGCCGAGGACGCGTCGGTGTACGGCGCGCCCGTGAAATGGACGAAATCGCAGGCCAGGCCGCGACGCATGGCGCGATAGGCGGCCACCGGAGAGTCGTAGCCGCCCGACAGCAGCACCAGGGCCCGCCCACTGGCCCCGACCGGCAGCCCGCCCTGGCCCGGATACCGCACCCAGGACAGATAGGTCTCCTTGTGGTCGACCTCGACGGCCAGTCGGACATCGGGGTGGGAGAGGTCCACCGGCAGGCCGTCCAGGGCCTCCTGGATCCGCGCCCCCACATGGGCCTCCAGCTGTGACGACGTCATCGGGAACGCCTTGTCCCGGCGTTTGACCCGCACCGCGAAGCTCGCCACGGGCCGTTTCGCGACCACCGCGGACAGCGCCCGCACCGCCGCCGCGGTGATGGTGTCCACGGAGCTGGGCACCCGGATCGCCGGCTCGACGGAGTTGAAGCCGATCACCCGGCGGGCCCGTTCGACCAGGGCCTCCTGCGGCACCTGACCGCCCAGCACCGTGACGTTCTGCGCGATCTTGATCCAGGTCGACCCGCCGACGCCGCGCAGCGCCAGCCGGAGGTTGTCGTGCAGCCGCTCGGTGAACAGGGGGCGGTTGCGCCCCTTGAGGAAGATCTCCCCGTGCTTGAGCAGGACGCAGAAGGGGTCCGGGCCGCGCGTCCCGGTGGTGGGGAGGGAGGGTGCGCCGGACACAACTCTCCTTCGTGTCGCGTCGTGCGGCCCGGGACTGCGGACACCGGGCCCCGTCCGGCGCCCCGCCCGCGGGACGGGCGGACCGCCGCACCTCCAGAGTAGACACGCCACCGGGCCTCTCCCCGGGACCACGGGGTTTCCGCGGGCGGCGCACGCCATGCGGCCCCGCCCGGGCCACGGGCGAGCGCCGTACCGCCCCACGCCGGGCGGCCCGCCTGCGGGGCGGGTGCGCGACGCCGACTCAGCCCGCCGACTCAGCTCACCGGCGCGGGCCGCAGCCGACCGGCGAGCGCGCGGGCGGCGAGCTCGAAGCGGAGCGCGCACTCGTGCCGGCTTCGGCCCTGCCCGGTCGGGTCGACGGCCGGCTCGAACACCCGCTGGAGCAGGACCACCACGTCGTCGTGCACATCGGCGAAGTGGGCGAGGTTGCGCCGCCATTCGCGGTGCCGGCTCGCGACGGCCGGCTCCTGGTACAGGTGGTAGACGGCCGCCTCGGTGGCGTACCGCAGCCGCAGGCCGCGGCGGGTGAGCCGGTAGCCCAGCTCGGCGTCCTCCAGCCCCCAGCCGACGAACGCCTCGTCGAAACCGCCGGCCGCCACCAGATGGCTGCGCCGGACCGAGGCGTTGCACGCCCACACGTAGTGCCAGCCGGTCACCAGCCCGGCGAGCTCGCAGCCGAACGCCTCCAGCACCGGCTCCCGTTCGTCGCCGCGCACCACCGGCGGCAGCGCCTCGAAACTGAACTCGTACCGCAGCCGCTCCCGGTCGACCGGACCGTCCCCCAGCTGGAACCTCCGGCCGACGACCAGCAGGTCGTCGTCCTCGGCATGGGCCCGGACGTGCTCGGCGAGGAACGTCGGCGCCACCACCTGGTCCGCGTCGAGCAGCACGACGAGATCGCCGGAGGCGCGCGCCAGCCCGAGGTTGCGGGCCCGGGCCCGGCCGGACGCGGGGGAGCGCGGCTCGTAGACGTAGCGGACGTCGAGGCCGGCCGGCAGCGCGGCCACCATCCGGTCCGTGCCGTCGGCCGAGCCGTCGTCCACCACGATCACCTCGGCCGAGTGCTGCGCGTCGAGTGACTGGCGGGCCAGGGACAACAGACATAACTCCAGCGCGTCCCGGGCGCGGTAGGCGGGGACGATGACGCTGATTCTCATGCGATGGTGATCCTCATGCTCCGATGGGCCTTGATCCTCGACGGGCGGCAGCCTGAGGGCTGTCCCGTCATCCCTGGTGGGACAGCCCTCAGTGAAGGACATGCGTGACCACTGCTCACCCGGAGCCGTGCCGGGTGCCCGCGGTCGTCGACGAACGTCGTGATGCGCAGACATGGCTGCCGCGGGCGCGGGGAGGTGCCGGGTGACGCGGGAAGTCAATCACCGCGTCAAGAAGGGGGTCAACTGCCGGTTTCCGGACGGGAATTCACCTTCTTGACGGAGAATGTCCGGTACGGTAAAGCGCCGGCGCGGCCTCTCCCGGTCTGTCCGCGGCTCGCTCGCCGACAGCGTTGGGGACGCTGTGGCATATGCACGGCCGTGGGGCGCATGCGCGCGCTCCCACCGCCGCAAGAGGCCGGCTCCGAGGCGGAATCCCCTTCCGACCGGAGCCCGGCAGCCCGAACGGCCCAGCCAAAACCAGCCCGAACACGGCCGAGAGTCCGCCCCACGGGTGGCGCGGACACCCGGCCGAGCCGCGCCGGCTACCGGCGGCGCTCCACCCTCCGCTCGTCCCACACCGGATCCGACGTCTCCCGGACCCGGCCGTCCTGCCCGAAGACCAGGTACCGGTCGAAGGACCGGGCGAACCAGCGGTCGTGCGTGACCACCAGCGCCGTCCCCTCGTACGCCTCCAACCCCTTCTGGAGCGCCTCGGCCGACTCCAGATCCAGGTTGTCCGTCGGCTCGTCCAACAGCAGCGCGGTGGCGCCGCCGATCTCCAGCAACAGGATCTGGAACCGCGCCTGCTGGCCACCCGACAGCTTCTCGAACGGCTTGTCCCCGTGCTGGTCCAACTCGTACCGGCGCAGGGCGCTCATCGCGGGCCCCCGGCTCTTGGCATGCTCGGTCCACAGGATGTCGACGAGGGTGCGCCCCAGCAGCTCCGGCCGCGCGTGGGTCTGCGCGAAGTGCCCCGGCACCACCCGGGCGCCCAGCTTCCACTGACCGGTGTGCGCGACCTCCTCGCCCGCCAGCAGCCGCAGGAAGTGCGACTTCCCCGACCCGTTGGAGCCCAGGACCGCGACCCGCTCCCCGTAGAAGACCTCCAGGTCGAACGGCTTCATCAGCCCGGTCAGTTCCAACTGCCGGCAGGTCACCGACCGCACCCCGGTACGGCCGCCCTTGAGCCGCATGGTGATCTTCTGCGGACGCGGCGGCTCGGGCGGCGGACCGATCTCCTCGAACTTCTGCAACCGGGTCTGCGCCGCGTGGTACCGCGACGCCATCTCATCGCTGCGCGAGGCGTACTGCCGCATATCGACCACCAGCCGCTTCAACTGGGCGTGCTTCTCGTCCCAGCGCCGCCGCAGTTCCTCGAACCGCTCGAACCGCTCCGCCCGCGCCTCGTGATACGTCGCGAAGCCACCGCCGTGCACCCACACATCACTACCGGCCGGCCCCGGCTCCACGCTCACGATCCGCTGCGCCGCCCGCGCCAGCAACTCCCGGTCGTGCGAGACGAACAGCACCGTCTTGCGGGTCTCCCGCAATTGCTCCTCAAGCCACTGCTTCCCCGGGACGTCGAGGTAGTTGTCCGGCTCGTCGAGCAACAGCACCTCGTCCGGCCCTCGGAGCAACGCCTCCAGCACCAGCCGCTTCTGCTCGCCGCCGGAGAGCGTCCGCACGGCCCGCCACTGCGCCTTCTCGTACGGGATGCCCAACGCCGACATGGTGCACATGTCCCACACCGTCTCGGCCTCGTAGCCGCGCGCCTCCGCCCAGTCGCTCAACGCCTGGGCGTAACTCATCTGCGCCGCCTCGTCGTCCCGCTCCATGATGGCGGTTTCGGCCTCGTCGACGGCGCGCGCCGCGTGCCGGATGCGCTCCGGCGCGACCGTCACGAGCAGGTCGCGCACCGTCCGGTCGTCCCGTACCGACCCGACGAACTGCGGCATCACCCCCAGCCCCCCGCTGACCGTCACCGAGCCGCCGTGCGGCTTCAACTCGCCCGAGACCAGGCGCAACAGCGTGGTCTTGCCCGCGCCGTTCGCCCCGACGAGGGCGGCGACGGCACCCTCGCCCACCCGGAAGGAGGTGTCATCGAGCAACACCCGCCCGTCCGGCAGGTAATACTCGACGTGCGCGACTTCTACATGCCCCATGATCGGCCCAAACTCAGGAATCGTTGCGAAAACCGAAGAACGCGAAACCGGACGCCTAGCGACGGCCGGCACCCCCCCATGACCGGGACCACATCCCGCTTTGTCACTGTATCGGAAGGGGAACCGCGCCCCGCGTGACGATCTCCCGCCGCACTCTTCCTGGTAGGGCGCCCGGCGGCCAACTGGTTTTCGCACCGGCAACGCATACCGGCCACCGCCCCGGCGGACCGGGCGGCGGCCGGCGCACCGCTGGATCGCACTCAGGCGCCGTCGGCGGCGGGCTTCTCCCAGACGGACACGTGCTTCTCGCTCTCGTCCGTGAACGGTTCCCCCGCCCGGCCCGACCTTTTCCCGCAGCCGGGCGACCATCGCGCGGGACAGGTCGATGCCCTGGGCCGGGGCCCCGCGGCGGGCCAGGGACAGTGCGAGACGACCGGTCCCGATGCCCAGTTCCAGCGCCCGTCCCTGCCCGGCGAGCCGGGCCAGGAAGGCCACGGCCGGATCCACGGCATCCGCCGCGAACAGCCCCCTGACGCATCGTCATACCTCGCCGCGACGCTCTCCCTGAAGTATCCGTCCGCGCCTTCCACGTCCTCCATGGCGGGACCGTACTGCGCGGGCCGGCCCACTGCGCGGCAGTTTTTCGGGGGCCGCCCGGCCGTGGTCCGCCGGCGCAGACGAGCCGGCCTGCCTACGGGCTCGTCAGCGGATGCCGGGGCCTCCGCTACCGCCACCGTAGGGAGTGGAAGGGCGGTAGTGGTTGATGAGGCCCGCGTGCTGGTTGGGGCGGGCGTCGCGGTGCGCGTCGGCGTGATCGAACCGCGACGGGCGGCCGCGCAGGAACGTGGCGATGCGCGTGGTCAAACGGCCGAGCCGGGCATTCATGGGTCCTCCCGTTGTTCGTGAACCAGGTACCCCGAGTCTACAAAACTCACCGGTAGGCGTGGTGATCTGACGTGATTCGCACCGGAGTTGAGGGCGAGCAACCGCAACCCCCGGGCAGGAAAGCAGGTTTGGGCGATCGCTGCCGCACCAGCCGCGTCCTTGCAGGCAGGCAGGCAGGCAGGCAGGCAGGCAGGCAGGCAGGCAGGCAGGCAGGCGGGCAGGGCGAGGCGGGTGCGGGAGCGGCGGTGCGGGATCCCCGCGCCCTCGCTCAGCTCCAGGTCATGGTGATCTGTCCCTCGAAATGGACGTATCCGGCGCGTTGGAAGGCGTGCGCCATGGGGGAGTTGCCGAGGTCGGTGGAGGCCCGGATGCGGGGGACGCCCTCCGCGGCGAGGACGCGGGTGCCCTCGGCGAGCAGGTCGTCGACATAGCCGTTGCCGCGATGCTCGGGCAGCACGGCGATATAGGCGATGACGGCGTTGTAGGCGTTGCGCGCGGGGAGGACAAAACCCACCGGCTCACCCCCGGGCAGGGCACCGACGCGCCACCAGTCCCGGGGGCTGGTGTACCGCGCCAGCTCCTCCTCGTAGTGCCTGACGGCCGCTGCGCGGGGGGACATCCGGGCCAGGTCGGCACGGTTGTGCGCGTCCAGCGTTCCGGTGAGGGCCGCGGTCATCAGCGAGAGGAGTTCCTCGGTGTCCGGGGCCGGGGCGAACGTGAGCCGCCCGCTCGGCGCGGGCAACGGGGTCTCCGGGCGCCATTCCAGACGCAACCGCTCGACGAACAGCCGGGCGCCGGTGCGCTCCAGGATCGTCATCCGGTCCTGGACGGCCTGCCGGGTGGCCGGGGTGTCGCGCCAGTCGGGCGGGACGTAGCGGCCGTACTCGGGCGCCGGGCCGCCGTGCGGGAGGGTGGCGGCCATGGCGGTGCGCAGCAGCCGTTCGCCGAGGTCGACGCGGTCGCCGGCCGGGAGGCCGTCGTCGATGTCGAGGAGGTCGAGGAGGGCCGGTGCGGTGCTTCCCGGGCGGCCCCACCAGGCGACTCTGGCCAGCGGCCGGTCGCCGCGGAGCGCCAGCCACATCCATTCCGGCCGTCGGCGGCCCTGGGCGAGGTCGTCCGCCAGTTCCTCGTTGAGGACGTAGGGCAGGTGGTTGAAGAGGTCGAGTTCGTGCGGCCCGGCGAGCGGGCGCAGGGTCAGGTCGTTCGGTTCCACGGTTGAGGCATGCTCCCCTGAAGGTGCCCGTCCGCTCCGGGGTCAGCTGTGGTCGGAACCCCGGGAGGAGACAGGCGCGGTGGTCATGGCGGTCATCGGCATATCCCTCCTCTCGTAGTCGTGATCCCACGGCCCTGGTGGCGGGACCCGGCAGCGAGTTTTACCCGAGCGTGGGAGCGCCCGCAACGTCTTTTCGGTGGGCGGGAGTTGACAGGTGGGGCGAGAGGTGGCCGGGTCAGCGCGGGACGGCTTCGCAGAGGGCGGCGGCGACCGCGATCTCGGTGCCGGCCAGGCCGACGGAACTGAAGACGGTGAGGTCGTCCGGTCCGGTGCGGGCGGGGGCCGCTCCGGCGAGGACGGCGCCGAGGGAGACCAGTCGGTCGGCGGGGAAGAGGGGCGGCGCGGGAGAACCGGCCGCCTGGGCCGGGGAGTCGGTGAGGACGGTCCGGGCCCGGTCGGCCAGGGTGACGGGCACCTCGTGGTGGGTGGCGGTCTTGGGCCCCAGGGTGGTGACGTGGGCGCCGGGGGCGAGCCAGTCGCTGTCCAGCACCGGGACCGCGCTGCCGGTGGCCACGATCACCACGTCCCGGTCGCGGACCGCGTCCTCGACCGTGGCCACCGCCCGTGCCTCGACGCCGAGTTCGTCGGCGGCCCGGCGGGCGAAGGCGGCGGCCCGCTCCCGGTGGCGGGCCACCACCACGGCGTCCACCACCTCCCGCACCGCGCACAGGGCCCACAGCTGCGTCCACGCCTGCGGCCCGGCCCCGACCAGCGCGACGCGGACCGGGCCGGGACGGGCCGCCACGTCCACCGCGACGGCGCCGATCGCCCCGGTCCGCCGCGGTCCCAGTTCGTCGCCGTGCACCACGGCCCGCAGCCGGCCGTCCTCCGTGCCCCATACGGCGACGAGTTGTTCCGCGCCGACGACGGTGTCGTAGGAGCGGAAGCCGAACAGCCCCTGGGAACGCAGCCGCCCCGCGGTGACCACCAGATCGCCGTCCCCGAGCCGGGCCTGGACCCGGGGCGGTGCGTCGAGGGTGCCGTGGTGCGCGGCGAGCAGCGCCTGGCGCACCGCGGTCACCGCCGTCCCGGCGTCCAGGTGGGCGCGGACATCGTCGTCGTCGAGCAGCAGCACGGGCACCGGCGTGTTCCCTTCGGCAGGCGGTGCGGAGCGACGCTCACTCTGCCGGGCGGGTGCCGTGCGGGGTATCGGCTTTTGGTCCTCCTCCCAAGGTCGGGTGTGCCGGCTCAGCCGGCCGGGATGACGTCGGTGGCGTCCAACGCGGGGCGCAGTGCGCGGGCGAGCCGGACGGCGTCGCCGACCGCCCAGAAGTGGACGAAGAACAGGCGGGGGGAGTCGGTCAGCCCGTGGTTGTGGAGTTCCACGAGCTTGGCGCCCGCCCGCCGCAGGGCCCGCAGGACGTCCTGGACCTCGCTGGCGATCATGCAGCAGTCCGCGCTGATCGCGGCCCGGCCGTGGCCCAGCGCCTGGAAGTTGAGGGCACTGGTCGATCCCAGGCCCGGCGGCAGCACCAGGTGGTGGTCGGTGATCCGCTCGCGGCGGACGAAGACGCACTTGTAGATCCCCTCGTCCACGGACCCCTTGGCGCCCAGGGCGCGGTCGATGCGGGCGGTGTCCAGATGGACCTTGACCGCCAGGTCGTGCGTCGCCGGGGGCGGGGTCGCGGTGCAGTCGAACGCGGCGCGGAGGCCGCGCGCCAGGGCCACCGGGTCGTGTCCGTGCCCGTGCACATGGACCCACCAGACGTCGGGGCGGTGCGAGAGCAGGTGCTTGTGCAGGGCGGTCAGGCCGATGCCGTGCTCCTGCAGGACGTCGACGAAGTCCTGGAGTTCGGGCTCGGTCACCACCACGTCGCCCATCAGCAGGGTGCTGTCGTCGGCATAGCGGACGAAGGAGACGTGCGAGCCGAGGGCGAGGGGCGCGGTGACGTTGATGCGTTGGGAGACCACCCGGAGGTCCCGGCGGGGGAGTCCGATGTGGTACATCATCTTGCGTTTGATGTCGCCGGTCCGGCCCAGCGCCTTGGCGACGTCCTTCCAGTCGGCGCGGGTGGTCTGGACGGGATCGATCAACTTGCTCCCGCCGCCCGAAGCGGTCGGCAGGACGGCGGGGTGGGCGCGGGCGGGGGTGGGCGCCGCGGCCAGCAGGGGGGCGAGCGCCCCCGCGGCGAGCACGCGTCGTCGTGAGGACCCCACGCGCGGGTCGGTGGTCTGCTGTCTGTCTCCAGCCATTAGGCGAGCACCTCCACGATGACCTCCATGAGGAGTTCGCAGCATGGCTGATCTGATGCTGCGTCACCTCACGTCTGGGGGCCATGTGGTCTAAGTGATCAACGTGACGGGTGAGCAGGCAGGGCAAACAGGGGCCTGGATGGGGGCGCGAGCCAGGCGGCGGCCAGGCCGGCTACGGGCGCAGAGCGGGGGTGTTCCTGAGGAAGTCGTCAAACCCCAGCGGCGGGCGCCCGAGCAGTTCGGCGACGTCGTCCGTGGCCCGGTCGTACCGGTTCTCGCCGTGCAGCCGCGCCATCGTGGCGATGTGCTCGAAGACGTGGGGCGGCAGGTCCTGCTTCCCGAGATCGTGCTTGAGCCAGTCCTCGTACGGGACGTCGACGTAGGTCACCGGACGGCCCAGGGCGGTGGAGAACTCGGCTGCGATGGCGGCCATGTCGCGGGAGGGTGTCCCGGTCAGTTCGTAGACGTGACGGGACGGTGGGGCCGGGTCGAGCAGGAGTCGTGCGATGACCTCCGCCACGTCGGCCGCGGCGATCGGCGAGGTCCGGGCGGAGCCGAACGGGAGGCGGATCGTGCCGTCCTGCCGGATGGAGGCGACCGCGACGCGGGTGAAGAGCGGATTCTCCATGAAGACCGTGGGCCGGACGTGGACGACCGGTGCCGCCGACCAGTCGAGGACGTGCTCGGCCAGCCAGTGCAGTCGCTGCTGCCGGGATTCGGTATCGCTGGTGAGGTCCATCTGGGAGACCGTCATCTGCGAGATGCTCACCAGCAGGTCGAGGTCGGCGCGCTCCCGGACGGCCGCCGCGACGGTCGTCGCCGCCTCCAGATAGGCGGGCGACACGCTCATCCCGAAGTAGGCCCGGCGGCAGCCCGCCAGGGCCCGGACCACGTCGGCGCCGCGGGTGAGGTCGCCGACCACCACCTCCACGCCGGTCATCGCCCGTAGCTCCGCGGCCCGTTCGTCGTCGTGGTGGACCAGCGCCCGGACCGGTACACCCTGGGCGTGCAACCCGTCGAGGACCGTTCGTCCGACTCCGCCGACTCCGCCGCCCACGCCGGTGACAAGGATGGGTCGGTCGTGCATGGCGATCGCCTCCTGCTTTCCGGGCCCGGGCGTCCGGTCTGCCCGGGGACGGCCTCACCTTAGGGTGGGGCCGGCCGGTCACCCGCGCAGCCCCGGCCGTGCCGGGGACGGCGTACGCCCGCTTGTCGTACCAGGGCGCCGCGGCGCGGCGTGGGCGGCTGCTCGGCCGCCGGGGAGGGCTGACCGGGTCCGTCACCAGGCACCCGGCCCTCCGCCAGTCAGTCGGCCCGCTCAGTACTCCTTCAGCGTAAGGGAGTTGACGAGTGCGTAGAACTCCCGCATGTCGCGGTCGCCGACGGCCTGTGCCGTCTCCGCCGGGGCCTGGTCGGCGGCGGCCCCCGCCTCCTCCATCTGCTGCCTGTTGTCCAGCGCGATCTGCTGGGTCGCCGTGACGTGCTCCCGCAGCTCCCGCTCGTAGGCGGCGAACGCCGCGCGGTGGTCGCCGTGCGCGGCCTTGAGCTCGCCCGCGAGGACGTAGGCGCCGATCAGCGCCAGGCTCGTGCCCTGGCCCGTCCCGGGGGAACCGCAGTAACCCGCGTCGCCGAGCAGCGCCACCCGGCCCCGCGACCAGCTGTCCATACGGATCTGGCTCATGGAGTCGAAGTGGAAGTCGGGCGCGTCCCACATGTGCTCCAGCGCGCGGGGGAACTCCCATCCCGCGCCGGCGAAACGCTCGGCGAGCAGGCGCTTCTGCGAGGCGAGGTCGCGGTGGTCGTACTCCAGCGGCTCCGCCTGCTGGAAGCCCAGGTACACCCTGGACTCCGTGTTGTTCCGGGCGCTCATGATGATGCCGCCCACCTCGCCGCTCTGGTGGTAGACCTGCCAGGAGTCCAGACCGAGGAAGTTGGGGGTGGTGAACAGGCCGATGTAGCTGCCCAGATGGTGGAGGTACGCGGATTCCGGGCCGAAGGCGAGCCTGCGCACGGTGGAGTGCAGCCCGTCGGCGCCCACGACCAGGTCGAACGTGCGGGGAGCGCTGCGCTCGAAGGTGACGTGGACCTCCCGGTCGCCCTGGGCGAGGGAGGTGAGGGAGTCGTTGAAGAGGTATTCCACCGTGTTGTCGGTGGCCTGGTGGAGGATGCGGCACAGGTCGTCGCGCATGATCTCGACGTCGGGGTTGTCGATCCGGCCGCCGGTGAACGTCTGCTCGGTGCTGCTGTACAGCTCCTCGCCGGCCGCGTCGACGACGGTCATGCCGCGTATGTCGGTGGTGAGTTGGCGGATCTCGGACAGGATGCCCATGCGCTCGGCGACGTCCAGTGCCGGCCCCCGCACATCGATCGCCTGGCCGCCGGGGCGCAGGTCCGGGGCGCGCTCCACCACGGTGACGTCGAACCCGTGGCGGCTCAGCCAGTACGCCAGGGCCGGTCCGGCGATGCTGGCACCGGAGACAAGGATGTTCGCGTTCTCCACCTGGAGGCTCCTCCGTAGCAGTTGGACGTGCTGGTGTGGACGCGGAGCGCTCGCAGGAAGGTTGCTTTCACGCCACGACGGCTTTTTCGCCGGCGTGTTCAGCGGGCGGACGTCCGACTTCTGAGGAGCGGTGGAGTGCGCCGGGTCAGTCGCCGGCTTCCGCGAGCCGGCGCAGCAGTGGTTCCACCTCGGTGAGCAGGCGGATCTCCTCCGGGGTGAGTCCGGCCAGGCGCCGGGTCAGGACGTGTGCCTCGCCGCGGGCCACGTCCGCCAGTGCCGCGGTGCCCTGTTCGGTGAGCAGGACTCGGCTGGCGCGCCGGTCCTCGGGGTCGGCCTCCCGGCGCACCAGGCCGGCGGACTCCAGCCCGAGGACCGTTGCGGTGGCGGTGGGTTGGGAGCACGGCACCCACTGTGCGATCTCCCCGATCCGGGAGGGTCCGCGCTGGTTCAGCAGCGCCAGCACGGCGGTGTGCGTGAGCTGGATGCTGCCCGCCGTGGCCGACCTGCGCAGGCTCCGGGTGAGCCGGTGCAGCGAGATCACCAGCTGTAGCGCCGCGTCGTCACCGATCGTCATTGCTCACCCATCGCCTGCCGTGCCGGACGTGCTCCGCGGCGGGGGCCTGTCCAAGGCCCCCGCGGTGGATCAGGAGAGCGTAATGGTTGGGGAGTACATCTCCAACCACAGGGCCAGGTCCAGGGTCCGCTCAAGACCGCGCCGGGGTGCCTGGGTGATCTGCGGTGCGTCGTGGTTGGCGGCCCGCTTGAGCCAGTCGCGGTCGACGAGGTCGAACACCTGGTGCGAGGGGCGCGCCAGCAGCTCCTTGGCCTGCTGCTGGAGCGCGACCGCGTACTGCGGGTCCTGTGTGGAGGGGTACGGGCTCTTCACCCGGTCGTAGACCGACCTGGGCAGCACATCGGCGGTGGCCTCGCGCAGCAGGCTCTTCTCCCGTCCGTCGAAGGACTTCAGGGACCAGGGGGTGTTGTAGACGTACTCCACCAGGCGGTGGTCGCAGAAGGGGACGCGGACCTCCAGCCCGACGGCCATGCTCGCCCGGTCCTTGCGGTCCAGCAGGATGCGGACGAAGCGCGTCAGGTGCAGATAGCAGATCTTCCGCATGCGGAACTCGAAGTCGCTCTCCCCGTCGAGCCGTTCGACGTCCTTGACGGCGCGGTCGTAGCCGTCCTGGATGTAGGTCCCCAGGTCGAGGGCGCCGGTGACGCCGGAGGTGAGGATGTTCCCGTCGTCGCCGAAGTGCTGGGCGTGGCGCACCAGCCAGGGGAAGGTGTCGGCGTTGCGGGCGTCCTCGTCGAAGAACTGCTTGTACCCGCCGAAGACCTCGTCGGCGGACTCGCCCGACAGCGCCACCGTCGAGTGCTGCCGGATCGCCTTGAACAGCAGGTAGAGGGAGGCGTCCATATCGCCCAGGCCCATGGGTATGTCGCGGGCCCGGATCATCTTGGCGCGGACGTCGGGGTCGGCCAGGGTGGCGGAGTCCAGCACGATGTCCTGGTGCTCGGTGCGGGCGAGCCGGGCCACGTCGTGCACGAAGGGCGTGTCGGGGGTGGCGCGCAGATCGTCGGCGACGAAGTTCTCGGTCTGGCCGACGAAGTCGACGGCGAAACTGCGCACCGTCTCGCCGGCCTCGGCGAGTTGGCGGGCCGCCAGCGCGGTCATCGCCGAGGAGTCCAGCCCGCCCGACAGCAGGGTGCAGCGCGGTACGTCGGAGACGAGCTGGCGGCGGACGATGTCGTCGAGCAGCGTCCGGACGTGGCCGATGGAGGTCTCGCGGTCGTCCTGGTGGGCCCGGGTCCGCAGCGACCAGTAGACGTGCCGGCGCAGCCCGTCCGCGTCGACGGTGACCACGGTGCCCGGCTCGACCTCGTGCATCCCGTCCCACACGGCGTGCCCGGGGGTCTTGACGAAGGCGAACAGCTCACGCAGCCCGTCCAGGGCGACCCGCCGCTCGGCGAGCGGGTTGGCGAGGATCGCCTTGGGCTCGGAGCCGAACAGCACGCCGTCGGCGGTGGGGTAGTAGTAGAACGGCTTGATGCCCATCCGGTCGCGGATCATCACCAGCCGTCGGCGCTGTTCGTCCCAGACCGCGAACGCGAACATCCCGTTGAGGCGTTCGGCGACCGCCTCGCCCCACTCCAGATAGCCGCGGAGCACCACCTCGGTGTCGGAGTCGGTGGTGAAGTGGTGTCCCTTGCCGGCCAGTTCGCCGCGCAGCTCGCCGAAGTTGTAGGTCTCACCGGAGTACACGATGACGACCTGGGTGCCGTCGGCGCGTTCGGCGGTCATCGGCTGCCGTCCGCCGGGCAGGTCGATGATGGCCAGGCGACGGTGGCCGAGTGCGGCGGAGCCCTGCACCCAGGTGCCGCGGGCGTCGGGCCCGCGGCAGGCCATCGTCTCGGTCATCGCGTCCACGGTCGCCTGCTCGGCGCGCAGGTCGCGGTCGAAGGAAATCCATCCGGTGATGCCGCACATGCCTTGTCCTCCTACTCCGAGCCCTGGGGGCCGCCGGAGCCGCGGGCACGGGGAGGTGCCGCTGCGGGCCGGGGGTCGGGAGGGGCGGGCGAGGCCGTTGGGCGGTCGCCCGACCCGCTCCACCAGAGTCAGTTGTATCGAGCACCTATGTAATGAGGGTCTTCCTCAGGGGCCCGCCGCGTCAACCGGGGGTGTCTCGCGGGACGGGGCGTCCACGGACGCTCCCGGGCCTGCGCGAGGGCTCGGCGGCGGCCCGTGCGGCCGCGCTGAACTGCGGCTTCGCCGAGGGGGCGGACGCCGGGCAGCGCGGCCGGCAGGCGGGACGCCCAACGGAAACGAGGGAAAGGTTTTACCGGGAGGTGACGGACCGGGACGGGCGGGGCGGGGCCGGTCGCGCGCAGTCCGCCGACCGGCCCGGCCCCGCCCCGGGCGTCAGCCGTGCTTCCGCCCCGACCGGCCGGCCACCGGCACGTCCAGGGCGCGGGCGATACCCACCACACCCTCGTCGAGGCGCTGGAGGTGCCGCAGCACACGGAAGGTGACGGTGTGCGACGCCGGCACCGGCGAGCCGTCCGCCCCCAGCAGCGAGGCGATGCTGGCGCCGCCCTCCACCTCGCCGTCGACGGGCTGGTCCTGCACCCGCGCGGCGATCAGATCGATGTTGCGCGCGATCCGCCGGCCGGCGCGCTCCAGCCGGGGATCGGCCGCCACCGACCGGCTGGACGGCAGGAGTTCGGCCGTCGCCGCCAGCGACCGCGCGTGATAGGCGCAGGTCTCCAGCATCGCCACCAGATAGCGCGCGGTCTGCCGGCGCACCCGCAGCGGGGTGATGGGGTGCACCAGCGGCTGGGCCGAACCGCGCAGGTCGTTCAGCGCGGTGTCCAGATCGCGTGCCAGGGTCAGCAGGTCCACCGCCTGGCCGCCGGACAGCTGGGCCACCGCCGCCGACACCGCCTCCTGCAACCGCTCCAGGACCGTGCCCAGCAGCTCGTCCGTGCGCCGGTCGGTGTGCACCGGCAGCACCAGCACCGCGGCGATGATCCCGCACGCCGCGCCCAGCGCGGTCTCCTCGATGCGCAGCACCAGCGTCGCCACGCTGTAGGTGTCCAGGAGGGTGTAGAGCAGACCGAGCATCGCGGTGACGAAGAACGACATCAGCGCGTACGACAGCGGCGCGGTGAAGAACATCCCGAAGACGCAGAGCAGCACCAGCGCGAACGCCGTCCAGGTGTGGTTGCCCACCAGCCCGGCCAGCGCCACACCGGCGACCACACCGAGCACCGTGCCCACCAGCCGGCGGTAGCCCTTGACCAGGATCTCGCCCGTGGAGGCGGTGTTGAGGAACACCACCCAGCAGGTCAGCACCGCCCAGTACCAGCGCTGGGTGGACAGGAACTCCCCGCCGACGATGGCCAGCGCGGAACCCACCGCCACCTGGAACGCGGCCCGGGTGGTGGGCCGCCGGAGCCCGGTGCGCCCGTCCTCCTCGTCCTCCTCCACCCCGACGATCGCCAGGTCCTCCGCGTCGAACTCCTCCCGCGACCGGCTGGTCGCCGAGGTGTCGTCGGACTCGTCCTGCGGCCCGTCCAGCGCCAGCCGCAGACCCAGCACCGCGCGGGCGGCCTCGCCGAGCGCACGGAACGCGTCCTGGACGGCCCCCGAACCGCGCGGCAGGTTGTCCTCGTCGCGGTAGCCCAGCAGCCGGTTGCGGACGTGGGCCAGCGCGGTGCCGCGGTCCTCGGGTGCGCGGCGGGCCACCAGCAGCCCCAGCGCGTCGAGGCCCCGGCGCAGCGTGGCCACGGAGTCGCCCTCGGAGTGCATGCGGTTGGCGCCGGCCGGTACGGGGGCGTGCGGCAGGTGCAGGGTGAGGGTGTCGGTGCGTTCCGCGCTGCGGGCGTTGAGCAGCGTCATGCCCAGGCGTTCGGCGGCGATCTCGGCGTCCGCGACGCGGCGTTGGAGCAGCGCCGCGGTCGTCGCGTCGCGGGTGCCCTCCTCCAGGCGGCCCTGGATCATCAGCGCCGTCTCGTGCAGCCGGGCGGTGTGCCGGCGCAGGTCGTCGAGGACCCCGTCCATCTCCTCGGGACCGGCGTCCACCAGCTCCCGATGGGTCGCCACCAGCTGGGCCAGGCGGGCCCGGAACGCCTCCCGCAGCCGGCTCAGCGTGCGCTCGGGGGTGTCCGGCACGACGGCGAACCGGATCACCGCGCTGCACGCGAACGCGATGGTCAGGGTCACGAACAGCTCAGGCAGCGTGGGCACCGTGGCGTGCACGAACAGCGAGATGAAGTAGATCTGAAAGCCGATCAGCCCCAGTGCCGTCCCGCGGTCGCCGAACCGGCGCGCGTAGGCGGCGCCGAAGATCAGGGCGATGAAGACCAGGTCACCGGCGATGACCTGGTTGTGCAGCAGCACCCCCAGCGCCACCGCGGCCAGCGCGACCGGCAGCCCCAGGGCGAGGGTGGCAGCCTGACCGCGCACCTCCTTCTCCCGGACGGCGAAGGTCGCGACCATCGCCACCATGGCACCGGCGACCATGAGCGTGACGCTGGTGCCCAGCAGCGCCAGGACGACGAGGGCCAGGACGATCGCCCCCACCGTCCGCAACCCCGCCATCAGCCGCAGCAGTCCCGGGTCGGACGCCGCGAAGCGGTCCCAGATGCCGGTACCGGTCCGTCGTATCGCTGCCTTCACGCTGCCGTTCGCTCCCCATCTCTGGCATCGGCCGAGGTCACGCGCCATCGGCCGGGCGTCCTCAGCATCGCACGAGGACCGGCCGAACGGCGCTGGCGTGCGTCGTCAGGTGGCCTCGTACGCCGCGCCGGCCACCGCGAGGTCCTCCCAGGCCATGCCGACGCTCTTGAAGAGGCGGGGGCGTTCGGGGTCCACGGCGGACGCCCCGGTGGCCAGCGCGGCGAGCGTCACCAGGGACTCCGGGGCGAGCCGGCCGCTCTCCAGCTCCGGGATGAGATCGCCGGCCTCGCGCGCCGCGGCGGCCTTGGACTCGACCACGACCGTGCTGCGCAGGACGGCGGTGCCGTCCACCTCGCGGCTGCCGCGCTCGTGGGAGCCGACCGCGGTCACCATGGCGTGCGGCGGGAGCAGGGCGCCGTCGAACAGCGGGGTGCGGGCGGTGGTGCAGCAGGCGACCAGATCGGCGCCGGCGACCGCGGACGGGTCGCCGGCCTCGACGGACAGGCCGGTGTCCCGGCGGACGGCGGCGATGAAGTGCTCGACGTTCGCCGGGGTGCGTCCCACGACGGTGACATGGGTGAGCGGCCGCACCGCGCGCAACGCGTCGAGATGGCCGCGGGCCTGGGGCCCGGTGCCGAACACCACCAGGCGGCCGGCCTCGGGGACGGCGAGCAGATCGGCGGCGAGGGCGGAGACCGCGGAGGTGCGCACCGTGGTCAGCGCGATCCCGTCGAGCAGGGCGAGGGGGGTGAGCGTCGCGGCGTCGAAGAGCAGGTACTGGCCCTGGACGCGGGGGAGTCCGGCGGCCGGGTTGTCCGGGGCGACGGTGGCCACCTTGACGCCGGTGTACCGGCTGCGGTGCGCGGGCATCAGCAGCAACTGGCCGTGCTCGACGGGCACGATGGTGCGCGGCGGATCGGCCTCCGGGTCCGGGCCGTCGCGCAGGGCCGCGCGCAGCGCGTCGACGGCCGCGGCCATCGGGAGGGCGTGCAGCAGCCGGGCCGCGTCGATGAACCGGGGCGGGTACGGGTCTGGGGGCAGGGCGCTCATACCGCCGAGTCTGCCCCGGCCCGGCGCCGGGATGCGCGATCTACGGCGCGCCGGGGGGACGGGGCGGAGGGGAGGAGCGGTGCTGTCCGGTCGGGTGTGCTCCTCCCCTCCGCGGTCTTTCAACAGGCGCCGAGGTCCTGCCAGACCCCGGAGCCGCCGGAGGAGGGCGTCTCGCCCTGTGTCCACCACCGGGCCTTCCAGGTGTGGCCGTTGTAGGAGACGGTGTCGCCGCCCACGTATGCGGTGCCGGCGCTGTACGGGCCGGCGGCGCAGCTGCCGCCCGGGGGAGTGGTGGGTGGCGGGGTGGTCGGAGGCGTGGTGGGCGGGGTGGCGCCGGCGAACTTCACCGAGAACTTGGTGAAGTCCCAGTCACCCTGCGGAACGCTGCTGCACGTCCCCGAGGTCCGGCCGTTGTTGTCCGGCGGGGTGCACTGCCGGTCGCGGTTGACCGACCAGTTGGTGAAGCGCGCCATGTGGTGGGAGGTGGCGAAGTCCAGCACGGTCTGGAAGTCCGCCTGGGTGAAGAACTCCCCCGTGTCGCTGCGGCCGTTCATCTGAGAGATGCCCTCGTGGGCGTAGGCGGTGGCCTCGTCCCAGCCGAAGGTGGTGCGCAGCACGGCGTTGAGGTTGGTGAGCGCGGCGGTCTGGGCGGCGGCGCCGTTGAAGCCGCCGTCGAAGGGCATGATGGAGAAGTTGTCCGGGACGAAGGACTGGGACTTGGCCTCGTTCAGCATCTGCTTGCCGAACCACCCGGTGCCGTCCGCGGTCCCGGCGGTGGTGACGGAGAGGTAGAGGCCGGGGTTCTTCTGCTGGAGGATCTTGGCGGCGCCGATCTCGTTGTGGATGGCCGCGGTGTTCTCGTACTCCGGCTCCTCCAGGTCGAAGTCGAGGGCTTTGAGGCCGTACTTGTCGATGACCTGCTGGTAGGCGGCGGCGGTCGCCTCCGGCGTGCCGCACGCCTGGCCGAGCTTGGTGCCGTTGTAGCCGCCGATGGACGCGGAGACATCGCCGCCCTTCGCGCGGATCGCGGAGATCACCCCGCTCACCGCGGTGTCCGAGGCCACCGGGTGCAGGCCGTCCCAGGTCGGTGAGCAGCCGCCGCCGTTGGGGGCCAGGATGAAGGCGAGCTGGAACGCCTTGATGCCGGTGGCGTCCATCACCGCGCCGGCGTCCGGCGGGTCGTTGTCGAGCGGCATGAAGTACGGCGCCGCCGCGTACCAGTTGCTGTCCAGGGCCTTGGGGGCGGGGGCGGCGGCCGGGGCCGGTGGGGCGGCCCGGTGTCCGGTGGCGAGCGCGGTGCCGGCGGCGGCGAGCGCGAGCGCGGCCGCCGAGACGGCGGTGGCGAGAGTCCTGATCTGACGAGGTGGCACAGGCCCTCCAACAAGCCGACGAGGGGGGTGGTCCAGACCAATTGCCCCACAGCGTGAACCCTCGCGGTGAGCAGGTCAACACTTTGGACTGGACCAATGTGCCGAGCGGGGTCCGATGCCTCATGTTCCGTGGCGCGGAGGAGGATTCAGGCGTGCGACGGGTGGGTGCGAGCGGCGGTCGCGTGGGCGGCTAAGGTGGCCTGTCGTGCCTCCCCTGCCCGCTATGGCCCGCATGCCCGCGCCGCTCCGCCGCGCCGCCGGCGCCCTCGCGCTCCTCGCCCTGCCGCTCGCCGGCTGCTCCCCGGCCACCCCGGCCGGAGCGGGCCGCCCGACCCCGACGCCCCACGCCCGGCCCGGCGTCGAACTGCCCGCCGCGCACGCCGCGTTCGACTACCAGATCGGCGGGCCGTACCGCCCGGCCGACGACGTCGAGGTCGTCTCCCGCGACCGCACCGCACCGCCCGCACCCGGTCGCTACACCCTCTGCTACCTCAACGCCTTCCAGGCGCAGCCCGGCGCCGACGCCCGGCGGTGGTGGCAGCGCAACCACCCCGACCTGCTCCTGCGCGACCGGGACGGCTCTCCCGTCATCGACGAGGACTGGAACGAACCCCTGCTCGACATCTCCACGGCCGCCAAGCGCACCGCCCTGCTCGACATCGTCGGCCCCTGGATCGACGGCTGCGCCAAGGCCGGCTTCGACGCGGTCGAACCGGACAACCTCGACTCCTACGAACGCTCCGAGGGCCTGCTCACCAAGGACCACGCACGGGCCTTCGCCACCCTCCTGACCCGGCGGGCCCACCAACGGGGCCTGGCCGCCGCACAGAAGAACGCCGCCGACCTCCTCCCCGAAGCCCGCCGCACCGGCTTCGACTTCGCCGTCACCGAGGAGTGCGCCCGCTACCACGAGTGCCCCGCGTACGCCACGACCTACGACGACCGGGTCTTCGACATCGAATACCGCCGCACCGACCTCGCCACCGCCTGCCGTGCCTGGGGCGACCGGCTCTCCTTCGTCCTGCGTGACCGCGACGTCAGCCGGCCCGGCGAGGACGGCCACCTCCGCCGCACCTGCTGAAACGCCGCCCGGACCCGGCCGGCCCCGCCCGGGGCACACCGACCGGCCCGGCCAGACACTGGGGCGCTTCTGGCGGATCTCCGCGGCGTCACGGAGATCCGTCGGAAGCGCCCTAAGGACTGTCCCGTAATCCCTGGTGGGTCAGCGTGCGGCGTCGGATGCACTGCACTCGCTGCGCTCGCTCCGTCTCGGCTCCGGCCTTAGTCCTCTGGATGCCGAGCTGCATCGCAAGGCGGAGGGGCGTCCGAATACTGGATGTATTCGGGCGTTCCGACAACGCGGCGTGGGGGTGCCCCCTGCTCGAAGAGCTTGGGGGAGTGCCGTAGCCGTCGTCGCGCGCCCGCCGGGGATTACGGGACAGCCCTTAGACTCGTGAAAATGGCCAAGTACTTCGACGTTCACCCGGACAACCCCCAGCGCCGCACCATCAGCACGGTGGCCGACGCGATCCGCTCCGGCTCGCTCATCGCCTACCCGACCGACTCCTGCTTCGCCCTCGGATGCCAGCTCGGCAGCCGCGACGGCATCGACCGCATCCGCTCGATCCGCAACCTCGACGACCGCCACCACTTCACCCTGGTGTGCCAGAACTTCGCGCAGCTGGGGCAGTTCGTCCAGATCGACAACGACGTCTTCCGCGCGATCAAGGCGGCGACCCCCGGCAGCTACACCTTCATCCTGCCCGCGACGAAGGAGGTCCCGCGCCAGCTCCTCCACCCCAAGAAGAAGACCGTCGGCGTCCGGATCCCCGACCACACCGTCGCCCAGGCACTCCTCGCCGAACTCGGCGAGCCGCTGCTCTCCAGCACCCTGCTGCTGCCCGACGAGGCCGAGCCGCTGACCCAGGGCTGGGAGATCAAGGAACGCCTGGACCACGTCATCGACGCGGTGGTCGACTCCGGCGACTGCGGCACCGAACCCACCACCGTCATCGACTTCTCGGGCGGCGGCGTGGAGATCGTCCGGCGGGGCGCCGGCGACCCGTCGCGGTTCGAGTGAGGGGCGGCGGCGCGAGGGCAGGCAAGCGGAACCGCGCGATACCGCTGCTCGCCGCGGTGTTGGCCCTCCAGACAGGCGCGGCCGGCGTGGCGCTGGCCCAGGCGGGACCGGCGGTGGCGAGCGCCCCCGCCGCGTCCCCGGCGGCGCTGCGGATCACCGAGGGCCAGGTCGGCGAGGTCGGGCCGGGCGGCACCCTCATCTATCCCGCGGTGACCAGCTGTCTGACGGTCACCGTCCGCCTGGCGAACGGCGGACTGGTCGGCGCGCACGCCAGCCTGTTCCAGGTGCCCGGGGAGTACCGGTCGGACCGGATCCTCGCCGCGGTCGGGCAGCGGATCGGGACCCGGGAGGTACGCGCCGTGGAGGTGCGCGGCGCGGTCGGTGCCTGGCACCCGAGCTACTTCAGCCGGGCGATCGAGAGCTACCCGGACGGCGCGCAGGTGCCCGTGCCCACCGCACCCGACCCCGACGGC
Source organism: Streptomyces sp. NPDC093097 (assembly GCF_044754325.1). Lineage (NCBI taxonomy): Bacteria > Bacillati > Actinomycetota > Actinomycetes > Kitasatosporales > Streptomycetaceae > Streptomyces > Streptomyces sp. NPDC093097. Next base: position 281,506 of record NZ_JBIVOW010000007.1, read on the forward strand.
CTGGCCCGCGCGGTGGCGGACGGACTCGGCCGACCGCACGGCAAGGTCACCGTCCAGGACCTCCCCGACGGGGACCAGACGGTGGACTGAACCACCGCACCGGACACCTCTCGAAGGCGGCGGGGCGGCGCCGGTCGCCTCGTACGGCGATGCCGGGGAGGCTCAACTCTCCCTGGTGACACGCACTTGGCGGAGACCGGCACCCACCGCCGCACTCCGGTAGGGCTTCTTGACGCACCCTTCACGAAGCTGAAGCATGCGACGGCGGGAGCACGCTCCCCGTCCCCCCACGCCTTCACTCCGTGAATCAGGAGGGTCACCCATGACCCCTGACCGGCATCGGATGACCGGTGCCGCCCGCGGTGCGGGGCCGGCCGGCGACGACGTCACGCAGTCACCGGCGGGGCAGGGGCGGCCGCCCTGCCCCGCCGGCGCGATACCCACTTATTAGTGGGTACTTGGCCACCGGCCCGCCACCGGGAGAAGCTGATCACGGCGGCCACCGGGGCCGCCGGCGCGGCGGGAACGGAGGGATGCGTCGCTATGACGCCGCGTCAAGAGACCTGCTGTGCCTCCGCGAGCCGCGCCAGGCGGCGGTGCCCCCAGGCATCGAGGGGCGCCAGGGCCTCGGCCAGTTCGCGCCCCAAGGCCGTCAGGGAGTACTCGGTCTTCAGCGGCACCGCGTCATAGACCTCGCGGTGCACCAGTTCGTCCTCCGCCATCTCGCGGAGCGCCTGGGTCAGCACCTTCTCGCTGAGCCCCGGCAGGCACCGGAGCAGTTCGCTGGGCCGGCGCGGGCCGGGCTCCAGCAGCCACAGCAGCGGCGTCTTCCACTTGCCGTCGATCACCGCGATCGCCGCGGTCGTGCCACACACGTCCAGATCCCGGGCTCGGCTGCGCGTCATCGTCGCCCCGTTCCTTCCCCTCCGCGCGGTCTCCCGCCTCGTTCTTCCTCTCTTACGAATCACCGTCGCCGGTTCGGTATTTCCCGATCCGGCGGTTTCCGGATCTTCAAGGAGTCGATCAGCACCATGTCCACCAGCACACCCACCACCGTGCCCACTTCCGCAACCTCCGCGGCGCCCGCCGCCCGGCGCTCCGTCACCGTGCTCGGCCTCGGGCCGATGGGCCGCGCCCTGGCCGGAGCGTTCCTGGCCGCGGGGCTGCGGACCACGGTCTGGAACCGGACGCCGGGCCGGGCGGACGCCCTGGTCGAGCGGGGCGCGGCCGGCGCCGGGACCCCGCAGGAGGCGGTTGCCGCCGGCGATCTGACGGTGGTCTGCGTGGTGAACTACGGGGCGGTGGCGGCCGTTCTGCGCCGCCCCGAGGTCACCGACGCGCTCCGGGGACGCACCGTCGTCGTGCTGACCGCCGGCACACCGGACGAGGCCCGGGCCACGGCCGACTGGGCGGCCGCCCACGGCATCCGCCACCTCGACGGCGCGATCATGACCCCGACCACCACCATCGGCACCCCGGACGCCGTCTTCCTCCACAGCGGCCCCGCCGAGCTCTACGAGGAGCACAAGCCGGTGCTGGACGCGCTCGGCGGCACCCACACCCACCTCGGCGAGGACATCGGCCGGGCCGCGGCCCACGACATCGCGCTGCTGGACGTCTTCTGGACCGCGATGGCCGGATACGCGCACGCCGTGGCGCTGGCCCGCGCCGAGGGCATCACCGCCCGGGAGCTGGCGCCGTTCGCCCAGGGCATCGGCGCGATCCTCCCGCCGATCTTCGCGCAGACCGCCGAGGAGGCGGACCGCGGCACCTACTCCGGCGAGGGCAATCCGCTGACCTCGGCCGCCTCGGCGATGGCCCACATCGTCCGGGCGTCCGAGGCCCACGGCATCGACACCGGGGTGCTGCGGGCCGCCGAGGGGCTGGCCCACCGCGCCATCGGACAGGGCCACGGCGCGGACGGGTTCATCCGCATCGCCGAACTGCTCGGCCGCGGCTGACCGCGGGCCGGCCGGCGGAGGTGCCTGTGGGCGGGCCGGTGGGTGCGCGCCCGCCGGCCCGCCCGGCGCGGCTCACCCCACCTCGTAGGCGAAGTCGTAGGGGAACGACGGCGTGCCGGCCGTGCAGGCGAAGCTTCCCGACCCGCTCAGCCCGGTCAACTCCCCGGTGGCGGAGCCGGGGACGACCTCGAAGGTGCAGTGCACCGTGCCGTCGGCGCCGAACCCGCCGCGCTGTTCGAGGACGAACGTGCCCTCCCGCCCGTCCAGTCGGCCGGTGAGCAGCTCCAGGCCGGTGAACGTCCCGGTCTTGTCCGAGGTGTAGACGATGCTGTACTCGCAGCTCGTGCGGGCGGCCTCGATGCCGCCGGAGAAGGTGTTGACGACGGAGGCGCGGGCCAGGCGCGGGCTCGCCTCCGGTGAACCGACCGGCTTCTCCTGCCAGTCGGCGTACGTGAGGTGTCCGGTGGTCTGCGTGGGCATGGGCGTCCTTTCGTCGTGCCGCACGGCGGTTCCCCGTGCGGTGCCCGACCAGCCTGCCGCCCGTACCTGACGTCTTCTGTCAGGTACACGGGAGAATCGGGCCATGCGCGCCGACCGGCTCCTCGCCCTGCTCCTGCTGCTCCAGAACCGCGGACGGATGACCGCCGCCGAACTCGCCGCGGAACTGGAGGTGTCGGTCCGCACCGTCTACCGGGACGTCGAGGCGCTCGGCGCGTCCGGCGTCCCGGTCCGCACCGACCGCGGGCCCGACGGCGGCTACCGGCTGATGGACGGCTACCGCACCCGGCTGACCGGGCTCACCGACGCCGAGGCCGGCGCGCTCTTCCTCGCCGGTGCCCCCGGGCCCGCCCACGACCTCGGGCTCGGCGCGGTGCTGACGACCGCCCAGCTGAAGGTCCAGGCGGCGCTGCCGGCCGAACTCGCCGAGCGCACCCGCCGGATCCAGGACCGCTTCCACCTCGACGCACCCGGGTGGTTCCGGGACGCCGACCCGGTCGCCCACCTGGCGCCGATCGCGCGGGCGGTGTGGGAACAGCGGGTGCTGCGCACCCACTACCGGCGCTGGCGCGGCGAGGTCCACCGGGAGCTGCGCCCGCTCGGCATCGTCCTCAAGGGCGGCATCTGGTACCTGGTGGCGCGCGTCGACGAGGCGGTCAGGACGTACCGGATCGCCCGGTTCCTGGCGGTGGACGTCACGGACGAGGTGTTCACGCGGCCGACCGGTTTCGATCTGGCCGGGTACTGGGCGGAGTCCGCCCGGCGCCTGGAGGCCGCGCTGCACCGCCAGACGGCGCAGCTGCGGATCTCACCGCGGGCGCAGCGGCTGCTGCCGATGTTCTTCGGCGCGGCGGGCCGACGGGCGGTGGACGACGCCGGAGCACCGGACGCGGACGGCTGGACCCTGGTGGAACTGCCGGTCGAGGGGCCCGAGGTGGCCGTCGGCGACCTCCTGAGACTGGGCCCGGAGGCAGAGGTCCTCGGCCCGCCCGCCCTGCGCCAGGCCGTCACGGAGGCGGTCGCGGCCCTGGCGGGACGCTACGGGACGGAGGGCACACCGCCGGCGTGATCGGTGCTGCCGGCGGGAGCACGCCGACACCGGCGTCGCCGAGCTCAAGACCGCCTCCCCGCAGGCTCTCTTTCCCGAGGGCGCGGCCTGTACTCCGGGCGGTCATTCGTCCGCCCGTACCCGATGCAGTCGTCAACTCCACGGGGCAGTACGGAGTTGCTCCCTCCGGCGGCCCCGGCGCGGCTTGCTAAGGTCCTGCTGCCATGGATATGCGGCGGTGGCGCGCCGGGGGGTGAGGGTGAGCATGGGGCGGTACAGGTATGCGTGTGCCGTGTGGGGGGCGGGGCTGCTCCTGGTGGCGGGCTGCGGGGGGAACGATGGGGGAGGCGCTGGGAAACCGTCCGCCGCCGCCGACAAGGCGCTGGTCGACGGGGTGAACAAGGGGTGCCGCCAGTACCTGAAGCCTGAGACGGTCGCCACCGCGCTGGGGCATGAGAGGTTCGTCGACGTCACCGGGTCGTTCAGGGGGCCGGATCATGTGCCGGGTGGCTGCACCGTGAACATCTCGGCCACCGCGGGTGCCGCCCCCAACGGCCCCCGGGGCAACGTTCCGTACCTGTCGCTGGAGGTGGACGACCTGCGCAGCCCCGGGCTGGCCGCCAAGTTCGCCAACGACGCCTGCGACACCCGGCGCAGGAGCGATATCACCAAGGTCTTCCGGGGCCCGCAGCTCGCATGCGGCACCTTTGCCCCGGAACCTGCCGGGGCGTACCTGCGCGGCGGCACGATCCGTGCCTACGCCAGTGAGGGCCGGCGCACCGTCGAGGTCTCCGTCGAGGGGGTGACGGACGAGACGCTCAAGCAGGACCGGGAGCACGCGTTCCAGCTGCTCTCCGACGCCCGCGCGGTGGTGCGGACGAAGAAGTGAGGCTGCGGCGTCGACTGGGCTGACGGGGTCCGGGAGTTGGCCCTGGGGCCCCGGCGGCGTGGCGTGGCCGGGTGGGGCCGCGGTGGCGGTGTGATGGTGGGGCGCCGCGATGCGCGTCGGCGCCGCCTCGGTCGCGCGGCGTGCGGGGCTGGTGTTCCTGCCGAGCACGGGAGTTGACGTATGACCGTCGCCGTCGTCCTCTACACCTCCGACCTGCGGTTGCACGACCACCCGCCGCTGCGTGCGGCGTTGCGCTCCGCCGACGCGGTCGTCCCGCTGTTCGTCCGCGACGACGCCGTCGCGGCGGCCGGGTTCGCCGCCCCCAACCGGCAGGCGTTCCTCGCCGACTGCCTCACCGAACTGGACGCCGGCCTGCGCCACCGCGGCGGCCGCCTGGTGGTCCGGGCCGGGGACGTCGTCGACCAGGTGTGCCGGGTGGCGACCGAGGCGGACGCCGCCGAGGTGCATCTGGCGGCCGGGGTCAGCGGTTATGCCCTGCGCCGGGAGGAGCGGTTGCGCCGCGCGCTGGCGGCCGAGGGGCGCCGGCTGCGCGTGCACGACGCGGTGGTCACCGCGGTCCCTCCCGGTGCGCTCACCCCGGCGGGCTCGGACCACTTCGCGGTCTTCACCCCCTACTTCCGGCACTGGTCCCGGCAGGTTCCGCGCGACGTCCTGGCGGCGCCCCGCGGCGTCCCGGTCCCGGCACACGTCGGCTCGCAGGACATCCCCTCGTCCCGGGGGCTGGCCGGGGTCTCCGAAGGGCTCATGGCGGGCGGCGAGGCGACCGGCCGGCGGCGGCTGACCGCCTGGCTGCGCAGCGGCGCGGCGGACTACGCCGACCGCCACGACGACCTGGCCGGTGACGCCACCTCGCGGCTCTCCCCGCATCTGCACTTCGGCACCCTCTCGCCGGTCGAGGTGGTCCGGCGGGCGCGCGAGCGCGGCGGCCCCGGCGCCGAGGCGTTCGTCCGGCAGCTCGCCTGGCGGGACTTCCACCACCAGGTCCTGGCCGCCCGGCCGGACGCGGCCACGGCCGACTACCGCCCCCGGCACGACCGTTGGCGCACCGCGGAAGCGGCGGCCGACGAGATCGCCGCCTGGAAGGAGGGCCGCACCGGCTACCCCGTGATCGACGCGGCCATGCGCCAACTCCGGTACGAGGGCTGGATGCACAACCGCGGCCGCCTGCTCACCGCCTGCTTTCTCACCAAGACCCTGTACGTGGACTGGCGGGTGGGCGCCCGGCACTTCCTGGACCTGCTGGTCGACGGCGACCTCGCCAACAACCAGCTCAACTGGCAGTGGGTGGCCGGAACCGGCACCGACACCCGGCCCAACCGCGTCCTCAACCCGGTCCGCCAGGCCAGGCGATACGACCCGGACGGCGCCTACGTCCACCGCTGGGTCCCCGAGCTCGCCGGGCTCGCCGCGCCCGCCGTCCACGAGCCGTGGACCCTGCCGGCCGACGAGCGCGCCGGCTACGACTACCCCGCGCCCCTGGTCGAACTGGCCGACGGCCTGCACCGGTTCCAGCAGGCCCGCGGGCGCGCCTGACCGCCGGCCGCCTCAGTACTGGCCGATCAGCCCCGTCCGCAGCCTGCCCAGGATCCTGGCGAGCAGCCGGGAGACGTGCATCTGCGAGACGCCGAGTTCCCTGCCGATCTCGGACTGGGTCTTCTCCTGGACGAAGCGCAGGGTCAGGATCCGGCGGTCGCGGCCGTCCAGCTTCTGCACCAGGGGCGTCAACGCATGGAGGTCCTCGGCGAGTTGGAGCCGGGGGTCCTCGTCGCCCAGGGCGTCGGCGAGGGTGCGGGCCGACTCGTCCTCCGCCGGGTCGGTCGGCTGGTCCAGCGAGCCGGCGGTGTAGCCGTTGCCGGCGATCAGGCCGTCGATCACCTCGTCCTCGGGCAGGCCGAGGTGCGCGGCGAGTTCGGCGACCGTGGGGTCCCGGTCGAGGCGGGTGAACAGGCGCTCCTTGGCCTGGGCGATCTCGATCCGGAGTTCCTGCAACCGGCGCGGCACATGCACCGCCCAGGTCGCGTCCCGGAAGAACCGCTTGATCTCACCGATGATGTATGGCACCGCGAAGGTGGTGAACTCGACCTCGCGGGACAGTTCGAAGCGGTCGATGGCCTTGATCAGCCCGATGGTGCCGACCTGGACGATGTCCTCCATCTCCCCGGGCGCACCGCCGCGGTTGCGGAATCGCGAAGCGGCGTAGCGGACCAGGGAGAGGTTCATCTCCACCAGGGTGTTGCGCACGTACTGGTACGCGTGGGTGCCTTCCTCCAACGTCGCGAGGCGCTCGAAGAACGGCCTGGACAGCGCCTTGGCGTCCCTGGGCGCGACCTTGGACGCATTCGCGACATACGGCAGTCCGCCGGTGCCGGAGCTTACGGTCCGGTGGCCCAGGGGGTGGTCCTGACCGTGTCGCGTTCCGGGGTACGTGGTGCCTGCGGATGCCATGGCTGCCCTCCCATAATTTGGATCATGGTCCGGTAAGCCGCGTCTGCCCTTCGATCGCGAGGCAAAACATCGAGTCCGCCTTTTTTGCGTTCCAGGATCTTGACGTGGCGTCAAGTGGCGTGTTTCCAGGGGAATTTCGGCCATCGGGAGGCGGTGTGCCCGTGTGCCTGTGTGCGACACGGCGGGGCGGGGTGCTGTCGCCGGCCGCCGCGCCGGTCCGGGTCAGGGTGTGGTGCGCAGGTCGAGCTGTTCCAGGACGTACGGCCATGCCTCCCGGTGCCGGTCGCACGCCGCCTCGCCGGCGAAACCGGCATGGGAGAGCCGCAGCCGGGTCCCGGCGCCCTCGGCGGCCAGCTCGACGGTGACCACGGTCTCCGCGCCCTCGGTGCCGCCCTCGCCGGTGACCCAGGTGAGCTGGACCAGCCGGTGCGGATCGAGCCGCAGGAACCGGCCGTAGTGCGGGTGGCGGTTCCCCTCGTGCTCGGTCTCGAAGAAGAACGCAGTGTTCACCCGGCCCGCCGTCAGCACCGACCCGGGGGCCGCGAACCACCGGTCGAACCCCTCGGTCCAGGCACCGTAGAGCGCGGTGGGCGGGGCGCTCATCAGTCGGTCGACGGAGAGGTGGTGCGGACGGTCGGAGAGGTCGGGGAAGCGCATCGTTTCGTGAGTCATGGGAGGAATGTAGCGAAATTCGGGAAAGTGGGGATTTGCTGGCGGTTGCGGTGTGGGGAGCGGGCGGTTCGGGGTGGGGGCCGCCGGGTCGTGGTCCTCGGTCGGGCGAGCTGAACGTTCGTTGAACAAACGGCGGACCGGGGATCCGCGGGACCCCTGTGGCCATCTGGCACACCGACCGGCGAGTTCCACCAGGGAGGACCGTCCATGGCCAGCACCGCCTCAGCGAGGAGCGCACCCCCGGCGATACCCGCGCCGGCCGGGCCCGCGCGCGGCGGCCGGCCGCCGGCCCGTGGCGGGGCGACGCGGCAGGCCCCAGGGCCCCGGCCGGCGCACGCCCGGGCCGCGCTGCCGGCGATCCTCGCCGTGGCCGCGGTGCTGTTCGCCTGGGACATCCAGCACAGCGCGTTCCACGCCTTCTACGCGGAGACCGCGCGCAGCATGGCGGAGAGCTGGTGGGGATTCCTCTTCGGCTCCTTCGACCCCGGCAACTCCATCACCATCGACAAACTGCCGGGCTTCCTGTGGCCGCAGGCGCTCGCCGTCCGGATCTTCGGCTTCCACCCGTGGGCACTGACCCTGCCCCAGGTGATCGAGGGCGTGCTGGGCGTCGCGGTCCTGCACCGTGCGGTCCGCCGCTGGGCGGGCGAGAACGCGGCGCTGCTGGCGGCGGGCGCCTTCGCGCTCACCCCGGCGATATCCGGCCTGTTCCGCACCGAGGTCGAGGACCCGGCGTTCACCCTGTGCGTGCTGCTGGCCGCCAACGCCGCACTGCGCGCGGCACGCCAGGCCCGGCTGGGTCCGCTGCTGGCGGCCGGTGCCTGGGTGGGACTGGGCTTCCAGGCCAAGATGCTGGAGGCATGGGCGGTGCTGCCGGCACTCGGCCTGCTCTACCTGCTCTCGGCCCCCGCGAGCCTGCGGCGACGGCTGGCGCACCTGTCCGCGGCGGGCGCACTGTGCCTGGCGGTGTCGGCGTCGTGGGTGCTGCTGGTGACCTTCACCCCCGCCCAGGACCGCCCCTACATCGACGGGACGACCGACAACTCCGCGGTCAGCCAGGTCGTCGGCTACAACTTCCTCAACCGCTTCTCCACCCTCCACATCAGCGCCGAGGACACCGGAAGCGTCGCCGTGTCGACCATGGCCGGCACCGCACCGGCGCCACCGACCGGCCACGCCCGCCCCACCGCCGCCCAGTGGGCCAAGATGTTCGCCCCGTCGATCGTCTCGCAGATCGGCTGGCTCTATCCGGCCGCGGTGCTCGCCGCGGTGTGCGGGGTGGTGTGGCGGCGCGGCCGGCCGCGGACGGACCCGCTGCGGGCCGGCTTCGCACTGTGGGGGGTGTGGTTGGCCACGTACTTCCTGGTGTTCAGCGCCGGGGCGATCGGGGGCCACACCTACTACCTGGGGGTGGTGGCCGTCCCGTTGGCGGCGCTCTTCGGCGCCGGGACGGTGCAGTTCTGGCGTGCCTGGCTGCGCGGCGGCCGGTCGCGGGCCTGGGCGCTGCCGACCGTCGTGGCGGGCACGGTGGCCTGGTCGGCGGCGATAGCGCGGCTGTTCCCGGACTTCCTGCCGTGGCTGGCGCCGACCGTGCTCGGCCTGGGCGCGGTCGCGCTCGCGCTGCTGGTCCGCGGCCGCGCCGCCGCACGCACGCGCCCGGCCGCCGACGGCGGTGCGGCGGCCGCCCCCGGTCCGGTCGCCGATTCCGGCTCGGCCGCCAACTCCCGCCCCGACGGCCCCAGGGGCAAAACCGCACGACGGCGGACGGCACTGCTCGGCCTCGGCACCGCGCTCGTGGCCGTGCTCCTGCCGTCCGCCGCCTGGGCGTCCTCGGTCCTCGACCCGGCATACGGCCACTCCGGCATGGGGTCCACCGGGCCGGTCGCCCTCCGGCACCGCACCGCGGCCCGGCACCCCGCGACCCACCACACCGACACCCCGCCCCCACCCCGCCCGCACCGGCCCGCCGACCCCGACGGCGCCCACCGCACGCCGGGCCAGGGCGCCCGCACGACGCCCGACCGGCCCTACGACGGGACGGCGCTCAGCACCGCCCAGCGTCACCTCCTCGCCTACACCCGCACCCACCGGGACGGCGCCACCTTCCTCTTCGCCACGACCAGTTGGCGCACCGCCTCCCCGTACATCCTCCACGCCGGCGCCCCGGTGCTCCCCATGGGCGGCTTCACCGGCACCGCGCCCACGCCCACCGCGTCCGGCTTCCGCCACCTCGTCGCCACCGGGCAGGTGCGCTACGTCGTCCTCGGCGGCCCGGCGACCGACCCGGGCCGCGCCATCGGCCCGTGGGTCCGTGACCACTGCGCCCCCGTCCCGGCACAGGCGTACCGGCTCTACCGGTGCACACCGGGGGCCGCCGGGGACAGCCCTTGGCCCTCACCCCCAGGCCGGCTCGCCCACCAGTGAGGCGGCGTACGCGGGTTGCTCGTCCAGGAGGAGATGACCGGAGTCCGGAAGCACCTCCAGGTCCGTGTCCAGGGCGCTGCGCACCGCCGGTCCGAGACGGCGCGGGGGGAGGAAGACGTCGTGCGCGCCGGTGACGACCCGGCGGGGTACAGCGCGCGCGGGCAGCCTGGCGATTCCCGGGGCGCCGCCGGAACGGGTGTGGCGGGCGACCAGGGTCATCCACTCCACCAGCTCCGGGCGCGGACGGTGGCCGGGCGCGAGCATGGTGCCCAGCAGCCTGGCGCTGTGCCGGGGCGCGGGGCGGAGGTACCAGGCCGCGGAGGCGGCCAGCACCCCGGGCGTCAGACGCAGGCGGGTCAGCCCGCCGGGGGAGAGCAGCACCAACCGGTCGACGGCCCGGGAGGCGGCGGACAGCGCGACGGCGGCGCCGAAGGAGTGCCCCAGCACCGTCACGGGTCCCGCGGCGAGCTCGTAGAGCGTCTCGTCCAACCAGGCGCCGTACCACGCCAAGTGCCCGCCGGAGAGCCCCCGTCGGTCGCTGCTCAGACCGGGCTGCCCGGGGACGTCCAGGAGGACGACCCGATGGCCCGCCGCGACCAGGGCCGAGGCCAGCGGCAGGGACACGGCGGCGGAGAAGTTGGTGCCCGGCACGCACACCACCGTCGTGGCGCCGGCACCGGCGGTCACGACGTGGGTGCGGGCACCCCGGGCGGTGACGGTCGCCCGCTGGTGCGGTACCGGCCAGGCGTCCAGTCGGTCCAGGCACCAGCGCCGGACGCGCTCCCGGCCCTGCGCACTGCGGTAGAGGGAGGTCATCCTCCGAGTATCGGCCGCCGGACCGGCCGTCCCACCACCACCCCGGGTCAGAGTTGCGTCAACGTCCGCGCAGCGCGGCGCGGTTCGTGCGCAGCGGCGGTGACGATGCTCGCAGGGCCCGGAGAAGGAGCCCGCGCGCCGGCCGGTGGCAGACGGCGGGGAGGCATTCCCCGCGGCTCCGCCCGGCGCGCTGTCGTACCGGAAGGGAGCGGGTGTCATGAGGCGGGGCAGCGAGGGGGCCGCGGGGCCGGGGCGGCCGCGTCCCGGCCGGCTCAAGGTCTTTCTCGGGGCCGCCCCCGGTGTGGGCAAGACCTACCGGATGCTGGACGAGGGCCGGCGGCGGACCGCCCGCGGCACGGACGTGGCGGTCGCGTTCGTCGAGTGCCACGGCCGTCCGGCCACCGAGGCGATGCTGCACGGGCTCGCCGTGCTGCCGCGGACGGTCCGCCGGCACCGCGGCGCGGAGTTCGCCGAACTCGACCTGGACCTGGTGCTCCAGCGGCGCCCGGAGGTGGTGCTGATCGACGAACTCGCCCACACCAACCCGCCGGGCTGCCGCAACACCAAGCGCTGGCAGGACGTCCAGGAACTGCTCCGCGCCGGCGTCGACGTGGTGGCCACCCTCAACATCCAGCACCTGGAGTCGCTCACCGACGTCGTCGAGAAGATCACCGGGGTGCCGCAGTACGAGACCGTGCCCGACGAAGTGGTGCGCCACGCCGACCAGATCGAACTGGTCGACCTGCCGGCCGAGGGGCTGCGCCGCCGGATGGCGCACGGCAACATCTACCCGCCGGAGAAGGTCGACGCCGCACTGTCGCACTACTTCCGGCCCGGAAACCTCAGTGCCCTGCGCGAGTTGGCGCTGCTGTGGCTCGCCGGCCGGGTGGACGAGGCGCTGCGCAGGTACCGGCACGAGCACCGGATCGGGCCGGTGTGGGAGACCCGCGAGCGGGTGGTGGTGGCGCTCACCGGCGGACCGGAGGGCACCACACTGATCCGCCGGGCCGCCCGGATCGTGGACCGGTCCTCCGCCGGCGACCTGCTCGCCGTGCACATCACCCGCAGCGACGACCTGGCCGGTGCCTCACCCGCCGCACTGGCCGCCCAACGACGGCTCACCGAGAGCCTCGGCGGCACCTACCACGCGGTGGTCGGCGACGACGTCGCGGCCGCGCTGCTGGACTTCGCCGGCGCCCAGAACGCCACCCAGCTCGTCGTCGGCGCCAGCCGCCGCGGCCGGCTGCGGCGACTGCTCGCCCCGCGCGGAGTGGGGGAGATCGTCGTCGAACGCTCCGGTGAGATCGACGTCCGCACCGTCAACCACGAATACGCCGGCCAGGGACGCAGCTGGGTCATCCCCGGCAGCGGTCTGCCGCGCGCCCGCCGGGTGGCCGGACCGGTCGCCGGCCTGGTGCTGCCCGCCGCGCTGACCCTGATCCTGGGCGGCGTCTCGGGCCCGCTCTCGCTCAACCTCACCAGCGAGGCGCTGCTCTTCCTGCTGACGGTGCTGGGCGTGGCCTGCATCGGCGGAGTGGTCTCCGCGCTGCTCGCCTCGGTGACGACGTCGCTGCTGCTGAACTACTACTTCATCCCGCCGATCGGCGAGTTCACCTTCGCCGAGGCCAACATCGTGGTCGCGCAGACCGCGTTCACCACCGTCGCGGTGACCGTCGCCGCCATCGTGGGCCGCTCGCTGCGCCTGGGGCGGCGGGCGGCCCGGGCGACCGCGGAGGCCGAGACCCTGAGCTCGTTGGCCGGCGGCATCCTGCGCGGGGACCGGGCGGTGCCCGCCCTCCTGGAGCGCACCCGGGAGACCTTCGGCATGGACCGCATCGCACTGCGCTCGCGCGGGGACGTGCCGGAGCCGCGCCCGCCGGTGGCGAGCGGGACGTCCCCGGAAGCCGGCGCGGGCGGGGGCGCGGGGGCGGCCGAGGGCGGTGCCGACGGGACCGTGGACGCCGCACTGCACGCCGTGGTCGCCGCCGGCGGTCCCGGTGCGGAGCACCGGACCGAGGTCGCCATAGGGGACGACAGCGTGCTGGTGCTGATCGGGCGCCGTCTGCCGGCCTCCGAGCACCGGGTGCTCACCGCCTTCGCCGCGCATCTGACCGCGGCCGTCGAACGCGCCCGGCTCGCCGAGGCCGCCGCCGAGGTCGAACCGGTCAAGGCGGCCGACCGGATGCGCACCGCGCTGCTGGCCGCGGTGGGTCACGACCTGCGCACGCCGCTGGCCGGCAGTTGGGCCGCGATCAGTTCGCTGCGCAGCCGCGAGGTGGACTTCTCGCCCGAGGACCGGGACGAACTCCTCGCCACCGCCGAGGAGTCCCTTGCCAAGCTCAGCCGCCTGGTCGACAACCTGCTGGACCTGAGCCGGCTCCAGGCCGGGGCGCTGACCCTGCACCTGGAGCCCGTCGCGCTCGCCGAGGTGCTGCCCGCGGCGCTGGACACCCTGCCAGGATCGCCCCCGCAGGTGCTCGGGCGCATCGTGGCCCAGGGGCTGGAGACCGCCCCCGACGTGCTCGCCGATCCGCCCCTGTTGGAGCGCGTCATCGCCAACCTGGTGTCCAACGCGGTCCGCCACTCGCCGGCCGGCCTGCCGGTCACGATCGGCGCCAGCGCGCTCGCCGGACGCGTCGAGCTGCGCATCACCGATCGCGGGCCCGGTATCCAAGTCCCCGACCGGGAGCGGGCGTTCGAGCCGTTCCAGCGGCTCGGCGACACCGACAACACCACCGGTCTCGGGCTTGGCCTGGCGCTCTCCCGCGGCCTCACGGAGGCGATGGGCGGCACGCTCACCCCGGAGGAGACGCCCGGCGGCGGGCTGACCATGGTGGTCGCCCTGCCGGTCGTTCCGGAACGGGGAGCTATGGAGCAGGGTGCTCCGGAACAGGGCGTTGTCGGGCAGGGCCTTGTGGGGCAGGGCCTTGTGGAGAACGGCGTTGTGGAGTCGGCAGTTCCGGAGCGAGACGTTCGGGACGCGGCCGTTCCGGAGCCAGTCGTTCCGGAGGCAGCCGTTCCGGAGGGGGCCGCACGGATGCGGACCCCGTCGGTTCCGGCCGCGGCCGCCGGAACCGGAACACCGGGCGAGGGCTGAACCAGGGGCGAGCAGGGGGCAACAAGTATGCGGCGGGCGGCAGTTCAGTCCGCGACCGCCTCCACGATGGCGGCGAAGGCGGGGGTGGGCAGGATCCGGGTGCGGCGCAGACCGGCCCGGGCGAAGAGGACATCCAACTCCTTCGGCCCGCGCGCCTTGCCCGGCACCAGCGTCATCATCGCCACATCCAGCGTCTTGCCCGGATGCGGGTCGTTGCCCGGTTCGGGCACGGAGTCGACGACCAGCACCCTGCCCTCCGGGGCCAGGCCGCGCCGGCAGCCGCTGAGGATGCGCACGGCCGACGCGTCGTCCCAGTCGTGCAGCACGTGCTTGAGGACGTAGACGTCACCGCCGTCCGGTATGGACGTGAAGAAGTCCCCCGGCTCGGCGCGCCACCGGCCGGCGAGTTCCGCGTCGCCCAGGACGGTTTCCCGCAGCGCGGGGGCCTGGTCGAACAGCACCCCGGTCAGCCCCGGATGCCGCAGCAGGACCTGGCGCAGCAACCCGCCCCGCCCACCGCCGACATCGACCACGGTCCCGCGTGCCGGGAACGGATAGGCGCCCGCCACCAGGTCGTCGAGCGGTTCGGAGAACGCCGCCATACCGGTGTCGAACAGCTCCCGGGTCGCGTCATCGTCCTTGAGGTACTCGAAGAACGGGGCGCCGAAGACCTTGGGGAAGGCCGGGGCGCCCGTCCGCACGGTCTCGTCGAGCGCCGACGAGGAGCGCACGAAGATGTCGTCGGTGAGCATCAGCACCGCCTCACGCAGCGAGCCGGGCACCCCGGCGCGCAGGAACTGCCCGGCCGGCGTCATGTGGAAGGCGCCGTTGCCGTCCTCGCGGAAGACCCCGCGCGAGGCGAGGTAGCGCAGAGTGCGGCGCAGGGCGCCGGCGTCGGTGCCGGTACGGCGGGCGAGTTCGGCGGCGGTGCGGGGGCCGCCGGCCAGATGGTCGGCCAGGTGGTGGAGGACGGCCGTCCGCAGCGCCGCGGAGTACAGGTGCCCCAGCGACTGTTCGATCACATGCGCCGCCGCCGCGTGCGCCGCGGCGTCGGACCGTCCGGGTTGGTCGGTCGGGTTCGAGGTATCCACCGTCAGCCTCCGGGCAGATGGGTCGGTGAGTCGGGCTGCTGCCCCACTCACTCTTGCCGCGCCGTCCCACCGCCGGCACCACCCACGAACGGATCTTCGCCTCGGCCTTGCGGCCTAGGGCTTCCCGACGCGCCGGCCCAGGCTCCTCGACGGGAGGCGTGTGCGCAGTCGGCGGCGTCCAGGATCGGCGGGACCGCCCCCGTCGGCAACGGGGATTCAAAGATGTCGCAGAGCGTGGCGCCCGGCAAGACTGTCGGGCGCACCACGCGGCGGTGGCGGCGGTTCCACCCGGCGACTTCCGGCCTGCCGCCGAACCGGGCCAGAACGTACCGCACTTGGGCGCGCGGTCTGCCCGCTCAGCACCCCGGCCGCGCATCACGCACGGGCGGCGGCACCCGACGCGAGGGCTCGCCCCGGGACGGCACGCGCCCCGCCAACGCCTGGGCCACGTCCCGGTCGAGCTCCGAGCGCAGCGGTGCGCACTCCCGGACCGGATCGGACTTCGGGCAGGTCAGCAGGTGTTCGAGAAGGCGTTGGGCGGTCTGGAGATGTGCGATCCGGTCCTTGATCGCCTCGATGGAGGCGGTCAGCACCTCGCGGCCGGAGGGCTGGTCGTCGGCCGGGCTGTCGCTGATCAGCACGGCGGTGTCGGCCAGGCTCACCAGGCCGCGGTGGTGCAGGCGTTGGATCAGGGCGAGCCGGCGCAATTCCGTGCGGCCGTAGTAGCGCACGTTCGCCCGGCGGGCGGCCGCGGGGAGCAGACCCAGATCGTCGTAGTAACGCAGCGTCGACACCGGCACATCGAAGCACCGAGCGGCCTGACTGATCGAGTAGAGCGTGTCGGTCATGCCGCCATGTTGCGCTCAAGCCGACTTGAGCGGGGAGCGTGATGGCCACCGAACGCCGATACGTCGCTCCGTCGCGACGTGGGGAAAGGGAGCGTGCCATGGGTGGACGACAGGCGGAACGAGGAGTGCGGGGGATGCCCGGTGCGTCGGGGGAGCGGGCGGCAGGCGCCGCCGCCGGGCCCCCGGACGTGCCGGTGCTGGTGGTGGGCGCCGGGCCCGTCGGGCTCGCGACGGGGATGTTCCTCGCCCACTGGGGAGTCGGGGCCCTGGTCATCGACAAGCGGGACCCGATGGCCGGGGCGGTGCCGCGGGCGAGCACCAGCCTGCGGACCCTGGAGCTGTTCCGGTCGATTGGCCTGAAGTCCACCCTGGAGCGGGAGGGTTGGGACGGCGGCGAGCCGATGCGGTGGGTCTTCAAGGACAGCGGACTGGGCGCGACCCGGCACCGCGGAGGGCTGCCGCCGCGGTACGCCACGTGGCTGGAGAGCTGCACCCCGGTGCCGGTCCGCCGCGTGCTGACACATGACCAGGTGCAGCGGCTGGCGCAGGAGGAACTGGGCCGGCGGGGCGGGCGCGTCCGGTTCGGCGTACGGCTGGTCGGCCTCACGCCGGAGAGCGACCGGGTGCGTGCCCGGCTCGTCGACGCCGCCACCGGCGAGGAGCGGGAGATCACCGCCGACTATCTCATCGGGACCGACGGCGCGCACAGCGACGTGCGCCGGTTCCTGGGTGTCACCATGCCCGACCGCACGGCCGCCGCCCACCTCAACACCGCCTTCTTCCGGGCCGACCTGGGCGACGCGATGGCGGACTGGGGGACGCATCTGTGCTTCGTCCGCAACGACGCCGTGCACGCCACGCTGATGTCGAAGAACGGGCGAGACCAGTGGTCCTCGCACATCATGGACTTCCCCGGGAAACCGGCCGCCGGTCCGGCGGAGTTGACCGAGGACGCGACCCTGGCGCTGCTGCGGGCCGCCATCGGCGACCCGGCGATCCCGATCCGGCTGGACGCCGTCCATGCCTGGGAAGCCGCCACCGGACTGGCCTCCGCCTTCCGCCGCGGCCGGGTCTTCCTCGCCGGTGACGCCGCCCATGTCCAGAGTTCGGCCGGCGGCCTCGGCATGAACACCGGTATCCAGGACGGCCACAACCTCGCCTGGAAGCTCGCCGCCGTCCTGCACGGCCAGTGCGCACCGGCCCTCCTCGACACCTACGAGCCCGAGCGCCGGACCGCGGCCCAGGCGTCCCTGGCCGTCTCCCGCGGCCTGCTCCAGGGCTACCGGTCCCTGTCCGGCGACCCCAACGCCCTCTACGAGCGGCTCGCCGCCGACTACGTGCGCGGCATGCTCTGCTACGGCTACCCGCCCCACGACACCGAGGGACACCGGCCCGAGCCGCAGGACGGCGCCACCGAGCACCGTCCCGACCCCCTGGGCGACACCGTCCGGCTCGGCCACCGCTTCCCGCACCGCTGGCTGAACTCCCCTGAGAGCGGCCGCCGTTCCACGCTGGACGTGATCGGTTCGCGCTGGACGCTGTTCACCGGCGCGGACGCCCCGCACTGGCGCGCGGTCGCCGCGGGCCTGCGCCCCACCCCGCACGTCCACCGGCTCGACGCCGCGCACGCCCGCGAACTCGGCCTGCGGGACGGCGCGGTACTGGTCCGCCCCGACGGCTTCGTGGCCTGGTGCGGAACCGGCGAAGGGTCGTTGCGCACGGCGCTGACTCCCAGGTGATCCGCGCCGCGTACGGAGCGGGCCCGGGGCGGCACGGCTTCCCGGGCCGTGCCGCCCGGTGAGTCAGGCGCGGTAGGCGACCAGGCCCATCATGCCGCTCTCACCGTGGTAGGCGTTGTGGCAGTGCAGCATCCACCGGCCCGGATTGTCCGCGTCGAAGTCGCAGCTGACCGTCGTGCCGGGCAGGACGATGACGGTGTCCTTCCGCGGGCCGGCCGCACCGAGTCGGAAGGTGTGCCCGTGCAGGTGCATGGGGTGCCACATCTCGGTGGCGTTGTGGAACTGGAGGCGCACCCGCTGACCGGCGTCCACGGTGAAGGGACGGGCGTCCGGGCGGTTCATGTCGAACCGCCGGCCGTTGAGGCCCCAGCCGTACTTCGCCATGCCGCCGGTCAGCTCGATGCGGTGGGTGACGTCGGGCTTGCGGGCCGCCAGCCGTACGCCGTCGGCCGGGCGCAGGGCGGCCGCGTTCGGGATCCGGCCGTCGAGCTCCTTGGGGCGGACGGTGGGGGAGGGGGTGTCGCCGGAGCCGGTGCGCACCACGCCCAGGCCGGCCGCGCCCTTGCCCTCGGCCAGGGCGACCAGCGGGAAGACGCCGTCGTCCAGCGTGACCAGCGCGTCGTACCGCTCGCCGGGGCCGATCAGCAGGGCGTCGGCCGGCTCGTGCACGACGGGGTACCCGTCGGTGTGGGTGACCGTCAGCCGGTGGCCGCCGAGCGCGACCCGGAACGCGGTGTCCCCACCGGCATTGATGATCCGCAGTCGCAGCCGACGGCCGGGCTTGCCCCGATAGGTGGCGGGCGCGGCGGGGACCTTGCCGTTGACCAGATAGTGCGGGTACTTCACATCGCCGGCATCGCCGCCCAGCAGCGTGCTGGACGCCCCCATGAGCATGAACGGGCCCATGTCCATGCCCCCGCCCGAGCCGCCCATGTCCATACCGCCGCCCGAACTGCCCATGTCCATGCCGCCCATGCCGCTCATGCCGTCCATGCCCGGCATCCCGTCCATGCCGCCGTGCCCGCCCCCCTCGCCTCCGTGCGAAGAGGAGCCGCCCCCATGGGACATGGAGCCGTGGTCCATGCCCTGGCGCAGCGCGGCGAACGCCTGGTCCGGGGTGCCGGTGACACCGTCGAGCCAGTCGTCGAGCACGACGACCCACTCGTCGTCGTACCGCAGCGGCTCGTGCGGGTCCTCGACGATCAGCGGGCCGTACAGACCGCGGTCCAACTGGACGCCGACGTGCGGATGGAACCAGTAGGTGCCGGGGGTGTCGGCGATGAAGCGGTAGCCGAAGGAGCCGCCGGGCGCCACGGCGCGCTGGGTGATCGGCGGCACGCCATCCATGTCATTGCGCAGGGCGAGGCCGTGCCAGTGGACCGAGGTGCTGGTCGGCAGGTGGTTGGCGAGGTCGGCGACGAGGGTGTCGCCGGCGGTGAGGCGGATCTCCTTGCCGGGCAGCCGCCCGTCGAAGCTCCAGGTCCGCACCGTCTTTCCGCCGCCCAGGTCCACGGTGCCGTGGGTCGCGGTGAGCCGGACCCGGTGCTCCCGGCCGCCGGAGTGCCGCCG
Organism: Streptomyces sp. NPDC093097; assembly: GCF_044754325.1. Classification (NCBI taxonomy): domain Bacteria; kingdom Bacillati; phylum Actinomycetota; class Actinomycetes; order Kitasatosporales; family Streptomycetaceae; genus Streptomyces; species Streptomyces sp. NPDC093097. Next base: position 300,624 of record NZ_JBIVOW010000007.1, read on the forward strand.
CTTCTTCTCGGCGGCCGCCACCGCCGGCCCGGACGGGCTGACCAGGGCGGGCGCGGTGCTCCGGGTCTCGCCGGAGCAGGCCGCGAGCAGGCCGGCGCCTGCCGTGCCCAGGCCGGCCAGCAGGAGGGAACGTCGGTTGAGCGTGTTCATCGGTGCTGTCCTTACGCAGGGGTGCGCGGCGCTGCGGGCGCGCGCCATGAGGGCGCAGCGCGTCGGCACCGCGGGGGGAAAGGCCGTGGGGAAAGGGGTGACGGCCTAAATGCGCAGGACGGAGAGGGCGGCCGGATCGGGCGGGGAGGGCCCGCCGGCGCGGTGGGGCTCGGGCGGAACGGCGGCCGCGTGCTCGGGTGCGCGGGCATGACCGATGAGCGGTGGCGGCGAGACGAACTGCTCGGACCGGACGTCGTACGACGAGCAGTGGGCGCCGCCGTGGTCCGCGTGATCGGACTGCGCCTGGCGGACCAGTGGTTGGCCGGGAGGGCGATGGCCGGGCTCGGCACGACCGAGCCGGGAGTCGGCAGGGTGCGCGTGCGGGGAGCCGGCATGGCGGGGCGGTGTGCCGTCGTGGCGGGCGGCGGCCGCGGGCTGCGTCGCCGCCGGCCGCATGGCTGACGGGTGCGGCATGGACGAGGCCATCGGCAGTGCGGTGCCGGGCAGGCTGTGGTGGGAGACCACGGCGGCGATCAACCACAGGAGGGCGAGCAGGACCGCCGGCCGGCGGCGTCCGGACGGAGCCGGGCGCGGTCGCACGGTGCGGCGACCCGCCCCGTCCCGCGTCACGCGCGGCGACCGTATGCTCACGTCCGTCCCCTCCCCTCCGCACCATCGGGCACAGCTCTCCCGGTGCGCCTCTGCGGCCCGACCATACCCCCTAGGGCTATGGGTGGCGCGACCGGTGTCCGTCCGCTGGAGCCGTGCTGCGCGGTCGCCGCGTCGCCGTCCCCATGAAGCCGGGCAAAGCGGCCTACTGGTTCTCCCCGGCCGCCCGTTGGGCCCCTGTCGCGAACGTAGGGATTCGGCCACTCTCCGCCCGCGGGGTGGGCGAGCCGCGGTGATCTGCCACCATGAGGCGGCCCGACGGCGAGGTCCGCGCGACGTGAGGAGTGAGTGGCCCGGTGAGCACAGCGCCCCTGAGTTCGGCCGTGATGACCCACCCGGTGCGCGAGGAGCAGGCCGCGGCGCTCGCCGCCCGGCTGGGGCTCGACGGGCTGGCCCGCGACCCCGACCCGGACGGACCGCCGTCGGCGCTGCGCACCGCACTGGTGGCCTGGGCGGCGCGGGCCGAGGGCGCCGCGCACCACCTGGTCGTCCAGGACGATGTGGCCGCACCGCCGGAACTGCTGGAGCTGGTGGCCGGATCGGTGGCGCGGTTCCCCGACGAGGCGCTGATCTTCTACACCAACTGGCACGCCCGGAACGGCGCCGCGGCCCGCCTGGCGGCGCTGGCCGGCGCGGGCTGGGTGCGCGCGGTGCCGGAGGAGTTCGCACCGACGCTGGCCATCTGCCTGCCGGTCCGCACGGCGGACGCCTTCCGGTCGTTCGCCGCGGACACCGGCGAGCGCCACGACGACGAGGTGATGGCCACGTTCCTGCGCACCACCGGGCGGTCCGCGCTGCTGGCGGTGCCGAGCGTGGTCGAACACATCGGGACGAGCAGCATCAACGGGCATGCCGCGCAGGGCATCCGGCTGGCGGTGTGCCCGGTCGGGGCCGCGGACGCGCGTCCGCTGCTGGACCGCGGCTGGGTGCTGGAGGAGTGCGGCTGGCTGCCGTACATGCGGTACGGCGAGGGGTACCTGCGGCCGGCGGGGCACGAACGCGACGCCGATCCGCGCCGTCATCTGCGGTGGACCGAGGCGCTGCCGGACACCGGGCTGACGGAGGGGCAGGTGCGGGACGTGGCGCGGCGGCACCGGCCGGCGGACGCCGCGGCGGAGGTGGGGAGGCTGTTCGGGACCGCCTTCGCGGACGAACTGTGGATCCACTGCCTGCTGTTGGGCCGGCAGGCCGAGGACGCCGCCCGCCGGCACGCGGCACCGCCGGCGGCGGCCGGGCCGGCGGGCGCGGCCGCCGCCCGGGTCCGGGCCGCCGCGCTCTCCACGGTCGGCCCGGCCGGACTGCCGCCCGAGCGGCGGCCCGAGGCGACCCCGGACCGCACCGCGCTGCTGGCCGCGTACGCCGAGAGCGCGGTGCGGTGGGGCGGCCTGCTGCTGGGGCCGGCTGCGGGAACTCGGGGCTAGCTTCCCTCGTCGTGAACTCTCGTTGCTTGCCCGGCAGTTGAGAGCTTTTAGGGGGCAGGTGTCGACGCGGTGCGTTCCCGGACGTCGTGGGTGATCCAGACGCAGGGTTCCCAGTACGCGCCGCGGTCGCGGGTGCGGTCGATGTCGAGCGGGGCGAGGCCGCCGGGGAAGACGTAGCGGCCGTCGTCGGGGAAGGCCAGGCCGGTCCAGGCCTCCCATTCGGCAACGGTGCCGGTGATCCGGGAGGACTTGGCCACCGCCGCGGAGACCGCGCCGCCCTGCCGCACCTGCGCGCGGATCCACGGGTCGAACGGGGCGCCGTCGGCCCGGGTCCAGGACGCGTACCGCTCGATGGGGGCGAGGGGGTAGCGGTCCTTCCAGGTGGGGCGGACCGGGACGATCACATGGGAGAGCCCGGCGGTACGGGCCATGTCGGCCATGTGCGCCAGGAGGCGGGCGGAGTGCCCCCGGCCCTGGTGGGCGGGGGCGATCTCGATGCCCAGGGCGCACAGGGCGTCCGGTGCCGCGCCGGAATCGTGGTCGTCGAAGGCCGCCTTGATGGAGGCGTCGAGCCCGGTGCCGAGCCCCTCGGGGGTGCCGTCCCAGGTGCGGGGCAGGGTGCGGCCGGTGCCCAGGATGGTGTCGGTGGCGGTGTCGTGGAGCAGGAACTGGTGGTCCGGGAAGTCACTGAACAGGCGCTCCCAGAAACCGGCGTTGATATCGCCGTGCAGGTTGTATTCGGGGACCACTCCGGCGAATTCCCCGTCGATCCGGTCCCACAATTCCGGGCGCTGGGAATGATGCACGAACCGAAGGGTCATACGGCGCGCTCCTGCCCGTGTGCGGCGGGCTTCTCCACTGCCCAGACGATGACCAGCGGAAGGTCCTTCCAGGCGGCCCGGGCGGCGTCCCCGATGGTCTCCTCGTAACCTCCCGGCGCCAGCCGCCCGTTGAAGGCCGGCTCATGGCATTCCCGCACGGTCAGCCCGGCGGAGTGGAAGGCGTCGAGATAGCGGCCGGGCAGGTGGACATGGTTGCGGACGAAGGCCAACTGGTCCTCGCCGTCGACGAACACGCACTGCCCCTGGACGGAGACGACGAACGGATGCAGATCGGAGACGATGATCCGGCCGCCGGGGCGCACCACCCGGGCCAGTTCGGAAATTCCGCGGGACAGGTCGGGCAGATGCGTCAGGGCCAGCGAGCAGATCGCGAGGTCAACGCTTTCGTCGTCGAGCGGAAGGTTTTCCAGGTGCCCGCAGCGGAATTCCGCAGCCGGTACCTTGTCGCCGGCCCGGGCCAGCATTTCCGGTGACTGGTCGACGCCGATGGTGCGGTGGCCGCGGGCGGCCAGCGCGGCGCTCTGGCGGCCGGTGCCGCAGGCCGCGTCCAGCGCGGTGCCCACCGGACCGCGGTCCAACAGCCCGTGCACCACCGGCTCCTCGACCTCGATGTACGCGCTGGGCAGCGAGTCGTAGCGGGCCGCCCAGGAGGCGTAGCCGGCCGCCGCGTCCAGTTCGCCGACCGCCGCCCCGCCGTCCGGGAGTGCGATCCCCTCACCCGCCACCAGGGCCCGGATCTCCTCCAGCCGGGCCTTCAGGAAATCCTCGTCGGCGTCCAGCGAGTGGCGCAGCAGCGCCATCCCCTCGATGCCCAGCATGAGTTCGCGCACCCGGAATTCCTTGTCCATGTCGTCCTGTCTCCCTTGGCCGGAAGTTCGGTTGTCGGGCCCTCGACCGCGTCCCTAACATGACGCGGATGATCGAGGGATATATGGAACGTGAGAGCGTGATAGTCGGCCGGCGTCTCGGATTTCATGTGTCGACGGACGCCGCGGAATTCCGGGTCCGTTTCTACCGATGGGGAAAGGAACTGTCGTTCATGGCGGAGACCGGCCCGTATCCGGGGGTGCCGGCCGCCGCGCCGCCGCATCCGGACGGCGTCCCGGAGCACGCCTCGCCCGCCGTGGACTGGCACTGGCCGTCGTACCACCACACCGTGCCCGAGGACTGGCCGCCGGGAATCTACCTCGCCCATTTCATCGAGGCGGAGGAGATCCGGCGCACGCCACTCCTGGACGACTCTCAAATAGAGGGATTCGGCCGGGAGTTCTTCGTCGTCCGGCCGTCCCGGCCCGGTGCGACCGGGGCCCGCATCCTCTACAAGAAATCGACCTACACCCGGCACGCCTACAACCGCGCCGACCGCGCCGACGTCCAGCGGGCCGCCAGCCTCTACGACAACCCGGTCTACCAGCAGGCCGGCCCGCAGGGCCCGCGCGGCCACCGGCTCAGCCTGCACCGGCCCGGCGGCGTGATCGACCTCGCCTACTGGGACGCGCCGTTCATCGCCTGGCTGGAACGCGGCGGCTATGAGGTCGAGTACTGCACCGACCTCGACCTCCACGAGGAGCCCGAACTGCTCGCCCCGTACCGGCTGTTGCTGAGCGTCGGCCACGACGAGTACTGGAGCGCGGCGATGCGCGGCCGGGTAGCCCGGTTCATCGCCGGCGGCGGCAACGTGGCGTTCCTGAGCGCCAACACCTGCTGGTGGCGCATCCACCCGGTGGACGGCAACACCGCGTTCGTCTCCGACACCGACCACCACGTGGGCGAGGAGTATCCGCACCTCCCGGCGACCGACCAGTGGTGGCCGGCGCCGCCCGACGGCGTCGGCGAGCCCGAGAACACCCTGACCGGCGTCAGCTTCCGCAACGGCGGGATGTGGCCCGGCGAATGGCCCGGCGACCGCCCGCGCGAGGGGTACCGGGTCCAGCACGCCGACCACTGGGTGTACGAGGGCACCGGGCTGCGGGACGGCACGGGCGGTGGGCCGGCCGACGCCCTGGGGGCCGGGACGCCGCTGATCGGCTACGAGTGCGATGGCGCGGCCTTCGCCCGGGACGCCGACGGCGTGGCGTACGCCACCGGCGCGGACGGTACGCCCGAGTCCTTCCTCATCCTGGGGATCTACCTCCTCGATCCGGTGCACGACGACTTCCACCATCTGAAATGGGGGCACTGGAACTGCCCGGCGCGCGAAGCGGCGCTCACCGGTCCGCGCGCCGCCACCATGGGGCTCTACACCGCCGGCGGCACGGTGTTCACGGCCGGGACGACCGACTGGCCGGTGGTCTGCGGCCGGGAGCTCGATGCCGGCGTCGTCCGGGTGACCCGCAACGTCCTGGACCGGCTCTCCGCCCCCGGCCCGGTCACAGCAGACCACTGAGCGCGGCCAGCGAGGGGATGCGCGCGGCCCCGTCCGGCAGCGGCGGGGCCGCGCCCGCCACCGCCCGGTCCGGACGCCACAGGTGCACCGCGCGGATCCCGCAGGCCAGCGGCCCCGCGACGTCCGCCGCCCACATGTCGCCGACGAACAGGGCCTGTTCGGGACGGAGCCCGCAGCGCGCCAGCACCGTCCGGTAGATGAGCGGGTGCGGTTTGCGGGCGCCGGCCCGGGCCGAGGTGACCGCCACGTCCACCAGCCCGGCCAGCCCCACGTCCTCCAGGGCGCGGTCCAGATCCCAGTACCAGTTGGAGCAGACCGCCACCGTCAGACCGCGGGCGCGCAGCCCGGCCAGCGCGGCCGGCACCTCGTCGAAGAGGGCCAGGCGCAGGTCCTTCATGGCCCGGTCGATCTCCGCGGCCAGCGGGCCGGCCACCGGCTCGGGGACGCCGCAGGACAGCGCGCGGCGCCGCAACCGGTCCAACTCCCAGGCATGGTAGGCCCGTTCGCTGACGGAGTGTGCGGTGTGCTCCTCGCCGTCCCGGGGGCCGACCGACCACTGGTCGCCCCATGCGTCGGCGGCCTCGGCCAGGCCCCGGCGGAGGAAGAGCGACCGGTGACTGGGCGGCAGCGGCTCGACCAGCCGCACCAGCGTGCCGTAGAAGTCGAGGATCACGCCCCGGACGGCGGTCCGGCCGGGCGGCGACGGGGCCGGCACCGGGCTCAGTACCGTCCGTGGCGGTGCGGGAAGTAGTCCTCCAGCTCCCCTTCCCGTTCGATGTCGAACGTGGCGCAGTGCAGTCCGCCGCCGAACGGGCCGACCGCGCGGAACGGCACCGGCACGATCTCGAAGCCGTAGCCGGACAGCTGGTCCGCGAGCGCCACCTCCTTCTCCTCGATGCACAGGGTGTTGCGGTCGAGGTTGAGCATGTTGCCGGCCAGCCACGGGCTGCAGTACGACAGCTTCGGCGGATGGTCCCAACTGGCGGGCTGCACCGCCTCGACGATCTCCCAGTCGTTGCGCCGGAAGAACTCCATCAGCTCCGCGTCGGCGAGCCGCTCACCGCAGTGCAGCACCAGTCCCGGGCGCAGCGGCACCCAGGTGGCGTCGATGTGCAGGGGGTGGGTGTTGGTCGAGGTCACCGCGTGCACCCGGTGGTCGGGGAAGTGGCGCTTGAGCCACTGGTAGCCGCTGCGGTTGGTGACGAACGACAGCTGGACGAAGAGGTCCTTGCCGAAGCGCGCGATGTCGGCCGCGTCGAACAGCGGCTCCTCCTCGGTCAGCACCAGGTCGTAGTCGCGCACCCGGGCCAACTGCACGTCGGTGGGCAGGGTGTTGTAGGTGTCCCAGAACCCCGGCGTGTAGGAGGCGTCGGTCAGCCGGGGCTTGGGCGCGGCCTCCCAGCGCATGCGCGGGTCGGCCTTGAAGAGCTCCTGGAGGAGCGGCCGGTAGCAGAGGTACTCGAACCAGCGGCTGCGGTACGACATGGTGGCTTCGAGGATCTCGTTGCCGACGGTGAGCAGCAGATCGCGCGGCGGCATGCAGCCGGACATGGTCTCCTGGGTCCAGTCCGGGGTGCTGACGCGCTGGTCGAAGTCGACCGGCGTGGGGCGGTCGACGCGGATTCCGCGCCGCCGCAACAGCGCGGCGAAGTTGTCCAGTTGCTCGTTGGCCTCGGCGGTCATCTCCGCCGGCATCGGGCCGTGGCTGCCGAGCGGAAATCCGTCATCGGGGAAGTCCCGCCGGATCGCGGGCTCGGGGGCCTGAACCACCGTGTTGTCGGCACGTCCCACGACGACGTGCCGCAGCGGGTCCCAGCCGTTCCAGGAGTTGACCTTCACCGGGCGGGTGGCCTGATCTGCGGCCGTCGTGCCGTACTCAGTCACGTGCAAACCCTTCGATAGGGGACGTGGGAGACACCCGAGCAAAACTGAGGCAGCGGGGGCGGCACCGTCAAGAGCCGATCATTCGCGCGGCGCGCCTTTTGCGTCAATCCGATGCGGGATTTTCCGCTGCCGACTCAAGATCGGAATATGGCCCGGCCTGCCGGGCGGTCGTCCCCGCATTCTTGGCCAGACCACTTCCGGCCGCTGGATTTTCTGGCCGGAAAGGACTCTCGGGGTGAGAGGCGAGATCCCCGGGGTAGATACAGCCGGTTCCGACAACCCGACGGAGGAGATCATGGCCGAACGTATCTCCCGAATAGCGGCGGGCCTGGGGGCGATAGCCGTGCTGGGCGCGGTGGCCGGCTGCGGGGGCGGCAAACCCGTCGCCGCCGGGGACCGGACGGGCGAACTCACGGTCTGGCTGACCGTGGACGCCCAGGAGAGCTGGCCGGATCTGGTGTCCGAGGTCAACGCCCGCTTCCGGAAGAGCCATCCGAAGATCAAGGTCACCGTGCAGTACCAGCAGTGGACCACCAAGAACCAGAAGCTCGACGCCGCGCTGGCCGGGCGGAAAGTCCCCGACGTGGTCGAGATGGGCAACAGCGAGACCACCAATTACCTCGTCAACGGGGCCTTCAGCACCGTAAATCCGGCGAAATTCGACCATTCCGCGGAATGGCTCCCGGCGCTTCGCGACGCCTGCCAGGACGGCGGGAAGACCTACTGCGTGCCGTATTACGTGGGTGCCCGGGTGGGGATCTACCGCACCGATCTCCTCGCCCAGGTCGGCGTGCACCAGGCCCCGCGCAGCTATCCGGAACTCCGTGCCGATCTCGACAAGCTCAAGGCGAAGTTCGGCACCGCCGACAAGAATTTCTCCGCCTTCTACATGCCCGGCCGCTACTGGAACGCGGCGATGGCCTACGTCAAGGACGCCGGCGGCGACATCGCGCGGCGCACGGGCGGCCGCTGGCACGGCACCCTCTCCTCCGCCCGCTCCGTCACCGGGCTCACGCAGTGGAAGGAACTCCTCGACGCCTACTACACCGGCGACCGCTCCAAGGACAACGGCGACGAACCGGCGGTCGTCGGCCAGGGCAAGGTCGGGATGTTCTACGGCAACACCTGGGAGGCCAAGGCCGCGACGGACAGCAGGTCCGGCGGCGACCCCGCGCTGCGCGGGAAGTTCGGCACGTTCGCCTTCCCCGGCCCGTCGGGCAGACTGCTGCCGCCGTTCCTGGGCGGCTCCACCCTGGCCATCCCCGCCAAGTCCGGCAACCAGGACCTGGCCCAGGACTGGATCAGGCTGTTCACCGACCGCACCTCGCAGCGCCGGCTGATCGCCGTCGACACCCTGCCCAACAACACCGCCCAGCTCAAGGAGGTGGCCGCCGGCGGCATCAACGGACCCGCCGCCAAGGCCGCCGAACGCGGCTGGGTGACCCCGTTGGCCCCCGGCTGGGGAGCCGTCGAGAAATCCAACGTCCTGCCGGAGATGTTGCAGGACATCGCGACCGGGAAGCAGTCGGTGGCCGACGCCGCACGGGCCGCGGACCGCCGCATCGACGCCGTGATCAACGAGCACTGACCGCCGTGCCGACCCTGGACCTGCCGGGTCCGCCCGGCCCCACCCGCCCACCGCGGCACGGCCGGGCGGCCCCAGCCCCCCGCGCCCGGCACACCGTCCGCCGGCGGTTGCTGCCGTACCTGCTGATCGCCCCGACGGTGCTCGCCCTCGCCGCGGTCCTCGGCTACCCGCTCGTCGACCTGGTGGTGCTGTCCTTCCAGGGCATGACCCGCCGCGAGCTGTTCTCCGGGGCCGCGCCGCCCTGGGCCGGGCTCACCAACTACCGCTCGATCCTCTCCGACGGCTTCTTCTGGACCGTCGTCGGCCGCACCGCCCTGTTCACCGTGGCCTGTGTGGTCGCCACCATGGTGATCTCGCTGCTGGTGGCGCTGTTGATGCGGCGGGTGGCGCCCTGGGTGCGCACCGCGATGACCGGCGTCCTGGTCGCCGTCTGGGCCATGCCCGTCATGGTCGCCGCCTCCATCTTCCGCTGGCTGTCGGACGCCGACTACGGCGTCGTCAACTGGCTCCTCGGGCTGCTGCCGGGACTGGACTTCAGCAAGCACAACTGGTTCGAGAACCCCTGGCAGGGCTTCACCGTGATCACCGGCGTGGTGGTGTGGGGCGCCGTCCCCTTCGCCGCCCTCACCCTCCACGCCGCCCTCAGCCAGGTCCCCGCGGAGCTGGAGGAGGCGGCGCTGGTCGACGGCGCCCGCCCCCGCCAGCTGTTCCGGCACGTCACCTGGCCGGTGATCAAACCGACCGCCGTCCTGGTCACCTCGCTCAGCGCCATCTGGGACTTCGGCGTCTTCAACCAGATCTGGCTGATGCGCGGCGGCCAACCCGAGAAGGAGTACTACCTGCTCGGCGTCTACTCGTTCATCGAGTCCTTCGCCGTCAACCGCTACAGCGCCGGCGCCGCCATCGCCGTCCTCACCGTCCTGATGCTGCTGGTCGGCGCCGTCGTCTACGTCCGCCAACTCCTCCACCTGGGAGCGGCGCAGTGACCAAAGGCCCTGCTGCCGGGAACCCGCGCCGCCGGCGCCGCGCGGCGGCCAACGCCGTCGGGTTGGCCTTCAGCGCGCTGATGGCCTTCCCGCTCTACTGGATGCTGCTGACCGCCTTCCGCCCGGCCACCGAGATCCACGCCGACCCGCCGCACTTCTGGCCCGACCACCTGACGCTGGAGCACTTCCGCCGCGCCCTGGGCACCCCGACCTTCTGGGACAACGTCCGCGCCAGCGTGCTGATCGGCGTCGGCACCGTGCTGGTCTCCCTGCTCGTCGGAACCCTCGCGGCCTTCGCCCTCGCCCGTTTCTCCTTCGCCGGCCGCAAGGCCCTGGTCCTGGTCATCCTCGGCGTCCAGATGATCCCGCTGGCCGGCCTGATCATCCCCGTGTACCTGCTGCTCAGCGACGCCGGACTCACCGACAGCCTGACCGGGGTCGTCCTCACCTACCTCGTCTTCACCCTGCCGTTCACGGTCTGGCTGCTGCGCGGCTTCATCGCCGCCGTCCCCGTGGAGTTGGAGGAGGCCGCGATGACCGACGGCTGCACCCGGCTGGGCGCCTTCCGCCGGGTCGTCCTGCCGCTGCTCGCCCCCGGACTGGTGGCGACCTCCATCTACGCGCTGGTCCAGGCGTGGAACGAGTACGTCCTGGCCTACGTCCTGCTGTCCAGCAACGACAAGCAGACCCTCAGCATCTGGCTGATGTCCTTCCAGACCAGCTTCGGCACCGACTACGGGGGCCTGATGGCCGGCGCCACGCTCACCGCGCTCCCGGTGGCGGTCTTCTTCGCCCTCGTCCAACGGCGGATCGCCGCGGGCCTGACCACCGGCGCGGTCAAGGGATGAGCCGCCGAAGACGGCCCGGCGGCCTCCCCTGAGCGGTGCGGAAGCCAACTACCGCCCGGCCGGCACCCGTTCACCGCTCCCACCCCTGCCACGGGCATGCCGCCCCAGAGCCATGTCGCACGCGCACGACCGGCGGACGTGACGCGCCGCCGGGAGACCGCACCTTTCGACCCCGCAGGAGAACCCGTGACGTACGACCGTCTCGACCTGGTGTCCAAGCTGTACCAGCCGTCCGGCTGGCCCCGGATCCTCGAAGCCGCCACCGGCACCCGCTCCAGCGGCCCCCTGGTCGTGGACCTGGACCCGACGACCTTCTGCGACCTGGCCTGCCCCGAGTGCATCAGCGGAAAGCTGCTCAACCAGGGCCGCTTCACCCCCGAGCGGCTCGCCGAACTGGCCCGCGAACTCGTGGAGATGGACGTCCGGGCGGTGGTCCTCATAGGCGGCGGGGAACCCCTCGCCCACCGGGGCACCCGCCGGGTGCTGCGCACCCTCGGGGAGGCCGGCATCGCCATCGGCGTGGTCACCAACGGCACCCTGATCAAGCAGAACCTGGCCGAACTCGCCGCTTACGCCTCCTGGATACGGGTCTCCGTGGACGCCGGCACCAGCGAGACGTACCGGCGCTTCCGCCCCGACCGCAAGGGCCGCAGCGTCTTCGACAAGGTCATCGGCAACATGCGGCTGCTGGCCGAGGCCAAGCGCGGCGCCCTGGGCTACTCGTTCCTGGTCATGACCCGCCAGGAGCCGGACGGCACCGTCGTCAGCAACCACCACGAGGTCCTCCAGGCCGCCGAACTCGCCCACGACATCGGCTGCGACTACTTCGAGACCAAGGCGATGTTCGACGACGGGCACCACGTCATCCAGGTCCCGGACGAACTCCTCGCCTCCGTGGAGGAGCAGCTCGCCAAGGCCGCCGTCCTGGCCGGCGACGGCTTCGAGGTCGTCAACTCCTCGACGCTGACGTCCCTGCGCAACCGCGTCGGCCCCGTCCAGGAGAAGGACTACCACCGCTGCCGGGTCGCCGAGCTGCGGACCCTGGTGACCCCGTCGGGGGTGTACGTCTGCTCCTACCACCGGGGCAACGCCGGGGCCCGGATCGGCGACGCGGTGACCGAGTCGCTCCCCGACATCTGGCGCACCTCCGACCGCGGCATCGTGGACCCGAGCCGGGACTGCCGCTTCCACTGCGCCCGCCACCGCTCCAACCTCGAACTCGACAGCATCGGGGCCGGAACGGCGGCGGGAACGGTGGCCGCGCCGGAACCCGGCACGGACTACGACCCGTTCATCTAGTGCCGCGGCACTAGGGCGCGCCTACGGGGCCGGCGCCGCGGCGACCTCCGGGGCGAGGCCCGCCGCGGCCCGGGCCTCGATCACCCGCACCCGGGGGTGTGCCGGGCCCAGCGCCCGCCGCAGCCGCGCCACCACCTCGGCCCGGTCGGCGGCCGGACAGACGCCGACCAGCGCCCCGCCCCCGCCGGCCCCGCTCAGCTTGAGCGGCAGCCCGACGGTCCGCAGGGCCAGCGACCGCAGCTCCTCCAGCAGCGGCGTGGACATCCGCTGGAGGTCCCGCATCGCGCTGTGCGCCTCGCTCATCGCCGCGCCGAGGGCGGCCAGATCACGGTCCCGCACGGCCTCCCACACGGCGCCGGAGGCGGCGTCGGACCGCCTCCGGTACGCGGCGAGCCGGGCGTCCCCGGCGGCGAGTTGGGCACGCACCGACCGGATGTGGTCGCTGGTGTCCTTCCGGGTACCCGAGTCCAGCACCACCACGGCCCACTCGTCGGGGAAGGCGGTCCGGTGCCGGATCTCCGGCAGGCCGGTGGTCCGGCCGTCGAGCAGGAGCAATCCGCCCGCGATGACCGCGAGGTGGTCCATGCCCCCGCCGTTGAAGATCGCGAACTCGAACTCGTACGCCCACTGGGCCAGCGTCCGCGCGGGGACGGGCCACTCCCCGCCGTCCCCGCCGGCCGGCAGCGCGGCCTGGGTGAACGCCCGGAACAGCGCCACGATCAGCGCCGTCGACGACGACAGGCCGCTGGCCGCCGGAGCCTGACTGCGCGCCGTCACGGCCGGCGGGCGCGGGCCCAGCCCCGGCAGCCGGCGGCGCAGGAACGCCCACACCTCGTCCGCCCAGGACCCGGCCCCGCCGCCGGCCGGCACCGCGGCACCCAGGGGGCCGACGACGACCGAGGTCGGCAGGTCCAGGGCCAGGCTCACCGACCTACCGCCCAGCCAGTCCAGGTCCTCCCCGGACAGACAGGCCCGGCACGGCACCACCGCACGCCCCACGGCCGGCACGATGCCGTGCACCGATGCCGCCCCTTCCTCCGCTTCCGTCACTCTCGTCCCTCCACTCATCGGGCCTGGAACCTTCCGGTCGGGCTGAACTCCCGGAACCTCTCCAGGACCACAGCGGTGGGCGGATGCAGCGCTCGGGGCGGATCCCCGAGCGCCCGGAACCGCGCGCGGACCACCTCGTCCCGGCCCGGGGAGAGCTCCCCGGACCAGCGGCGGGCCACGAAACACAGCGCGAAGCGGTGGGTGGCGTCCCCGTTGGGACAGGTCATGTCGCGGGCTGCTCGGACAGCCAACTCGGCAGCGCCCGCGGGGTGTTCGAGAGCCAGCGCACATACCGATCGACACCCGCCCGCACATCGATCCGCGGTGCCCAGCGCAGCAGTTCGCGGCACTGCTCGGTGGCCGCGTAGCCGCCGAGCGGGTCCCCTTCCGGCAGGGGAGTGGTGCGGAACTCCGCCCGCGGGAAGTGGCGGGCGATCAGCTCCCCGACCGCGCGGACCGAAGTGGGCACACCGGTACCGACGTTGACGGTCGCCCCGGCCATCCCCTCCTCCACCAGCGCGAGCGCGGTGGCCGCCGCCACGTCCTCGACGTGGACGAGGTCGCGCACCTGCACCCCGCCGCCGTTGAGCCGCATCGGGCGGCCCAGCCGAGCCTGCATGGACAGCCATGCGACCATCCACGAGTGGCTGCCCGGCTTGGGCACCTGCGGATCGCCGTAGACGGAGAAGTACCGCAGCACGGCGTACTCCGGGGTCTGCGGGCCGCTCAGCAGCAACCGGGTCTGATGCTCCGCCCAGAGCTTGGAGTTGGCGTACACCGACACCGGGAGCAGCCGCTGGTCCTCGTGGAACACCTGCGGGCCCTGCACGGCCGGGTCGCCGTTCCCGTACACCGCCGCCGACGACACCAGTACCAGCCGGCGCACGTCGGAGGCCGCGACCTCCTCCAACACCACCTGGGTGCCCTCGACGTTCGCCCGGAAGGCGATGTCGGGCCGGCGGGTGCACGCGGCCACATCGGCGTAGGCCGCGGCGTGCACCACGTAGTCGGCGCCGGCCAGCACCCGGCGCACCGCCGCGCGGTCGCAGATGTCGCCGACCACCAAGGTCGCGCCGAGGCGGTCGGCCCCGAACAGCGAGGAGTGCACATCGTCCGGATAGGCGTCCAGCCGGTCCAGCATCGTCACCTCGGCGTCCGCCTGGCGCAACAGCCGGACCAGCCGGCTGCCGACCAGTCCGGCACCGCCGGTCACCACCACCCGGGAATCCCGGAGTTTCTCCAGCCGGGCCGCCACCGATTCCTCGAAGACGCCGTGCGCCACAGTCCCCGCTCCGGCGCCGCCATTACCGCTCGTATTGCCGTTTCCCCCGACGTTCCTGTTTCCGTTCAGCGTTCCGGGCATGGATCCCTCTCTTCGCATAACGGAGCACGAGCCGGCCCTGCGTGGGCCAGCGGTCAGCATGTCCGGCGCCGATTCCGGTGGCCAGAGCGCCATTTCGGCAGTCTTGCGGGCTATACGCACACCGCCGTACTGTCCGGATTCACGTGTGCCGGATCGATCAGGTGCGGTGCAAAAGACCGACGGGCCGGAAAAGCGGCGAACCGGAGGAATTCATGACGCGTTATCGGTTGAGCGGGGCCGTGATGACCCACCCCAAACGCCGAGCGGCGGCCGAACGGCTGGCGAGCTCCGCTCCACCGGGGGCCCTGCGCGTTGTCATGGACCCGGACCCGGCCGGCAAACCGTCCGTACTGCGGACCGCGTTGTGCGCCTGGGAGGCGATCGAGGACGGCGCCACGCACCAACTCGTCGTCCAGGACGACATGATCCTCTCCGATACCTTCTTCGCCCGCGCCCGGCAGGCGATTGCGCAGATGCCGGACGCCGCTCTCGCGCTATTCGCGCTCTGGGACTCCCGGAACGGCGCCGCGGTGCGTTTTGGCGCGATGACCGGCGCGCGGTGGGTGGGCGCGGTCAATGAGTACTTTCCCTGTGTCGCCATCATTCTTCCCAGACAAGTCGCCGCCGGGTACGCCGCATTCGGCCGCCGCCACCTCGACAGCTGGCCCGACGACATCCTGATGAACCGCTACTTAAGGGCGCACGGAATCCCGGCATACGTCTCGGTGCCCAGTCTCGCCGAACACGAGGACCACGGCAGCATCTCCGGCAATGCCTTCCGCGGACCGCGCCGTTCGGTGTGCTTTCTGCCGCACGACGTTCCCGGGAACGAAGCCGCCCGCCTGACCGGCCTGCGGGTACTCCCGTTCTTCAAACAGGGCGTGGCGCAGTGCGCGGTACGCGTCGATGACGCCGGAAACGCCTACGACCCGCGCGCTCCCCGGACCTCCGGTCCCGGCCACTGGCTCCACCTCGACTGCGAGCAGTATCTGGAGGGCGTCGGCGTCCGCGTGGGAAGACACCAACCGGCCAACCTGCGAATGGCCGAAGCCACCACCCCCGAGGCGGCCCAGGGCGCCTGGCTCACCGCCTTCACGATGGGATTCGTCCACCGGAACGACGGCCTCCGCTGCGCTCCGGCCCCCGGCGCGACCAGGAACCACGCCGTTCCGGACGCCGGCCCGGACCCCGCCGTGCTGGCCGAAGCACTCGCCACCGTCGGCCCCGGAGGCATCAGTTACGTCCAGAGCGAGGAACGGATCGCGGAACAGCGGGACGCACTGGCCCGGATCACCACGGCGGGCCTGGCGGCGGGCCGCGAGGCCGCCGAGGCCCTGCGCCCGCCCCGCCGGACCGCCCGCCCCACGACGTCCGCCCCGTCCGAGACCGGCCCCGGGACAACCGCCCCGCAGCGGACCGACGCCCGGCGGACCGACGCCCACCCCGTCGCGGTGCTCGGCGCCGCAACCCCGCTCGGGGAACACCTCGTCCGCGGACTGACCGACGCCGGATTCCACGTCACCCCGCTCACCCACCGGCCGCACGACCACCCAGACCGTCCCGCCGGCGCCCTCCTCGACCTGACCCCCCTCACCCACCCGAACCCCGCACCCCCCGCCACGATCACCCTCCAAGTCCCAGGCCACCCGGCGGAGTTCACCCTCCGGCCGGGCGACCTCTACGGCCCCGGCTGCCCGCCCGAGTCGCGCATCGGACGCCTGGTCTGGGACGCCCTGCGCAGCTACCCCCTCACCCTCGACGACCCCGCCGGGACCCTGCGCCCCCTGCACACCCGCGACCTGGTCACCGCCCTGTCCGCACTGCTCCGCACACCGCCCACCGAGCCGGTGACCGGCCTGGCGGACGCCCCGATCACCACCGCCGAGGTGGCGGAGGCGGTCCGCACCGCCGTCCGCCCGGTCCCCCTGACACCACCGGCGTCACCCGCGCCCCGCACCACTCCCGACGCCCCTGCCTGGCCCGCGCCCCCACCCGGCTGGAAGCCCGCCACGGACCTCCATTACGGGCTGCACACCCACGCCCAGTGGCTCGCCTACGAAGGCATCCATCTCGCCCTGGAGGTCTGACCCCGCGGCGCCCGGCGGCCGGCCCAACTCCCCCCGGCCGCCGGCCCGGAACCCGGCGGGGCGGCCCCGACCCCGGAACCGCCCCGCCGTGCGCCCTGCACTCACCAGGGACCGGCCCCGCGGCCCCGGAGGAGACCGCCCCCTTCTCGACGAACGCCCCTTCGGCCCTCAGGCGAACGCCACCTCGGCGGTGGCGTGCCGCGCCGCACGGTGCGTGGCGATGCGCAGGGCGGCCCGCCCGTCCGAGGGCGCGCCGTCGGCCAGGAGGCGCTCGCCCGCGAACACCGGGCGCCGCAGCCGGTACGCCAGGGTGCGCACCCGGCGTTCGGGGGCGTTGCGGCGGACGACTTCCAGCATCAGCAGCACCAGCAGCGGCCCGTGCACGACGAGCCCCGGATACCCCTCCACGTCCTGGCAGTACGGCGCGTCGTAGTGGATCCGGTGGGCGTTGGCGGTCAGCGCGCTGAACCGGAACAGCAGTGTCGGATCGGGGCGCAGCGGCAGCTGCCAGGGGCCCTCGGCCGCGGGGCCGGCCGCGTCGTCGAGCGCGGTCGGGTGCTGCGGGTCGGTGCTGCGGCCCGACCGGTAGACGAAGTCCTGCTCCTCGACCAGGCACCGGCGCCCGGACTGCCGGTACTCCCGGCGCTCGGTGACGAACAGCAGCTCTCCCGTGCGGCCCCGCTTGGGCGTCACGGCGGCCAGGCTGCTGACGCATTCCGCGGGCCGGCCGAGCCGCAGCGGCTCGACGATCTCGCAGCGTCCGCCGGCGAACATCCGCTGCCGGTCCGGGACCGGCGGCAGGAAGGACGCCTCCAGCGGGTGCCCGTCGGGGCCGAGCTCCCGCTGGGCGGGCCAGCGCAGGAAGAAGAACCAGTGCCACAGCGGAGGCAGCGGATCGCCGGCCGCGGCGGCCGCCGCGGGCAGATCGAGGAGCGCGGAGGCGGCGTCGACCGGCCCGGGATGCAAGGGGTCCTGGCCGGTGACGGGTTCCGGCTGCCAGGCATCGAGGGCGGAGCCGAACGGGGACCGGGAGTTGGGCATCGTTGCGTCCTTCCATGCGGCGCGGCGGGCTGGTGTGATCAGCCGGACGGGGCGGGCCGCCGACCCGACCACCCTCCACCGATCAACGAGGAGCATGTCACCCATGAGCACTCTCGACGCACTCTCCGAGGACGAGCGGGCCATCGTCCGCACGGTGCGGGACTTCGTCGACAGGGACGTCAAGCCCGTCGTCCGCGAACTGGAACACGGCAACACCTACCCCGAGGCCCTGATCGGGCAGATGAAGCGGCTCGGCGTCTTCGGCCTGGCCGTCCCCGAGGAGTACGGCGGCACCCGCGTCTCCACCCCCTGCTACGTCCTGGTCACCGAGGAACTCGCCCGCGGCTGGATGAGCCTGGCCGGCGCGATGGGCGGCCACACCGTGGTCGCCACACTCCTGCTGCGCTTCGGCACCGAGCGGCAGCGGCGGCACTACCTGCCGCGGATGGCCACCGGCGAGATCCGCGCCACCATGGCCCTGACCGAACCGGGCGGTGGCTCCGACCTCCAGGCCATGCACACCGTCGCCCGCAAGGACGGCGCGGGCTACCTGGTCAACGGATCGAAGACCTGGATCACCAACTCCCGCCGCTCACAGCTCATCGCCCTGCTCTGCAAGACCGACCCGGACGCCGAGCCCGCGCACCGGGGCATGTCCATCCTCCTCGTCGAGCACGGCCCCGGCCTCACCGTCTCCCGGGACCTGCCCAAGCTCGGCTACAAGGGGGTGGAGAGCTGCGAGCTGTCCTTCGAGGACTACCGGGCGCCGGCCGAGGCCGTGTTGGGCGGCGCCGAGGGCAAGGGGTTCACGCAGATGATGACGGGCCTGGAGACCGGCCGGCTCCAGGTCGCCGCCCGCGCCCTCGGCGTCGGCCGGGCGGCGCTGGAGGACGCCCTCGCCTACGCCCAGGAGCGGGAGTCGTTCGGCAAGCCGATCTGGCAGCACCAGTCCATCGGCAACTACCTCGCCGACATGGCCACGTCGCTGACCGCCGCCCGTCAGCTCACCCTCTACGCGGCCCGCGAGGCCGACGCCGGCCGCCGCGTGGACATGGAGGCCGGTATGGCCAAGCTCTTCGCCTCCGAGACCGCCCTGGAGATCGCCGTCAACGCGGTGCGCATCCACGGGGGTTACGGCTACTCCACCGAGTTCGACGTGGAGCGCTACTTCCGCGACGCGCCGCTGATGATCGTGGGCGAGGGCACCAACGAGATCCAGCGCAACGTGATCGCCGGCCAGTTGGTGAAACGCGGCGGTCTGGACGCCTGAACACCCCACCGGTGGACGGAAGGTGCCGCCCTCCGCGGCGGCCAGGCCGCCGCCGGGTTCACTGCACGGGGGAGAAGTCGGTCGGCGCGAGGATCCGGTTCTCCATGCTCAGCACCAGGCCCTCGCGCTTCATCTCCGCGAGGTACGCCTGCCATTCCGGGTCGGCGTACAGCGCGGTCCGGCGGCGCTCCCGGTCGGCCTGGTCCTCGTACGCCCACAGGTGGACGACCTGGTCCAGGCGGCCCTCCACGGGGACGTACCAGCCCACGCACCGGCCCAGATGGTGCTGTTGGAGCGGGTAGCCCTTCTCGCGGTACAGCGCGACCCAGTCCGCCACCCGCGTGGGCTGGATGGTGTACACGCGATGGTCGACGATCATGAAGCCCCTCCCGGTTCGCCTGCGATGTCTCGCTCTCCACGATACATCGATGTTCGTCGATTATCGATGAAGTGGCTACACTGGCCCCATGCGCTCGCTCGATCACCCGCAACTCTCCTCGGTGACGCTCTCCGACGCCCTCGCCGCGCTGGCCGACCCGACCCGCCGGGCGATCGTGCGGGTACTGACCGACGGCCGGGAGCACCCGGCCGGCGACTTCGATCTCGGCGTCGCCCAGTCCACGTTGAGCCACCACATGAAGAAGCTCCGCCAGGGCGGCATCGCCCGCAGCCGCCCGGAGGGCACCCGTTGCTGGGTCTCGCTGCGCCCCGATTTCGACGAGCGGTTCCCCGGCCTGCTGCACACCGTGCTCAGCCTCGACACGGACGGCTGAGGCCGCGCGGGGCGCACGCCCACGGGCGGGGCGAGTCCGGCACCGCCCCGGAGGAGGGCGCCGAGCCTCGCAGCCGACAGACCGAGGACGCGGAATCCGCCCCGGCGGCCGGCTGCCCGTGCCAGTCTGGGGTGTCGTTGATCAGGCAGCGGAGAAGACCTCCCCTGCCTCAGCGGCCACGTCGGGGAGAGGAGCGTGTGGGATGGCATCGGCGATCGAAGCGCCTGCCGAGGTGTGGGTGTTGGGCCGGGAGCATCCGGCGCCGCTGCCGAAGGCGACCGCGGTACTGGCCGCGGCGCTGAGGAAGACCTACGGCCCGCGCTTCGCGGTCTGGCGGACCGACGAACTCCTCTTCGGCGTACGGGACGGCCGTCTGGTGCTGCAGACCTTCGCCGGCCAGGACATCCCGCCACCCAGGGTCGTCCTGGTGCGGCAGACTCCCGGCACCATGACGCAGCACCGCGAGCTGACCCTGCTCCGGCAGCTGGAGCACATGGGGGCGATCGTGGTCAACTCGGCCGCGTCCCAGGAGCGCTGCGGCAACAAGGTCTGGCAGCTCCAGGAACTGGCCGCCGCCGGACTCCCCGTGCCCGACTCCCTGTCGTACGCCACGGCGCCCCTCGTCGGCGTGGTGCGCAGTCCCGAGGTGCCCGAGCCGTGCGTGGTGAAGGCCATCAACGGACGCAACGGGGCGCATGTGTTCCTCGCTCCGGACACGGACCTGCTCCGGGCCCTGGCGGGCAGCCTCGCCCAGGACGTGCCGCTGATCCTCCAGGAGTACGTCGCCCCCTCCCACGGGCGGGACCTCCGGGTGTTCGTCGTGGACGGAGAGCCCGTCGCGGCCCAGATCCGCACCTCCCACGACGGCTCCCTCGCCGCCAACCTCGCCCGGGGCGGCTCCGCGGAACTCTGCCTGGGCCGCTACCCCGAGGCGGAGGCCCTGGCGGTCCGGGCCGCCGCGGCGCTGGGCCTGAGCATCGCCGGGGTCGATCTGCTCTTCACCGCCGACGGCGGACACACCCTCTGCGAAGTCAACGCCGTGCCCGGCTGGCGCCCCCGCATGACCACGGTGCTGCCCGCCGTCACCGCGTTCGTCGACCGGCTCCTGACCGGCACGAGCACGGGTACCCGAACAGGCGCCGACCGCAGCGCCGACACCCCTGGGCGGAAGGGGAGTTCCGGTACCGCGGACGCGACCACCTCGGCCGTTCCGTAGGACCTTTCGCCACCCGTCGCACCCACCTCGCCCGGGGCGGGGCACCTCACCGATGCCACAGATACCGTCCGAGTGTCCGCTTGAGCGGCGGCGGGGTGACGGTGAGGAGGGCGGTCGCGACCTTGTAGGAAACCCCGGGTACGCACCGCCGGTTGCCCGCGGCGACGGCCTTCAGCCCGGCGGCGGCGACCTGCTCCGCGCCCAGCCACAGGAATCCCGGCATCCGGGCGGGGCCGAAGCCGTTCGAGGTGAAGTAGTCGGTCCTGGTCAAGCCGGGCAGAAGCGCGGTGATGTGGATGCCGGAACCGCGGTTCTCGATGGCGAGGTCCTCCGAGAAGTGGGTGAGGAACGCCTTGGTCGCGGCATAGGTGGCCAGGGAGGGCGACGGCAACTGGCCGGTGAGGGAGGAGACGTTGAGGATGCCGCCGTGGCCTTCCGTCCGCAGGCGCGGCAGGAGGGCGCGGGTCAGCCGCACCGGTGCCTGGGCGTTGAGCCGCAGGGTGGCCTCCTCGCCGTCCACGGGGAGGTCGGCGAAGACCCCGGCCGCCCCGGAACCGGCGTTGTTGACCAGCAGTTGGACCGGCTTGGCCGGGTCGGTGAGACGGGTCTCCACCCGGTGGAGCCGATCGGGGTCGGTGAGGTCCGCCGGCAGCGTCTCCACGTCGACGCCGTGGGCGCGGCGCAGCTCCTCGGCCAGGTCCTCCAGGCGCGTGGCGCGGCGGGCGACGAGCACCAGAGCGACGCCCCGGGCCGCCAACTGCCGGGCCAGGGCCGTCCCGATGCCGCTGGAGGCACCGGTGATCAGCGCGGTGCGGTAGGGGTAGGACCGGTCAGCCACAGGTGATCTCCCCTCGTCTCCCGGTCGGGAGTACGCAGATGTCCCGGACCGCGCCCCTGGCCTGCGCGCACGGCGCCCGGCAGACGGAGCCCGGCGGAGGGAACTCGATGGATACAGGCCGGACTTGACGCGCCGACGTGGCACCACCACCCGCACCGGTGGGGGGAGGGCGGCAGTTCCCTACCAGGCCGCGCCGACCGTCAGTATCAATGCCGCTGAAGCTGCTGAATCTACTGAGCAAAGAAGGTACAGGACGTGAAGGCGGGCATAACAGGGCGCGTGCGGTCATAAGCCAGCGCCGGTCGTGCGCCCCATGAGTGCTGCCGGCCTCCGCCCGGCGGCCGTTGGCTAGGGTGACGCGGAGCGGATCAGTGATCAAGGGGGACGCGATGGACGGCGTGGCGGAGTTCTGCACCCGGGCACTTGAGCGGCACGGCTGTGCTTCGGCCTCCGTCGCGGTCGTGGAGCGCGGTGCGGTGGTGTTCGCCGAGGCGTACGGCATGGCGGACCGGGAGGCCGGGCGCAGGGCGACCGCCGAGACCGTGTACCGGCTGGCCTCGATCACCAAGCCGCTCACCGCGACCGCGATCT
The DNA here is from genome assembly GCF_044754325.1 of Streptomyces sp. NPDC093097. Taxonomy (NCBI): domain Bacteria; kingdom Bacillati; phylum Actinomycetota; class Actinomycetes; order Kitasatosporales; family Streptomycetaceae; genus Streptomyces; species Streptomyces sp. NPDC093097. The sequence goes on from NZ_JBIVOW010000007.1 coordinate 322,926, forward strand.
GTTCCGCCGCCGACGAGGGGCTGCTGGACCTGGACGCGCCGCTGCCGGGCGACTACGGCCGACCGGGCGGCGCGCCGACGATCCGTCAGACGCTCCAGCACCGCGGGGGCTTCGGCGGTCATTACGACTGGCACTACGGCGAGGGGGCGTCGTCGATCCCGACGCGCTGGTACGCGGAGCGGCTCTACCGCGAGCCGGGCAGCGGCTTCGAGTACGCCAACCTCGGCTATGACGCGCTCGGTTCGCTCCTCGGCGACGTCGACGCGCAGATCCGGGCCCGGGTCGCCGAGCCGCTCGGCCTGGCAAGCCTGGAGGTCGGGGCGGAGTACCGCGGTTCGGGGCCGACCGCGGCGCGGTACACCGTCGACGGTCGCGCCTACCCGGTCTGCCGGTCCGGCCATCCGGCCGCCGGGGACGCCTGGGCGACGGCGACGGACGTGGCGCTGTTCGCGCAGCACTCCGCCACGCTGCTGAGGCCGGAGACGGCGACCGCCGTGTACGACGCGGTGCCGATCGACCCGGCACAGGGGTACGGGCTCGGCTGGAGCGTGTCGACCGGCCCCGGGCCGGTGCTGCACAGTCACAGCGGTGGGATGGGCGGGGTCGCCACCATGGTGGTCCGGGTCCCGGAGCGGGAGCTCTCGCTGGCCGTCCTCACCAACAGCACCGACAAGTCGGCCCGCAACGCGATCCTGCACCACCTCCTGGAGCGCCTGGCGCCGGGCTTCGATCCCGCCGGCCTGTGCGCGATCCCCGCCACCGACCGTCCGATGACGCTGCCGGAGGGGAGCTGGACCGGCCGGATCGAGACGCGCGAGGGCGACCTCCCGCTCCGGATCGCCCTTCTCGCCGGGCAGCAGGTCTCGGTGCGGCTCGACGGGGTGGGGGAGGCCACCGCCGCCGGCCGGGCCTCGGCCGACTGGGGAGTGCGGACCCTGGTGCCGCTCCAGCTGCCGACCGCCGACGCCCGGATCGACAGCCCGCTGCTGTTGCTCGAACTCGGCGGATCGGAGGGGAGGTTGACCGGTGCGGCGCGTGCGATGAAGAGCGGTGAGGGGGACGGCTGGCTCGGCAACTACCTCAGCCACCCCTGCACGCTCGTCCGGAGCGACTGAGCGACTGAGCGACTGAGCGACTGGGTGGCCGAGTGGTCGACGTGCGGGGTGCGCCGGACGTACCCCGCACGCACGTCACGACCGCTCGACGCTCACCCGCGCGCCTGTGGCGACCGGCGCCACACCAGCACGACCGCGGCCAGCCCGGCCGCCACGGGCAGCATGCCCAGCAGCCCGTACGGGCGCGGGATGACCTGGGCGTACGCGCCTTCCGAGAATGTGAGGTCGAAGGCGGCGGTGGTCAGTCCCAGGGCGAAGAGGGTGGTGACGAGCCCGCGCGACCAGTGCTTGCGCCTGGCTATGCCCAGGATCGCCCACGACCAGGCCAGCAGGCCCAGTGCGCCGACGACGGCGAGGTAGGTGACGATGGCGTTCCGGTCGGCGGCCACCAGGGCCGCGGACCAGCGGGGGTAGGCGGCCCGCACATGGGCGGTCAGGCTGTCGGCCGTGGCCACGTCGACGAGCGGGGCCAGCGTGGCGGCCACGGTGAGCACCAGCCCCGCGCAACTGGCGCGCAGACCGGGCCGGGTGGCACGGGGAGTCGTGATCGTAGTCAAGACGCTTCCTCTGTCTCCCGTTCGGGCGCCGACCCATCCGCGGCACCCCGATTCTTACGACGTAAGTCGGTGTCCTCACGCTAGACTTACGCCGTAAGTATCGTCAAACGGGAAGGGCGGGCCCGATGCCCGGCAACCGGACCCGCGGTCAACGTGCGGGGCTGACCCGACAGTCCGTCCTCGAAGCGGCCCTGGCCCTCGCCGACCGCGAGGGCCTCAAGGCCCTGTCGATGCGCCGCCTCGGCGCCGAACTCGGCGTGGAGGCGATGACCCTCTACCACCACGTCGCCAGCAAGGACGCCCTCCTGGACGGCCTGGTCGAGCAGGTCTTCGCCGAGGTCGCCCCGCCGCGCTTCCAGGCCGCCTCCTGGCGCGCCGACCTGCGCGACTACGCGGACGCCCTGCTCACGGCGCTGCTCGCGCACCCCCACGTGGTCCCGCTGGTGGTGTCCCGACCGGCCACCACGCCGCGCAACCTCCAAGCCATGGAGAACGCCCTCGCCTCCCTGCGCACCGCGGGTTTCCCCCTGGACCGGGCGCTGGACGTCCTCTACGCCATCTCCGGCTTCGTCGTCGGGCACGTCGCCGCCGAGGCGGACCCCGCCCGCCGCGACGACCGGCGGACCGCCACCGACCACCTGCACCCGCTGCTCGACCTGGACCCCGACGAGTTCCCCCTGCTCACCGCGGCCGCACGCACCGAACGGCCGCGCTCGGGGGCCGACTCCCGGTTCGACTTCGCGCTGGAGGCCATGCTCGCCGGCTTCGACGCGGCCCGCCGCACCGAGAGCTGACCGGCCGCCCAAGTCGACGCCGCACGACGGGCGTTGGGCTCCGCCCCGGTCGACGCGGGAACCGGTTCCGCTACGGCGCGGCGGGCCCGCCCCCGTCCCCGCTGTTCGGGAGGGGCGGCGGCAGGGGCTGCTCCGCCCAGATGACCTTGCCCTGCGCGGTGTAGCGGGTCCCCCAGCGATCGGTGAGCTGGGCCACCAGGAACAGGCCGCGGCCGCCCTCGTCGGTCGATGCCGCGTACCGCAGGTGCGGCGAGGTGTTGCTGCCGTCGGCCACCTCGCAGACCAGGCTGCGGTCCCGCAGCAGCCGCACCGCCACCGGTGGCGAGCCGTACCGGATCGCATTGGTGATCAGTTCGCTGACCACCAGCTCCGTCGCGAAAACGGCCTCGGTCAGGCCCCATTCGGCGAGCTTGTCCGCGATGCGGGAACGCATCCCCGCGACCGCGGCCGGATCGAACGGCACGTCCCACCCGGCGACGCGGTCCGGGCCGAGCACACGGGTGCGGGCGATCAGCAGCGCCACGTCGTCCCGCGGGCGGTCCGGGAGCAGACGGTCGAGCACCGCCCGGCAGTTCTCCTCCGGCGACCGGCCCGGATGGGACAGCGCCCCGCGCAGCAGCTCCATGCCCTCGTCGAAGTCCCGGGTGCGCTCCTCGACCAGCCCGTCGGTGTAGAGCACGATCTGGGTCCCCTCGGGCAGGCGCAGTTCCGCGGTCTCGAAGGGCACGCCGCCCACCCCCAGGGGCGGGCAGGCCGGCAGGTCGGGGAACTCCACGGTGCCGTCGGGGTGGACGAGCGCCGGAGGAGGATGGCCGGCCCGGGCCATGTCGCAGCGCCGGGTGACCGGATCGTAGATCGCGTACAGGCAGGTGGCGCCGGTGATGGCGGTGCCGCTGCCGGTGTCCGCCTCCTCCTGGTCGATCTGGTCGACGAGGTCGTTGAGGTGGCCGAGGAGCTCGTCCGGTGTCAGGTCGAGGGTGGAGAAGGTGTGCACCGCCGTGCGGAGCCGGCCCATGGTGGCCGCGGCGTGCAGCCCGTGGCCGACGACGTCACCGACCACGAGCGCCACCCGGCTCCCGGACAGCGGGATCAGGTCGAACCAGTCACCGCTCACCCCCGACTGGGCCGGCAGATAGCGGTGGGCCACCTCCATCGCGCTCTGCTCGGGCAGCGTGCGTGGGAGCAGACTGCGTTGCAGGGTCACCGCCAGCGCGTGCTCCCGGGTGTACCGCCGGGCGTTGTCGATGCTCAGCGCGGCGCGCGCCACCAGCTCCTCGGCCAGCGACAGGTCCTCGTCGTCGAACGGCTCGGGCTTCTGCGCGCGCCAGAAGTTGGCCACGCCCAGGATGATGCCGCGGGCCTTGAGCGGCGTGATGATCAGCGAGTGGATGCCGTACGCCAGGATGCCCTCGGCGCCCTCGGGGTCGGGCAACCGCCAGGCACGGGTCGCCGCCAGGTCGGGCACGACCTCCGAGCGGCCGCTGACCATGCCGCGTGCCTGGGGCGTGGCCTCCACCCACGTGATCGGCGTACCGGGCGGGAAGAACGCGAGGCCCTCGCGGATGCCGTGCACCGCGGAGCGGACCATCTGGTGGGCGCCGCCCCCGGCCGGCTCGTCGCCGTGCAGGACGGGCGCCGCCAGGTCGACGGTGACGAAGTCGGCGAACCGCGGCACCGCGACCTCGGCGAGCTCCTCGGCGGTGCGCGTGACGTCGAGGGTGGTGCCGACGCTCACCCCGGCCTCGTAGAGCAGGCCCAGGCGCTCGCGGGCGCTCTCCGCCCGCCCGGAGAGCAGCCGCAGCTCCGTGGAGTCGCGGATGGTCGCGACCGTCCCCATGCCGGGGGCGTCGGGGTCGGTGGGCCGCTGGTTCACCGCCAGGAGCCGGCCGCCGGCCTGGTGGATCTCGTCGGTGGCGCTGCGGCCCGAGGACAGCAGCTCGGCCAGGCCCGGGGCGAGGTCGGGCAGCTGGGACACCTGGCGTCCCTCGGCGTCCCCGGGCAGGGCGAGCAGCCGTGCGGCCTCGTCGTTGACCAGCAGCAGACGGCCGTCGCCGTCGACGATGACCACGCCCTCCCGGACGGCGTGCAGCACCGCGTCGTGGTGTTCGTACATGCGGCTCATCTCGACCGGCCCCAGCCCGTGGGTCTGGCGCCGCAGCCTGGTGGTGATCACCCCGGTGGCGGCGGTGGCGAGCGCCAGCGTCGCGCCGCTGATCCCGAAGATCACCGGGAGATGGCCGGCGATGGCGCGGCTGACGCTCGCCACCTTCATCCCCGCGGACACCAGGCCCACCACCGAGCCGTGCGGATCGGTGACCGGGACCACGGCCTGCACCTCGTGGCCGAGCGGGCCGGTCACGTTCTCGATCTGCACCCGGCCGGCCAGCGCGGGACCGATGTTGCCGATGAACTGCTTGCCGATCTGCCCGGGCTGCGGGTGCGTGTACCGGACGCCATGGGTGTCGAGCACGACGATGAAGTCGACGCCCGCGCGGTTCCGGGCCGCCTCGGTGAGGGGCTGCAGCTCCTTCGCCGGATCGGGGGACCGCAGCGCGGCCGTGAGCCCGGGGGAGTGGGCGAAGGTCTCCGCGACGGCCACCGAGCGGCTGCGGGCCGCCTGCTCGGCGTCGTGCCGCGAGGTCAGCAGCAGCGCCGCCAGAGCGACCAGGACGATCAGCAGTCCCACGGTGAGCTGGAGCAGGAAGACTTGCCCCGCGACGCTCTGCGGGCGTCGTTCGGTCAGTGACCGTCCTCTTGTGCGCCGGTAGCGGCCGGACCCTGCGGCCATGCTGCTATTTCTAACACTCCCCGGGCGGGCCTGCCGCCCTGCTTGCCCCGTGCGGGCGCCTTCCGGCCGGCCCGCCTGCCGACGGGGCGAGCCCGCCCGTGGACGGACACCGGGCGGCCCACTACCCACAGTGACCGGGCGGCCCTTCGTGCTGAGCGCGCTCCGTCGCGTCGCGCCCGCCGGACGCCCGGGGCCGCGGCCGGTGCGGGGTGCCTGGCCGTGGCGGGCCCGCGCGGCGAGGCCGGCGGCCCGTGCGGGGGAGGGGAGCGGGCGGCTCGGGCCCGTTCCGTGGAGGCGTGGGCCCCGCCGGGGGCTCCCGGCGCATGACGGCGTGCCAGGAAACGACGATCAACTCCCGGACAATGAGGGGCAGTTGACCTGCGTGGAGGTCCAACCGTGCGGTGTGCGCGCCGGGTTCGTCGGTGTGTGCCGGCGTCAAGGTTCGGTCAAGTACTTGCGTCGATGCGCAAGTAGGTCGGTATGCTGCTGGACGTTCGAGAAATTCGAAGGCACCTCGTTCGGTGAGGCGTCTGCACGGACACAGGCCACTGACCCCACGACGTCGAGAGACGCCCAGGTTCAGGACAGGTCTCCCCGGATTAAGGGGTGACCCCAAGTGGCTGCCCCGGCAAGGGGATTACGCCGTGGAGTGCCAAAGCTCTGACGAGTTGGGGTGAGCCGGCCCATGCGGCCGGTCCGCTCCTTGACGTGTCCGTCATGGCGCCCTTGGCGCCCCGGCCGTGAGGAGGCGAGAGACATGGACGGCCATTGCAGTAGTCCGGGCCACAGTCGGCCCCGCATCCGCATGTCCTCGTTGACCTCCGGCACGCGATAACACCCCTCTTCCCCGCGCCCGCTTCCGCGCCCCGTAGCAGTCCGCACCGGTGCGGCTCCATGCCGCCCGGGCGCGGGCCGCCCGCCCGCGGAACGGTGCTGCCGCGTGCCCCGAACCTCCCCCAGACCGGGGGACCGGGAGGCTGTCATGACCGATCTGTCCACCACCACCGCCCCGCCCGCCCCGAAGCCCGCCTCCGCGGTCCTCGACGACGCGCACGTCGGCGACATCCGCGGTGCGCTCGGCACCATCAGGCACGACGACACCGCGCCCCGCCGCGGCCTGTCCGCCAAGCTCAAGACCCTGCTCGCGATCGTCGGCCCGGGCCTGATCGTGATGGTCGGCGACAACGACGCCGGCGCCTTCGGCACCTACACACAGGCCGGCCAGAACTACGGCACCAGCCTGCTGTGGACGCTGCTGCTGCTCGTGCCGGTGCTCTACGTCAACCAGGAGATGGTGCTCCGGCTGGGCGCCGTCACCGGGGTCGGGCACGCCCGGCTGATCCTGGAGCGGTTCGGGAAGTTCTGGGGCGCGTTCTCGGTCATCGACCTGTTCCTCCTCAACGCCCTCACCATCGTCACCGAGTTCATCGGCATCACCCTGGCGGTCGGCTACCTCGGGCTGCCGAAGGTGCCGAGCGTGCTGCTGGCGGCGGTGATCGTGGTGCTGGCCGCGTCGACCGGCTCGTTCCGCCGGTTCGAACGCACCGCCATCGCCCTGTGCGCCGGATCGCTGCTGCTGGTGCCGATCTACTTCCTGGTGCACCCGCCGGCCGCGCAGATGGCGCACGACTTCGTCGTCCCGGGCCTGCCGCAGCACTCCCAGCTCTCGGACGTGATGCTGCTGATCATCGCCATCGTGGGGACCACCGTCGCCCCGTGGCAGCTGTTCTTCCAGCAGTCCTACGTCATCGACAAGCGCATCACCCCGCGCTTCATGGGCTACGAGAAGGCCGACCTGTGGTTGGGTATCGTGGTGGTGGTGGTCGGCGCCGCCGCGATGATGGGCTTCTGCGCCGCCGCGTTCGCCGGGCACGGCGAGTTCGGCCACTTCACCGACGCCGAGGACGTGGCCGCCGGCCTCACGAAGTACGCCGGCCGCACCGCCGGGGTGCTGTTCGCCATCGCGCTGCTGGACGCCTCCATCATCGGCGCCTCCGCCGTCTCCCTGTCCACCGCCTACGCCATCGGCGACGTGATGGGCCTGAAGCACTCGCTGCACCGGGGCGTGCGGAGCGCCAAGGGCTTCTACGCCGTCTTCGCCGGGCTCATCCTGGCCGCCGCGGTCATCGTGGTCATCCCCGGCTCCCCGCTCGGCCTGCTCACCGAGGGCGTCCAGACCCTGGCCGGGGTGCTGCTGCCCTCCGCCTCGGTCTTCCTGCTGCTGCTCTGCAACGACAAGGCGGTACTCGGCCCGTGGGTCAACGGGCGGGCGATGAACGCCTTCACGTCCGTCGTCGTGGCCGTCCTGGTCGCCCTGTCCATCATCCTGACCGCCGCCGTGCTCTTCCCCCACATCAGCTCGGACGCGATCCTGGACATCATGGGCGTCTGCGGCGTCGCCGGCATCCTCGCCCTCGGTTACGCCGAGGCCCGCCGGCGCCGCAAGGGCTGGGCCCTGGCCACGCCCGTGGACCGCACGGGCAAGGAGGACTGGCGGATGCCGCCGCTCGACCACCTGCCCAAGCCGATCCTCTCCACCGGACGCAAGGTGGGCCTCACCGCCCTGCGGACCTACCTGCTGGCCGCCATGGTCCTGGTCGCCGTCCGCATCGTCCAACTCGCCCTGGGGCACTGAGCGCCACGGACCGCCTCCGGGGCGGCGCGCCCACCGACCGCCGCCCCGGAGGCCAGTCATCCGCACGGAGGTGAGTGCGTCATGTCCGTACTGTCCGCGATCCACATCCGTCCGCTGCGGCCGTCCGCGGGACCGGCCCTGCGGACCGTCCTGCGCGAAGTCGTCGCGCGCATCGCCCGGGGCGCCGCCGACAGTCCCGCGCTGCACGCGGTGGCGACGCCGCCCGTCCGTCGGCAGGCGGCGCGGCGCACTCCCCGGCGGCCGCGCGCCCACTGGCACACCGTCACCGATCCCGACGGGCGGCGCCGACTGGAGGCCCGGTGGCGGCCCGAGGCGTGACCGGCACCGGACACCGGCACCGGACACCGGCATCCGGCAGCGCGGACAGAGGTCTTCCGGCCCGTGCTGTCTGCGGGCGCCAGTCGTTAAACTCCCTTCATGGATGCCCAAGTCCCACCCGATGCCGACCAGAGATCCGAGCAGGCCGTCGCCGTGCTGAAGGCCGTCGCCGACACCACGCGTTTCCGGGTGCTGTGGGCGCTGACCCAACGCGAGTACGCGGTGGGGCAGTTGGCCGAGCTGGTCGGTGCGCATGTCGCCGCGGTCTCGCAGCATCTGGCGCGGCTGCGGGCGGTGGGGCTGGTGGTCTCGCGCCGGGAGGGCACCAGGATCTTCTACCGGGTCGCGGGCGACCATGTGCGCACGTTGCTGGAGGGCGCGGTGGTGGCGGCGCAGGCGCCGCCGGCGGCGGGCGTCACCGAGGGGGCTCCGGTGGCAGCCGCCGCGGCGGACGAGGCGGTGGTGGCCCGGGGCGCGGTGCGCGGCCGGCTGCGTCCGCGGCCGGCGCCGGGCGGCTGACGGGCGTTGCGGTCCCGGGCCGCGGCGCGTCGGCCGGTCAGCCGGCGGGGGCCGCGGCGCGGGGCGGCCGGACGTCCCAAGCGGCCCCGCCCTCGTCGAGGGTGTACTGCTCGGGGCCGGCGTCGTAGGTGAAGAGCGCGGCGTAGCGGCCCCAGTCGGTGGCGGTCTCCAACTGCTGGGCGATCTGCTCGCCGGTGTAGTGGTGGGCGAGCAGGTCGCGGAAGAAGCCGGCGCGCAGGGTGCCCTCCCGGCGCTGGAGGCTGGTGACGATGAGCCGGACCAGCGGGGCCGCGTCGAGCACCGCGCCGGCGAAGATCTTCTTGGAGTCCTGGACGTCCGCGTCGGCGAAGCCGCTGCCCTCCGGGGTGAGCAGCAGCTCGCCGCCGTGGACGACGGCGAAGCCGAGCAGTTCCAGGGCGTCGACCATCGGGAGCAAGTCGTCGACCTCCAGCCCGAGTTCGTCGGCCAGGTCGGCCAGCTCGCAGCGGTCGCCGTGCCGGGCCAGGATCTCGGCGAGACCGGCCAGCCCGTCGACCCCGGCCTGCGGCAAGGGGGTGTTGGCGGGGGTGGGGCGCCCGGGGCCGCCGGCCTGAGGGCCGGGACGGCCCAGCAGGGCGGGCCCGGGTTCCTGGGCGCGGCCGGTCATCACGCCGTACAGGCGGTCGACGAGGGCGCCGAACGCGGGCGCGCCGCGGTCGCGGGGGCGCGCCAGCGGTATGTCGAAGACGGCCTTGAGGGGGCCGGGCCGGGCGTCGAGGACCACCACGCGGTCGGCCATCAGCACCGCCTCCTCGATGTTGTGGGTGACCATGACGACGGCACGGGTGGGGAACTGGCCCGATTCCCACAGCTCCAGCAGTTCGCCGCGGAGGTTCTCGGCGGTGAGCACGTCGAGGGCGGAGAACGGCTCGTCCATCATCAGCACGTCGGGCTCGACGACCAGGGCGCGGGCGAAGCCGACGCGCTGGCGCATCCCGCCGGACAGCTCCTTGGGGTAGGCGGAGGCGAAGCCGTCGAGCCCGATCAGGTCGATCGCCTGGAGGGCCGCCGCGGCCCGTTCGGCGCGGCGCAACCCCCGGGCCTCCAGCCCGAGTTCGACGTTCTGCTGCACCGTCAGCCACGGCAGCAGGGCGAACGTCTGGAACACCATGGCGCTGCCCGGGTTGGCACCGGACAGCGGCTCGCCCCGGTAGACCACGCTGCCGGAGCCGGCCGGGATCAGACCGGCCAGGCAGCGCAGCAGGGTGGACTTCCCCGAGCCGGAGCGGCCGAGCAGGGCGACGATCTCGCCGGTGCGGATCTCCAGGTCGATACCGGCCAGGACGGGGAGTTCCCCGCCGGCGCCGGCATAGGACTTGGCCAGGGCGCGGGCGGCGAGGAGGACCTCGCCGTCGGCCGGGCGGGCGCTGGCGCCCCCGGCGGTGTCCGGGTCCACGGCGCGGCTCCTTTCGTCGGTGGGGGTCAGAGTGCGTAGCGGGTCTCGGCGAGACGGTAGAGCCTGCGCCACAGCAGCCGGTTGAGGGCGAGGACATAGCCGGCCATCACCGCGACCCCGGCGAGCAGATGCGGGTAGTTGCCCTCGGCGGTCGCCCGGGAGATGTAGGCGCCCAGGCCGGTGGCGGAGAGCGAGGTGCTGCCGAAGGTGACGACCTCGGAGACGATGGAGGCGTTCCAGGCGCCGCCGGAGGCGGTGACCGCACCGGTGACGTACGCCGGGAAGATCCCGGGGAGGATCAGGCGGCGCCAGCGCTGCCAGCCGCGGACGCCGAGGTCGTCCATCGCCTCGCGCAGGTCGGCGGGGATGGCGGCGGCCCCCGCGATGGTGTTGAAGAGGATGTACCACTGGGCGCCCAGCGCCATCAGCAGGACGCCGCCGACGTTCAGGGACAGTCCGGTGCGCAGGAAGGCCCAGGTGGCCAGCGGGAAGAGGAAGTTGGCGGGGAAGCTCGCCAGCAGTTGGACCAGCGGCTGGGCGATCCGGGCCAGCCGCGGCGAGAAGCCGATCCGCACGCCGATCGGCACCCACACCACCGTGGCCACCGCGACCAGCAGCACCACGCGGGCGAGCGTGGCCAGCCCCAGCAGCAGCGGTTCGGCGAACACGCCGAGTCCGGTGCGGTGGTGGAGGTAGCCCAGCAGGTCGGCCAGGCCCCAGGCGACCAGCCCGCCGGCCACCGCCGTGAAGACCAGGTCGCCGGTGCGCCGGCGGGCCCGGCCGACCGCCAGCGGCGGGTCGTCGGTGCCCAGCAGCCGCCCGGCCCGGCCCAGCAACTCGCCCACCGGGCGCAGCAGTCGGCCCCACCGGCGCGGCCAGGGCGAGCGGCGCAGGAAGTCCAGCACCAGCGAGCGGTGGACGTCGGTGGCCTCGGACTGCTCGTTCTTGAACCGCTCGGCCCAGGCCGTCAGGGGGCGCCAGAAGACGAAGTTGACCCCGATGACCATGACGGCCATGGCGGCCACCGCCCAGCCGACCTTGCCCAGGTCCCCGTCGGCGATGGCGGTGCCGGCGAACGAGCCCACGCCGGGCAGTGCGTAGGTGCGGCCGGCGACGCTGATGGCCTCGGACGCGACCAGGAAGAACCAGCCGCCGCCGAAGCTCATCATGCCGTTCCACACCAGGCCGATCGCGCCGGCCGGCAGCTCGATCCGCCAGAACCGCATCCAGCGGGTGAAGCGCAGCGAACGGGACACCTCGTCCAGCTCGCGCGGCAGCGTGATCAGCGAGTGGTAGAAGCCGAAGGCCATGTTCCAGGCCTGCGAGGTGAAGATCGCGAAGACCGAGGCGCACTCCAGGCCCAGGGGCGAGCCGGGGAAGAGCGAGACGAAGCCGGCCACCGCCACCGTGAGGAAGCCGAGCACCGGCACCGACTGGAGGATGTCCAACGCGGGGATCAGCACCCGCTCCAGCCGCCGGCTGCGGGCCGCGGCGTAGGCGTAGCCCACGGCGAAGGTGACGGCGGCCGCCAGCGCGGCGAACATCCGGGCCAGGCTCCGCGCCGCGTAGTACGGCAGCTCGGCGGGGTCGGTGTCCACCGCGACGACATGGGACGGGTCGAACGACACCGGTGTGCCCCCGCCCGCCCGCAGCAGCAGATACATCCCCACCAGCACCGCGGCGGCCACCGCGGCGTCCACCCAGGGCAGGCGGACCAACCGCCCGGCCACCCGGGCGGGCAGCGGCGCGCGGGACACGGCGGAGAACGGCGGAAACGTCACGGGACACCCCCCGGAACACGGCGGTCTGCGGACCGACGATGACACAGCCGGGTCACGACGGAACGGTCGGGGCGCGGGTCCGGGAACGCCGGCGCCGGCAGGGCGGACAGAGAAGACGGGAAGGAGAAGGAAGGGGGAGGAAGCGGGAGTTCAGTCGCCGCCCGGAAGGCGGCCGGGACGGTGCGGGTCGTCGCTCACGGCCGTCTCCCTTCCTGGGTCCTGGTGTCGCGCGTGTGCCGCGGAACCGCGCAAAGTCTGCCGCTTGTTGCATTCTTATGCAAATAGACGCGGGGCGTCGCCGCGGGACGCCGCTCCGTGCGCGCCGCGGGGCGCCGGTGCCGGGAGGTGTCGCGCCGGGGCCGGACACCTCGCAAGATGGAGGGGCAGGGCGCGACGGGACGGCGACGGCGCGCGGACCCGCTCCGTCCCCGAGGAAACGCCCTGCGCGCGACGCGCCTGCCTCGTGCGCGACAGCGGGCAGGTGCCCCGGCGCGCAGCCGCTCACGCGGCGGCGACGCCGCCCCGATCCGCACACCCCGGGCAGGGCAGAGCAATGGCCGTCAGCCCCCTCATCTCCACACCGCCGCCCGCCGACCGGCGGCCGTCCGTGCTGCACCTCTCCGCACTGGTGCGGCGCCCCGTGGCCGACCGGCAGGGGCGCACGCTCGGGCGGCTGGCGGACGTCATCGTGCGGCTGCGCGGCACGGACTACCCGGAGGTCACCGGGCTGGTGGTCCGGGTCGGGCGCCGTGACCTGTTCGTCCCCGTCGAGCAGCTGAGGTCGTTCGACGGGGGAGGCCAGGTGCTGCTGGAGAGCGCCAAGTTGGACCTGCGGCCGTTCCGGCGGCGCGAGGGGGAGGTGCTGCTGCGCGCCGATGTGCTCGGCCACCGGCTGATCGACGTGGCCAAGGCGCGGCTGGTGCGGGCCTCGGACGTGGAACTGGCCCCCCGCGACGGCCGTTGGCTGCTCTCCGGCCTCGACACCCGTCGCCCCCGCGGCCTGCTGCGTCCCCTCGGCGGCCACCCCCGCGGGGACCGCTGCCGGGACTGGAAGGGCTTCGAGCCGCTGATCGGCCACCGCGGCAGCGTCCTCGTCCGCCGCCCGACGGCACGGATCCGCGGCCTGCGCCCCGCGGAGATCGCCGATCTGCTCGAAGACGCCTCCAAGGACGAGGAGAACGAGATCCTCGGCCGTGTCCACCAGGACCCGGAACTGGAGGCGGACGTCTTCGAGGAGCTGGACGAGGAGCGGGCCACCCGGCTCCTGGGCACCCGCAGCGACCAGGACATCGCCGCGGTGCTCGGCCGGATGTGCGCCGACGACGCCGCCGACGCGCTGGAAGACCTGCCGCAACCCCGTCGCCGCCGCGTACTGGACCTGCTGCCGACGGCGCAGCGCACCAAGGTGATGACCCTGCTGGGGTTCCATCCCGACACCGCGGGCGGGCTGATGGGGATGGACTTCCTGACCCTGTCCGCGCAGAGCCGCGTCGCCGCGGCCGTGACGGCGGTGCGGAACTCCCGCCACCTCCAGTCCGAGGCCCTGACCAGTGCCTACGCCACGGATGACGAGGGGCGGCTGGTGGCCGCGGTGCGCCTGGTGGAGCTCCTCCAGGCCGATCCGGAGGCCGAGTTGGGCGAGGTGAGCGAGCCGGATCCGGTCCGGGTGCGGCCCGACACCGACCTGGTGGACGTCGTGCTGCTGATGACCGACTACAACCTGACCACCCTGCCCGTCGTGGACGAGGACGAGGTCCTCCTGGGCCTGATCACCGTCGACGACGTGCTGGCGGCGATGCTGCCGGAGGACTGGCGGCGCCGGGACCTGGCGCCGGCGCCGGCCGTGCACCGGACCGCGATCGCGCCCCACCAGGGGGACCGGCCGTGACGGGCGGCGAGCGGCGGCGGCCCGAGCGGCCCTCGCGCGCCGCGGCACCGGCCCCGCGGACTGGCGCGCACCGGACGCCCGAGCCGCCCCTGCCCCAGGAGCGGCAGACCCCGCCGCCCGAACGCGGCACCCACCCCTCCGCACCGCCCCGCGACCCGCACCCGCGCCCCACGGCGCCCCCGCGCGCCGCCCCCGGCCCCGCGCCCGGGACCCGCCCGCCACCGGCCAGGACCAGGGCCGACGCCGACCGACGGCCGCGCCCGGCCGCGGTCCGCGCCACCGCGCACGGCGCACGGACCACCGGCGACCGCGACATCGAAGGCGCCCTGGGAAGCATCCGCGGCGACGACGCGGTCGTCGGCCGCAGCCTGAAACGGCGCCTGCTGACGTTCCTGGCGATCGTCGGCCCCGGGCTCGTGGTGATGGTCGGCGACAACGACGCGGGCGGCGTCGCCACCTACGCGCAGGCCGGCCAGAACCACGGCTACAGCCTGCTGTGGGTGCTGCTGCTGCTCGTCCCCGTGCTGATCGTCAACCAGGAGATGGTGGTGCGGCTCGGCGCCGTCACCGGGGTCGGGCACGCCCGGCTGATCATGGAGCGGTTCGGCCGGTTCTGGGGCTGGTTCAGCGTCGCCGACCTCTTCGTGCTCAACGTCCTCACCCTTGTCACCGAGTTCATCGGGATCTCGCTCGCCCTGGGCTACTTCGGCATCAGCAAGTACGTCGCCGTGCCGGTCTCCGCCGGTCTGCTGGTGGCGATCACGGCGACCGGGAGCTTCCGCCGCTGGGAACGGGCGATGCTGGTCCTCATCACCGTCAGCCTGCTGCTGATACCCCTGGCCCTGCTCTCGCATCCGCGCTACGGGGCGGCCGCCTACCACCTGGTGGTGCCCGGCGTCCAAGGCGGCGTCACCCCGCTCGCGGTGCTGCTGATCATCGCGATCGTCGGCACCACCGTGGCGCCCTGGCAGCTGTTCTTCCAGCAGTCCAACATCATCGACAAGCGGATCACCCCGCGGTTCATCGGCCATGAGCGCGCCGACACCGTCCTGGGCTCCCTCCTCGTGGTCGGCGGCGCCATCGCGATCGTCCTCGTCGCCGACTTCGCGGTCCGCGGCACCCCCGCGGCCGGCCACTTCACCGACGCACTCGGCGTCGCCGACGCCCTGGGCGACCACAGCCGGGTCCTGGGGGCGCTCTTCGCCGTCGTCCTGCTGGACGCCTCGATCATCGGCGCGGCCGCGGTCACGCTGGCCACCAGCTACGCCTTCGGCGACGTCTTCAACCGCAGCCACTCCCTGCACCGCAGCTTCCGCGAGGCCAAGCCGTTCTACGCCAGCTACACCGGCATGGTCCTGGTGGCCGCCACCGTGGTGCTCCTGCCCGGCGCCCCCCTCGGACTCATCACCACCGCCGTCCAGGCCCTGGCCGGACTGCTGCTGCCCTCCGCCAGCACCTTCCTGCTGCTCCTGTGCAACGACCGCGCCGTACTGGGCCCCTGGACCAACCCGCGCTGGCTCAACGCCGTGGCCTCCCTGATCATCGCGGTGCTGCTGGCGCTCTCCGGCATCCTCGTCGCCACCACCCTCTTCCCGACCCTGAACGCCATCGAGGTCGGTCTGTGGGTCGGCGGCGGCCTCGTCGTCGGACTGCTCGGCGCCGCCGTCTGGCTACGCCTGGCCCGCACCCGCCGGCCGCCTGCCGCGGCGCTCTCCCGTGCCGAACGGGAGAGTTGGCGGATGCCGCCGCTCGCCCTCCTCGAACCGGTCGCCTGGTCCGCGGGGCTGAAACTCGGCATGGGCCTGCTCCGCGGCTACCTGGTGATCGCCGTCCTGCTGCTGCTGGTCAAGGCGATCCAGATCGGATGAGCGAGATGCCCGTACTCCGCCTCCGCCACCGCGACGACAGCCCCGCCGCGGAGCGGCGGCCCGCGCCGGTCCCGCCGAACCAGCGGCCCGCACGGCGCCGTTGGAGCCCCGAGCTCACCGCCGCGCTGATCGTCATCGTCGGCGGGGCGGCCGTGATCACCGTGCTGCGCCTGGCACCGGGCCCGGTGCACACCGCCCTCAGCGGCGCGCTCGTCGGCACCGTCGTCGTGGTACTCGTGCTGTTCCGGGCACTGTGGAACCGACAACACACCCCCGCCCACGGGGTCCGGCACCCCGCGCCTCCGCGGGCCGGGCCTGAAGGGTGGTTCGAGACCGAAGCCCTCGAAGGCTTCCCCCTCCAGGAACTCCGGCCCCTGCTCGACGCACCCGACGCTCCCGACCTGGAACAACTGCACACGGCATGGATCCTGCTCGACCACGGCCGGGACGCCGCCTGGGTCAGCCATCACCTGGACCTGCCGCCGGACTGCGTCCGGCTGCTCGCCGACGCCGCGCACCGCCGGCACGCCTGAGCCGGTGAACGGGCGCCGGGCCGCCGGCGGATCTCCGGCCGCACCGCCGCCGGCTCCGTCCCCGCCGCCTCGACGACCGGGCGCCGTCCGTAGGGGACTTCAGGCGGCGCGGCCCGCGGGCCCGCCGGCCAGCGCCTCCGCGGCGGCGACGCCGGAGGCGGCGGTGGCACCGTGCGTGAAGATCTGGACCGCTCCGGGAAGGGAGTCGCCCGGCAGGCCCATCTCGACCACGATCGCGTCCGGACGGGCCGCGGTGAGGTCGGCGAGGGCGCGGCCCATCCACGCGTGCCGGGCGGCGTCCCGGACGACGACCACCAGCGGCCGTCCGGCGGCGGGGGCCAGGGCGTGGTCGGGCAGGACAGCCGGACGGTCGGCGAGTTGCCGGTGCGGCAGGCGGACGAAGGTGGTGCCGGGCAGCCGCTCGCGCAGCGGGGCGGCGACGCCCCAGGGGGTCTCGTTGCCGATGGCGAGGTTGGTCGAGGGCACCAGCTCCACCACGTGCGGGGGAGCGGTCAGCGGGAGGGCGGTGTCCACCGCGCCGCGCAGCCGGAGCGCGCGGCGGGCGGCGACGAAGCCGATGTCGCCGTGGACGGGATCCACCGGGAGGGTGCGGCCCAGCTGGTGGGACCAGTCGGCGAACGTCCGGACGCGGTCGGCGGCCTCCGCGAGGCGCTCCGCGGTGAGTTCCCCGCGGGACGCGGCGCCGGTGAGCGCCTCGACGAGGAGGGCGGTGGTGGCCTCCTCGGCGTTCTCCCCGCCGACGCAGACCGCGTCGGCGCCGGCGGCGACGGCCCGGACCGTGGCGCCGCCGAGTCCGTAGCGGTCCGCGACGGCGCCCATCTCGATGGCGTCGGTGACGATCAGGCCGTCGAAGCCGAGTTCCTTGCGGAGCAGGTCGCCCAGGATGCGGGGGCTGAGGGTGGCCGGCAGGTCCGGGTCGTAGGCGGGCACCAGGAGGTGGCCGCTCATCACCGCGCCCACGCCCGCCGCCACCGCGGCCCGGAAGGGCGGCAGTGCCTGCGCGGCGATCTCGTCGGGGCTCGCGTCGTAGCTGGGGAGGCCGTGGTGGGAGTCGACGGCGACGTCCCCGTGCCCGGGGAAGTGCTTGGCGCAGGCGGCCACACCGGCCGATTGCAGGCCCTGGACCCATGCGGTGGCGTGCCGGGCGACGCGCGCGGGGTCGGCGCCGAACGACCGGACGCCGATGATGGGGTTGTCCGGGTTGGAGTTGACGTCGACGCTGGGCGCGTAGTCCAGGCTCACCCCGGCGGCGCGCAGTTGGCGCCCGAGGTCGTGGGCGACCGCTTCGGTCAGTTCGACGTCGTCCACGGTGCCGAGGGCGAAGTTGCCGGGGCGGGTGGCGCCGGTCGCGGATTCGAGCCGGGTGACGTCGCCGGCCTCCTCGTCGATCGCGATGATCAACGACGGGTTCTCCGCGCGTAGTTGAGAGGTCAGCCGGGCGACCTGTTCGGCCGAGACGATGTTGCGGGCGAAGAGCACCACGGATGACAGGCCGTCACCGATGGCGCGCAGGACCCAGTCCGGTGCCTCGGTGCCCACGAAGCCCGGCTGGAGGACGGAGAGCGCGAGACGTCGCAACTCCTTGCTGTGCGTGGTGGAGGACATCGACGGGGCCTTCCGGTTGGGGCGAGGCATCGATCAGGGTTGGTTGGTACAGACCAGCGGATATTGGCCTAGGCCAATCCGCGATGTCAAGGGATCCGTCGCCCGGCCCTCGCCCCGGGGGCGCGGATGCGCCGCGTCGCCGCACGGCGAGCGGCGGGACGGCCGCCTCGCCGCTCCACGGCCGCGACCGCGCTCCTCGCGACGGTGCGGCACGCCGGCGCGCGCGGACTGCGTGCGCGGCGCCGACCACGGGACCGGATCCGCCCCTGCCCGGGCGGCGGACCGACCCGCCCGAGAGGCGTCCGCACCGTCACCGCACCCCGCGAACCCTGGAGCGCTGCATGCCGGCGACCGACGACCACCTGTACCGATCCCCCTCGCCCGTCCCGTACTTCAGCGCGGACGGCGAGACCTACCGGGCGCGCACCCCGCTGCGGGAACTGCGCAAGACCCGCGAACTGCGGGTGCTGTCCGAAGCGGACTTCGCCTTCCGGCAGACCTACGGCCACGTCGTGGTCAAGGAGGCGATCCCGGCCGCCGCCGCCCGGCGCCTGCTGGACTTCGCCTGGGAGTTCCAGGCACTCGACCCGACCCGCCCCGACACCTGGAGCGCGTGATCACCCCCCTGTACGCAGGTGCAGCCGCACGCCCGAGGGCGTGCGGCTGCACCTGCGTAGGCGGTGGTGAGCGGCGTGCGTCAGCAGGCCCCGAGGTCCTGCCAGACACCCTCCTGGCCGGTGGTGCCGGGCTCCTCGCCCGTCGTCCACCACTTCGCCTTCCAGGTGTGCCCCTTGTGCGAGACCTGCTGGCCGCCGGTGTAGACCGCGCCGCTGGACCACGGCGCGGCCGTGCACTGGTTGCCGCTCCCGCCGGTGACGGTCAGGGCGTAGTCCGCGGTGTGGCTGCCGGAGGGACTCGTCCCGGTGAGGCTCAGGTGATAGGTGCCGTTGACGGCCGCCGAGGTCGTGGAGACGGTCAGCGTCGAGGAGTCGCCCGCCGTCACCGAGGTGGGGCTGAGCGAGGCGGTGACGCCCGTGGGGGCGCCGCCGACCGTGAGATCCACCTTCTGCGCCGCGCCGGCCGTGACCGCGGTCCGCACCGTGGCGGTGGCCTTGCCGCCCGCGGTCACCGAGCCGGTGGCGGGCGCGGCGGTCACCGAGAAGTCGTTGGCCGGTGCGGTGCCGCCGCCGGTGAACGGCGCGAAGATATGGGTGAAGTCCCAGGTGTTCTGCGGGATGCTGGAGCAGTTGTCGGCCGAGGCGCCGCCGGGGCAACTGCCGTTGTCCCGCTGGAGGGCCCAGAACGACAGGGTGTTGATGCCCTTGGAGACCGCCCAGTTGTAGACCTGGGTGGCGTTGTCGAGGGTGAACGTCTCGGCCGGGCCGAAGTCGTCGACGCCAGGCATCTCGATGATGCCGACCATCGCCCACAACTGGGCGGCGGTCTTGCCCGGGTAGAGCGGCTTGAGCTGGTTGTACAGCCCCTGGGCGGCGGTCTGGGTGTCGTCGGCCATGTGGTGACTGGCGTTGTCGTAGTAGTCGAACGTCATGATGTTGGCGACGTCCACCCGCGCGCCGTTGCGCACCGCGTTCTGGAGCAGGGCCACTCCGCTGTCGGTGAGGCCCTGCGTCGTCGTCGGCAGGGTGTAGGAGATCTCCACCGCGCGGCCGTTGGCCGCCGCCCAGTCCTGGACCAGCTTGATGGCCTTGTTCCGCCGATCGACCGCGGCGGAGTCGTCCAGCGAATCGCCCTCGATGTCCATGTCGAGCCGCGACACGTCGTAGGTGGTGATCACCTTCTCGTACACGTCGGCGATCTTCTGCACGTCGGTACAGCTGTCGGCGATCTCGGTGCCGGTGGTGTCCGCGGTGTAACCACCGAAGGAGGGGATGACATCACCGCCCTTGCCCTGGATCGTCTTGATGTCGCTGCCGAACGAGGCCGCGGAGACCGGTGTATCGGTGCTGCCGTTCCAATAGGCGGTGCAGGAGCCCTTGTTCTCGGTCTGGAGGAAGGCCATCGTCAGATGCTTGGCACCGGACTGCGCGGACAGCGCGGCCGGACTCTCGCCCGTCCACGACTCGAAGTAGGGCGCGAAGACATGGCTCGGGAGCGGGGTCGCCGCGTGGGCGGCGCCACCGCCGAGGGCGGTCAGACCCGCCGTGGCCACAGCGGTGACGGTAGCGGTGAGTACTGCGCGGAACGAGCGCCTGCGTCTCATATCGGTCCCAGGTCTAGGAGGTTTACCGCCAACTCCCTTTGTGCACAGCGGTATTGACTCTGGGATAACCCTGAGGTCAGGGGCATGTCAATGGACTGGACCAAGGCAGGACTAGACCAATTCGTGAGGCGGTTCGCCGCGGCCCTGCCCAGCCCCCGCGCGGCGCGCTGGACCACGCCCGGCCCTTTCGGCGCGCCCGCGATCCGGGCCCCGACGCGGTGCGGTGCCCGGACCGGTCGTCCGACCGTGTGTCAGGACTTCTTCTCGCCCAGCTTCCCGACGAGGTCCTGGGCCTTGTCGACCGCGGTGTCGATCTTGTCGCTGTGCTTGTGGTCGGTCTTGTCGTCGAGGAACCCGCCGACCTTCTCCAGCCCGTCGGAGATCTTGTCGCCGTGTGCCTCGGCGATCTCCTCGGCCTTCTCCTTGAGGTTCTTCAGCGCGTCAAACATCCCGGCCCGTCTCCTTCGATGAATTGCCTGGTGAGGAACATGATCCCATGCGGAACGGGGCAGCCACCGCGATCTCGGACAACCCGGCCCGCGCAGCCCCACCCCGCCGGCGCCCGGCCGGCTCCCGCAGCACGGCCCCGATTACCCGCCGGGTAATCGCCCCCGACCACCCGCCCTGCCAGGATCGTCGACGTACGGAGCACGCCGGCGTACGGAGCACACCGACGCGCCGGGAACGCCGACGCACGAAGACCCGATCGACCGGAAGGACGCGCCATGCCCGCCTACGCCATAGCCCATCTCCGAAACGCCACCCCGCACCCGGAGATCGTCGCGTACATCGAGCGGATCACCGCCACCTTCGCGCCCTACGGCGGCCGTTTCCTCGTCCACGGCACGCAGCACGAGGTGAAGGAGGGGAGTTGGCCCGGAGACCTCGTGGTGATCGGCTTCCCCACCCTCGCCGATGCGCGGGACTGGTGGGACTCGCCCGCCTACCAGGAGATCGCACCGCTGCGCGCACGGCACATCGACGGCGACATCATCCTGGTCGGCGGTGTGCCCGACGACTACGACCCGAACACCACGGCACAGGCCGTGCGGGAGGCGCTGCCCGCCGAGTGAGGTGCCCGGTCGCGTCCATGCAGCGGCCCACCACCACTTCGTGGCCGTGTGCCCGGACCGACGCGATCGCCACTTCCGGGCGCGCCCACCTCCCCGGGCCGACGCCACTCGAAGGGGAGGTGACGGCCATGCGGTCTCCGGGGCGCAGGGGGCGCGGATGTCGGATCGTCATGGCCGGAGTCCGGCACGGTGGCCTGCGAACTGCCCCTCTTTTCAGCCGAGTTGGCCGGCCCTCATGACCGCCCTGTCGCGCTCTGGTCGTGCAGCGTTCCGCGGTGGTCGTCGCCCCGCAAGGTCGCCAGGGCGAGGGCCCCCAGGCCGCAGGTGACCACCAGGTAGTAGGCGGGGACGTCCGGTTCGCCGGTGCGGTGGACCAACTCGGTGATGAGCAGGCCCGCACACCCGGAGAAGACCGCGTTCGCCAGTGCGTAGGCCACGCCGAGGCCGGTGTAGCGCACCGCCGTGGGAAACATCTCGGCCAGCATCGCCGGACCCGGGCCGGCCAACAGGCCCACCAGGGCCCCCGCGAACGCCACCGCGCCGTACGCCAGCCACGCCGGGGACCCCCGGTCCTGCACCACATGGAGCAGGGGCAGTGCCGACACCGCGATGAGGACCGCCCCGGTGAGCATCACCGTCCGCCGGCCCACCCGGTCACTGAGCGCACCGGCCGGCAGGATCGTGGCGGCGAACCCCAGGTTGGCCACGACGGTGGTCAGCAGCGCCTGTTGGGGGCTCGTACCCACCGTGTTCTGCAAGTAGGACGGCAGGACCACGAGGAAGGTGTAGCCGGCGGCCGCCCATGCCATGAGGCGTCCGCATCCGACGAGGATCGCGAACGCCGTCTGCCCGGGCGTCACCGGAGCCCGGGCAGCGCCCTCGCCCGGGGCGCCGGATGCGGGGCCGGCCGCCGCCCGCGACTGCTGTGAGCGGTGGAACTCCGGGGACTCCGCCAGTCGCAGGCGCAGCCACAGCGCGACCGCGCCCATCGGCAGGGCCGCCAGGAACGGCAACCGCCATCCCCACGCCGCGACCTGCGCCTCCGACAGCGCGGCCGTCACCAGGGTCGCCGCGCCCGCGCCCCCGAGCAGTCCGAACGCCACGGTGAGGGACTGCCAGGCACCGTACCGCCCCCGCTTGCCGGGCGGCGCACTCTCCGTCATCAGGGACACCGCACCGCCGAACTCCCCGCCGGCCGACAGCCCCTGCACGATCCGCAGCGCCGTCAGCAGCCAGGGCGCGGCGGCGCCCACCGTGGCGTAGGTGGGCAGCACGCCGATCAGCGCGGTGGCGCCGCTCATGGTCGCCACCGACGCCAGCAGCACCGGCCGGCGGCCGAAGCGGTCGCCGGCCCGGCCCAGGACGAAGGCGCCGACGGGCCGGAAGAAGAAGGCCACCGCGAAGGACGCATACGTCCTGACGAGTGCCTCCGCGGCTCCGCCGGCGTGCGGAGTGAAGAAGTCGGCCGCGATGACGGTGGCGAAGTAGGCGTAGACGCCGAACTCGTACCACTCGATGAAGTTGCCGACCGCGCCGGCGGCCAGGGCGCGGGGCGCGGGAGCGCTCCGGGCCGTCGCCGGGCGGGGTTCGCCAGTGGAGGTCGTCATGCCGCAGAGCCTTCCCCGCCGGCGCGCGGGTGAGCGCCGGCCGCGGCCTCAGGGAGCCGCGATGCCGCCCAGGGCGCCGCCGTCGACGGTGAGTACCGTGCCGTTGACGAAGCTTGCGTCCGAGGACCGGAGGAAGGCGACCGCGCCGGCGACCTCCTCCGGCGTTCCGGCGCGGCCGAGCGGCACCATCGCGACCAGGGCCGTGCGCTGCTCCTCGCTGAGCTCGTAGAACATGTCGGTGTGGATCGGGCCGGGCATCACGGCGTTGGCCCGGATCTCGCGGGCGGCGAACTCCCGCATCAGCGACCTGGTGAGGGAGACCAGCGCGCCTTTGGAGGCCGCGTAGTTGGCCTGGCCGTAGCCGCCGTAGGGGGCCATGGCCGAGGAGATCACGATGATCGAGCCGCCGGCCGGCATGGTCTTGTGGGCCCGGCGGGCCGCCGCGAACACCCCGAACACATTGGTGTCCATGACGTGGCGGAACTGCTCGTCGGTCATATCGAGCAGCAGGTTGTCACTGGTGGTACCGGCGTTGGCGACCAGGACCTCGACCGGGCCGAGCTCCTGCTCCACCGCGTCGAAGGCCGCGTCCACCTGCTGACTGTCGGTCACATCGCAGGGGACGGCGTAGGCGCCCGGTATCCGCGGGTCCTCCTTGCGGTAGGTGACGGCGACCCTGTCGCCGTCCTTCAGCAGGCGTTCGGCTATGGCCTTGCCGATGCCTCGGTTCCCACCGGTCACCAGAACGGTTCGCGACATGGGTGCACTCCTTGGTGTGGATAGGGGGTCGTGGTGCGGTCGGCAGGCATCGCCGGTTGTCTGGCGAGGGGCCGCTCGTGGTGCCGGGTGTCCATGACTGCTGACCGTCCTGACGCTCCGTCGCCCTGCGGAGGCGTGGCGGTGCGGGACGGCAGCGCATCGGCGGCGGCCACGGTAGATACTTTCAGGCCAACTTCGCCGGTTGGGTCGCGGGGCCGGTTGTGCGCGGGACGCGGGGGAGGGGGCGGGGTGCCGGGCGGGCGAGAGGTGGGCTTCCGGGCCGGGCTCCCCGACGGCATCGCCGGCCGGGTCGCGGCCCGCTCCCGGTGCCGGACTCCCCACGCGATCAGCCCGTCGCCCTCGGCCTTCGTCCTCGGCCTCCGGCCCCCGGCGGGCCGGGCTGAGGCGGGGCCGGACCCTGGATCGTCGCGCTGGTTCCAGCCTCTCTCGCATCCCTGTTCGCCAGAGATGCCGGTGGCTGGATACGATTTGCACCAGCCGGTATTTTTCCGGCTTTCCCGCGAAGCGGGAACGTGGCTGTTTGTCTGCGTCGCGTCACACAGCGCGACGAGCGGAGCGGAGGGAGGCCGGCGGTGCGGGAGCAGGAGCGCTCGAAGCGGACCAAGAGCAGGATCATCGAAGCGGCCGCCCAGGTCTTCTTCGAGCACGGCTACGACGGCGCGACCATCGACCACATCCTGACGGCGGCGGGAGTCACCAAGGGCGCGCTCTACCACCACTACAGGTCCAAGCAGGAGATCGCCGACGCACTGCTCCAGCAGCACGTCGGTGACATCGCCGTCGAGCCCCAGGACATCAAGCTCCGCGAACTCGTCCTGAAGGGCCAACGCCTGGTTGCGGGGTTGCAGAGCGACCCGGTGCAGCGCGCCGCGGCCCGCCTCACCCTGGAGGAGGGCTCCAACCAGCTCGACCGCAAGCAGGCGATGACCCTGTGGACGGAGTACGTCGAGGCGCTGCTGATCGAGGCCGGCCGGCGGCACGAGCTGCTGCCGGCGGTCAACACCCCCGAGCGCCTGCACCAGGTCGCCGAGATGTACGTCGGCGCGTTCGCCGGCATCCAACTGCTCGCCGACGTCAGCTCGGAGCGCCACACCTGGGCGGGGCTGCAACACCAGTTGGCGGTGTTCTTCGAGCACACCCTCCCGACCATCGCGGCCCCGCACGTCCTGCCGCGCCTGCGACTCCGCGCCGGCGAGTGACGCCCGCGCCGGCAGTCGCGCCCGCCGCCGCGTCCGTCTGCGGCCGGGGATGCCGCCCCCGGAAGCGGTGACTGGTTTTCAACCCTCGGGCGGCGCCAGTGCGTTCGCTACCCGACCGCATCAATTCACCTGCCTGTAAACGTCACTTACGCTACGTCGAAACCCCGTAGCGCAACTCCGTATGCGTCCCGGTCGGAATTGGGCAGTTTCGCACCCTCTCTTGCTCCGTTATTGCTACGAGCGCGTCAGGGTTGGGTAAATTCATTGTTCAACTGCTCTGGTTCGGGCCGTACCGGCTCGCAGGGCACCGCCAACGGGGAACCTGCCGACGAGCACGAAGGAAGCCACACCGGATGACACAGCTCAAACAAGACCGTGCGCGCAAGACCCGTCGGCAGGTCCTCGAAGCGGCCGCCGCCGCGTTCGACGAACGCGGCTACTCGGCTTCCATCGAAGAGATCGCCAGCAAGTCGCAACTCACCAAAGGGGGCATCTACTACCACTTCGAGAACAAAGACGCACTGGTGCAGGGCGTGCTCGACGAAACCCAGCCCGGTGTCTCCTGGGCCGTCGAGCCCCAGGAGTTGAAGCTCCAGGAGTGGATCGACACCGGCATGGTCATCGCCCACCGCTTACCTCGGGACACGCTGCTGCGCGCGGCACTGCGCCTGTCCATGGAGCCCGCCGTGCAGCAGAGCCTGCGGACCCCCTGGGCGGCGTGGATCCAGCACACCACCGCCCAACTCACTGCCGCCCGCGGCCGGAAGGAGTTGCTCCCCGGTATCAACGTGGAGGATTTCGGCCGACTGGTCGCCCAGGCGTGGGCCGGGATCGCGGCGCTCGGCCCGGCGCTGGACGACAGCCACGCCAACATCGAACGATGGACGGCGCACATGTACGCCTCATGGCTGCCCACGCTCGCCATCAGCGGCATCATCCCCCTGCTGGACACCAGACCGCACCGCGGACGCGAGGTCTGGGAGGCCCGTCAGCGCAGCCAGTCCGCGCAGGTCACCATCCTCCCCGTCGTCCACCGCCTGGCCGGGTAACGGGAAGGCGGGCAGCGCCATTTGAGCGCGCGGGCCGCCGAATCCGGGACGGCGGCCCTTCCCCGGTGGTTCACTGGCGCGCATGACGTCCTCCGCGTTCACCACGGACCGGCCCGACCCGATCGACTACCTCGACCGGCTGGCCGTGAGCGACATCGGCCGCGCCTACAAGCGGCGCATGCTCGACGAACTCGACGTCCGTGCCGGGCAGACGGTGCTCGACCTCGGCTGCGGACCCGGTACGGACCTCGGACGCCTCGCCGCCGCCGTCACCGCGACCGGGACGGTGATCGGGGTCGATCGCGAACCGGCCATGGTCGACGCGGCCCGCGCCCGTATGGCCGACCAGCCGGTCGTGGACGTCCGGCTGGGCGACGTCCACGACCTGGCGCTGCCCGAGCGCACCGCGGACCGGGCCCGCACCGACCGGGTGCTGCAACATGTCGCCGACCCCCGCCGGGCACTGGGCGAGATCCGCCGGGTCCTGCGGCCGGGCGGTCGGCTCGTCATGGGCGAGCCCGACTGGGAGACCCTGACCATCGACCACCCGGACGGCGCTCTGACGCGCGCCTACACCCGCCATGTCGCCGACGAGGTGGTGCGCAACGCGGCGATCGGCAGGCAGCTTCCCCGGCTGGCGGCCGGGGCCGGTTTCACGGTGCCCGCGGTCATCCCCGTCACCTCGGTCTTCCGTGACGCCCAGATCGCGGACACCTTCCTCGGGTTGGAACGCACCACGCGGCGCGCGGTCGCCGCCGGCTACTTCACCGAGGAGGCCGCCGAGCGCTGGCTGGACCACCTCACGCGGGGACCCTTCCTCGCGGCGGTGACGTTCTACATCGTCGTCGCCGAGGCGTGACGCCGCCGCCCTCCGCCCTCTGCCCTCCGCCCTCCGCCCGATGTGACACACCTCTCCAATGGGGGTGCGGTGGCATCGGCGCCCCTCAAGGGGGGCGGCCGAAGTGACCTGGGAGCACAGCGAGATGGCAGCACCATCGCCAGTTGAACCACCGAGCCAGAAGTCCGTGACGGAGCCGGAGTCGAAGCCGGCACCGCGGCCGGCGGCGGAGCCGGAGGCGGACACGGAGTCCGCAGCGCCCCCGCGCGGCCCGCTCGCCGCGGCGCTGCGGGCGTTGCGTCGCGACCCGATCAGCCTGGTCGCACTGGGAGTTGTCTGTCTGTTCGCGCTGCTGGCCCTCGCCGCACCCGCGCTCACCGCCCTCTACGGGAAGAACGCCACCGAGCACTACGGGCAGAACGAGCCCGGGCTGCTGAGCCCGGAAGGGCTGCCGGTGCTGGCCAACAGCGGGATGTCCGCCGCGCACTGGTTCGGCATCGAACCCGGGCTCGGCCGGGACGTACTGGCCCAACTGCTCTACGGCATGCGGACCTCGCTGGTGATCGCGTTCGCTTCGGCGGCCGTGAGCGCCGTCATCGGGGTGGTGGTCGGCGTCACCGCGGGATACCTCAGCGGTCTCGTCGACCGCGCCTTCACCTTCGTCTGCAACGTCCTACTGGCCTTTCCGACGCTGCTGTTGCTGCTGACGCTGAGCCCAAGGACACCGGGACCGGTTACGACGTCAGGCCGTTCGCCAGCGGCCCGTACCGGATCACCGAGCACCGGCAGAACCAGCGCCTCACCCTGGAACGCAACCCCTACTGGAAGGCGGAGACCGACCCGATCCGCCACCAGTACCCGGACCGCTTCACTGCTCGACGCCGTCCTGTGATTCCCGCGCGCAGGCGCCGCCACCGGACGATGCCAGGCGGCGCCCACCCGAACGCGCCCCGCCAACGCGGGGCGCCGCACCCGCCGGACCTGGCCACCAGGGCCCGAACCTCCCGGGTGGGCAGCCCGGTACCCCGCAGCACTGCCGGGCTATCCGGCGGAACGGCTCTCCTGCCAGCGCCGCACCGCCGTCTGCACGGCCTCTTCGTCTTCCACAGCAAGGGCACCGGACGCGCCGGCGGCACCGAGGACCAACTCACCGTCGGTGATCAGAACACCGCCGGCCCGCGGGACGAAGTCGCCGCCGTAGAGGTGCTGGATGCTGTCGACGATCTCCCCGGGCAACTTGATCAGGCCGGAGGGTCGCAGCGCACGCAGTGCGGTGCGCGCCTTGGCCACGGCGATGCGGCTGGTCATGGGCATACCGCCATCGCCCCGCCGCAGCACGATCACCTCTCCGGCAAGGTCGACAACGGCCACCGCCAGCGGAGGGAATCCTCGCTCGGCGCCGACCTCCAACGCGGTGTGCACCAACCAGTCCGCCTCGACCAACGCAAGCCCAGGAAGGCGTGGAGTACCAGACATGAAGGCGAAGTTAGCGGCGAGGGCTCCTGGCGGTCAACGCAACCGCCTCCCTACGGCGGGGCCCCGTGTCCCTGACTGCCGATGCCTGCGGTGAGTTGTGGTGAACGGCGGCGTTCGGCGTGCGCTCACCCGGCCAACCTGCGCGGTGGCCCGATGGGTTCGCGGTGTTGCCTTGCCGCACTGCCGGCCGCGTCGGGCCACGCGCTTGAGGCGATCGGCCATCGGCGCGGGGAGTTCGCTACGGTGGGGGCACGCATCCGTGACGGCAGTGTCGTGAGGAGGACCCGATGAGCAGTTCCGGTCGGTCGTGGACCGTCGACGGCATCGCGCACGCCCTTCCGCACTCGGAACTCCGGGCGACGTTCCTGCGGGAGATCGGCTTCACCGATGTCCGTGAACTGCCCGGCCTCCTGGACCGCTGGGTCAGGTTCATCGAGAGCTTCGAGGCCGACCGCGAGCGGGTCGAGCAACTGCGCACCACCCTGAGCGGCGCGGGGAACCTGCCGGCCACCTACCGCGCAGGCCTGCTCGACGTCACCACCGAGGAACTGCGCTCCGCCGCCGGCGACAAGGACTCCCGGGGACGAGGCGCCGCGTGACGTACCGGCTCCACCTCGACCCCGCCCTCCACGCCACCTACAAGGCCCTTCCCGACGAGGCCCGTAGGGATTTATCCGTGCTGCTGCTGGACGCGTTGGTCGACCCGCTGGCCCATTCCGAGCGCTACGGCGCCGACGACCGGATGATGCGGACCATCGCCCGCAGCCATGTCGCCGGGGTCATCCTCATCGGCGACACCGAAATCACCCTCGTCCAGCTCACCTATGTGGGCTGACGGAACGACACAGGACGCCGGTGAGGCACTGTCGGTGCCGGCCGAGGCGACCGCCAGGCGGTGCCTTGGGTGCGATCGGGATGCTACGTGGAGGCGAGAGTGGCTGAGTCCTTGCGGAACGCGGGGCGGTCCGGGCCGTTGCCCAGCGGTCGACACCACCTCAGCCGCCAGGAGGTGGTGGCATCGCAGCGGGCGCGGATGCTGACCGCCACCGCGGAGGCGATGCGGGACAAGGGATACGCGGGGACCTCGGTCGCCGAGATCATCCGGCGGGCCGGGGTGTCGCGGGAGACGTTCTACCAGCAGTTCCGTTCCAAGGAGGACTGCTTCGTCCAGGCGCTGGACGCCGCCACGAACCAGTTGGCGGATCTGCTGGAGGCTGCCTGGCAGCCGCCGGACGGCTCCCCGGAGGCCACCGGTGCGCCTGCCCCGGAGGAGACCTTCCGCCGGCTGCTGCGCCTCTATTTGCAGACCCTCACCGAACAGTCCGCCTTTGCCCGGCTGTTCCTCGTCGAGGTCTACGCCGCCGGGCCCGAGGCGATGGCCCGCCGCATGGACTGGCAGCGCCGGTTCGCGGACGCCCTCGCCGAGATCTTCCAGGCGGGGGCCGAGGACGCGAGTGCGGACGAGCGGCGCTTCGACTGCGAGGCCCTGGTCGCGGCCGCCGCGCACCTGGTGACGGTGCGGCTGGTCGCGGACGATCCGCAGGGCCTGTGCGCGTTGGAGGACCCACTCGTCCGCCTCGCGGTACGACTCCTCGGCTGAAGCGGTCAGCCCGTCACGGGAGCCAGGGGAAGCCGGTCGACTGGCCCCGCAGGCCGGCGGGTAGCAGCGGCTTCACCAGTGTGCGGTATCCGGCCGTCTGCTGCCGCCCCGCTGCCGGGTCACCGTGGGACAGCGCATGCGCCGTCTTGCCGAGGACCGGCAGGCCGGGCCCGCAGATCGGGACCTTCGGTGTCTGGCGGTTGAGCTGATCGCCGCCGCCGGAGACGGCGTGCGGGTTGATGTCGTAGGCGTGGTCGCCGGTGAGATAGCCGACGACACCGTTGGCGAAGCACGCCAGGTTCGTGAGCACGTTCTCGGAGTAGCAGATGCCGTCGTTGGTGTTGCAGATCTCCTTGACCGTGAGGTCGCCGAAGCCGCGCGGCCCCTTCATGGTCATGCCCGGCAGGATCGTCGGCAGGTTGGTCTCGATGCCGCCCGGCCCGCCGTTCGCACCGGGACGCCGGGGGTCGCCGTAGAGCACACCGTTGATCTGGTGGTGCGGGACGGCGTTGCTGCCGGAGAGGGCGGCCAGCTCATCGCCGGCGACGATCGCGCCCTGCGAGTAGCCGGCGATGGTGAGGTGACTGGCGGAGCACGCGCCGTGGAACTCCTTGACCGCCGCGTCGAGTTTGCCGATGCCCTCGGCCACCGAGTCGTCCAGCGACACCGTGTCGCCGGGGTACGGGGCGATGGACGCCGAGTAGTGGATCTTCGTGAAGGACACGCCTTCAGGGAGGCCGGCGTTGCTGTGGTCGTAGACGGTCGCGTCGCGGTCGAGGTGACCGCCGACCTCGAAGATCATGGCGCTCGGACAGTCGGCCCGGGGCTGCGCCTGCGGAGCGGCCGCGACGGCTTGCGGCGCGCCCAGCCCCAGGACGGGCAGGGTGGCAAGTATTGCGAGGAACGATCGTGCTCTGCGCATGTGCACCTCGTCTCGAATCGGCTTGGGGAGAACGGGAGTTCCGCCCCTACGCGACGCCAAAGGTAGCGTTGGGAGACGTTCCACGAACAGAGGTGTTCGTGAAAGTGTGGTGTGCGCCGCGTGTGCGGGTGGGTGGGGGAGGAAGGTGTGCGGGGGCGCGTGGTGGGGGAGTGCGGGTCTGCCGGCAACGCGCGGTGTCCGAAGCCGGGTTGAGGGCATGTCTGCGGTTCGGCGGCGGCAGGTCTGTCGGTGGGACGTCGGGCCTCCGTCGGGACTGTCGGCGATCTGTCGGAGCGGTGTCGGCGGCCGCCACGACCATGGCTTCCGGGTCGCTCATCCGCGAGAGGCCCGGAAACCACCTGGTCAGCCAGTTGCTTGGGAGCCTGTCACCATGTCGTCCATGTCCTCCGCCCACCCTTGGGACGTTCACCGTCTGCCATCTGCCGAAGGCCGCACCTTCCTGGTCACCGGTGGCAACAAGGGCATCGGGTACTTCATCGCCGAACAGCTCTCGGCGACCGGGGCCACCGTCGTCCTGGGCAGCCGGGATCCGGCGAAGTCCGAGGCCGCCATGGCGTCGATCCGCCGCCGGGTCCCCGGCGCCCGGCTGCGTGCCCTGCGACTGGACCTGGCCGACCTCGCGTCTCTCGGCGCCTCGGTGGCAGCACTGGAGGCGGACTTCCTCGACGCCGTGATACTCAACGCCGGGGTCGCGCTGGACGATCCACCGCGCCAGGAGACCGGGGACGGCCACGAGCTCATGTTCGGTACCAACCACCTCGGGCACTTCGCCCTGACCCGATGGCTGATGCCGCTGCTGTCGGCCGCCCCGGCAGGCCGCGTCGTCACCATGGGCAGCTTCGCGGCCAAGTCCGAGCGGCTGGACCTGGACGACCTCCAGTCCCGGCGGGAATACCGGCCCAAGCGCACCTACGGACGCTCCAAGCTGGCGCAGATGCACTTCGGCTTGGAACTCGACCGCCGACTGCGCGCCGCGGACAGTCCGGTGTCGAGCGTGGTGGTCCATCCCGGCGGCGCCCTGGACTCCCTCACCCCCTCACGTCCACCGGTGCATGTGCGGACCGGCGGCGCCTGGTTGCGCGGTCGGCCCGCCGGCCTCGTCGTCCAGGGCAAGCACGCCGGTGCCTGGTCCGCGGTACGGGCCGTGCTCGACCCGGCCGTGCGCGGAGGGCAGCTGTGGGGACCGCGCGTCTTCGGGCTGCGCGGTGAACCGCGACGGGAACCGGTGTGGACCCACCTGACCGACACCCTCGTCGCGGCCCGACTGTGGGCCGCCAGCAGCGATATGACCGGGGCGGACCCCGCCGGCGTTCGTGGACAAGGCCGCGGACGTGGGGGAGCGCACTGACCGGTCAACGGCGGTGCCACACGAGCGTGTAGCGCCAGAACAGCCGACGGCGCAGCCGCGCGCCGGGCAGCACGTCCCGGGCCTCGCGGACGATGTCGGCGAAGCCCATGTCCGCCGGCCGGGTGCGGGCCGTCATCGAGACCGGTCGGCGGGCCGGGCGACCCTTGTTCCTGAACCAGCCCATGGCGGCGTTGAGCGGGGCGGCGGCGGTGTTGAACAGGTGGTCGGTGGCGGTCTGCGCGCGGTAGAGGCCGACGACCACCAGGGTGCCTCCGGGCGCGAGGTGTTGGCGGAAGGCGGTCAACGCGTCCCGGAACGGCAGGTGGTGGAGGGTGGCGACGCAGGTGATGACGTCGTAGGAGGCGGCGGGGATCCCGGTCAGGGCATCTGCGACGGTGAAGGTGAGAGCGGCGTGGGGAGCGGGGGGAGTACGGCGCTGTGCCTGTGCGGTGATGGCCGGGTCGGAGTCGATGCCGTGCACGGTGGTGGAGCGGGTGGCCAGGAGTCCGGCCAGGTCACCGCTGCCCGAGCCGACGTCGAGGGCGCGGGCGAAGCGGGCGGGCAGCCGGCGCAGGATCCACCGGTGGTAGTGGGCGTTGTGGTCCCAGGGGTGGGCGGAGTTGAACCGGTCGAGTGCCTGGAGGGCGCGGTGCGGCAATGACGTCATGCCGCCAGTGCACCAAGTTCCCGTCGCCGGCGCACCCTGCTGGGTGAACGAGTCGTGGCGAACGCCGGCCGGACCCAACGCCCAGGCGCTGCGCCGCACTTACGCGGCCACCGCATCCGAATCCCCCGAGTCATGACGTTCACGCCCGCGTCGGCCCGACGACTCCGCGCCCTCCGCCCGCAGTTCGACAACCGATCCGGGTAGGCGCCCGCTCGCCCTACCCCTCCGGCACTCGGCGCGAACCTGCTTCGCCGGCCGCCGGAGGTCGGCCGGAACGGTCGGGGTGACGGTCGGCGGGGTGGCCGTAGACGCAGGTCACGGGTGCGCGCGGGGGCGGACGCGCGGGTTGCGGCCAAAGGGGCACTGGTGCACCGCGGCGCGACGCGCTTCACTCCTGACCCATGAGACGACTGTTCCTCACGCTGTGCGCCGCTGTCGCCGGCCTGATGCTGGGCGTGAGCCCGGCCACCGCCGCGGCGCCGCCCTCCGAGTTCGGTACCCGATGGCACGACCCGGTCACCGCGGGGCCGCCGGTTCCCGTACCGGACACCCCCTCCTGCCAAGTGACGCTCGCCGACACCGAGTTCCGCGACTTCACCCCGTACAAAGGCACCTACATACCGCCCGGGAAGTGCGGCGCCGGACACCGCTGGAACAAGGTCGTCCTCCGGCTCCAAGGGTCCGTGGCCGGGCGGCAGTTCGACCGCCTGGGGTATCTGCACATCGGCGGCGTGGAGGTCCTGCGCACCTCGACCCCCGAACCGTCTCCCGAAGGCATCACCTGGAACGTCGAGAAGGACGTCACGCGCTACGCCTCCACACTGCGCGCCCGGCAGCCCGTCGAGATGCTCATCGGCAACACCGTGGACGGGACCTACACCGGCGTCATCAAGGTCAAGGTGACGCTGACCTTCTACCTGGCGCAGGGCCGGGCGAAGCCGGCCGACACCCCCGACAAGGTCCTCACCCTGCAAGGCGCCCACACCGACGACGGGGTCTACCAGGGGCAGTTGACCACACCGCGCAACAGCGAACGCATCGTCGCCGAGGTCTACGCCACCGGATCGGGCGGCGGCTGCGAGGAGTTCTGGTACCTGACGGTGCCGGACGCGGCACCGTACTCGTGCCACGCCAAGGACGGACCGTACCGCGAGGTGCAGGTGACGGTGGACGGCAAGCTCGCCGGCATCGCGGCGCCGTACCCGACCGTGTGGACGGGCGGCTGGTCCAACCCCTTCCTGTGGTACGTGATCCCCGGCCCGCGGGCCTTCGACGTCCGGCCGGTGGAGTACGACCTCACCCCCTTCGCCGGGCAGCTCAACGACGGCCGCCCGCACCGGATCGCGATCTCCGTCGCCGGTCTGCCGGCGGGCCAGAGTGGTTGGAGCACCCCCACCAACGTCCTGGTCTGGCAGGACGCCAAGGCGACGCACGTGGGCGGCGCCCTGCTCACCAGCCGGGCGGGCGACCTCGTCAACACAACGGCGTACGAGCCGGGTGACGAGCGCCGGTTGACGGCCGAGGGCGGCCACTCCCTGACGGTGTCGGGATACCTCGACACCTCGCACGGCCGGGTCACCACGACCGTCACCCGCAAGCTCACCGGAGACTCGACGCACCGCTGGAACGCGGACGAGTCGACCGACGCCCTCCAGGCACGCTGGCACGACGACGAGACGGTGACCGTACGCGGCCGGGGGCCCGCGACCACCACCCACACCCGGCGCGCCTACACCATGGACGGCGCGACGACCGTCGACGCCGGCGACCGGCTGCGCACCACCATGACCATGGGCGACCGCGCAGACAGCGCCACCCTGCGGGGCGGCCGGCGCACCGACTGGTCGCGGCTGGACGACACCTACACGGGCGACGCGTCGTACAACCAGAACGTGCCCCGCGAGCAACGCCATGCCACCGGCGTCTCCCGTGAGCGCTACCGCCTCCACGGCCCGACCACCTGCTACGACCACACGCTGGCCACGGAACAAGGGGAGTTGACGGTGGATCAGCAGCGGGGCTGCTGACCTCCTGTTCCCACTTCCGCCGCCGTCCCCGTGTGCTGTTGTCCCCATGGCCGGCCGGATGCGATCCGCCTGCGGCGCGTGCATCCGGCCGGCCGGACAGGCCGGTCCGTGCCTGGCCGGCTCGTCGTCGGACTGCCGTCGGGCTGCCGGTGGGCCAGGGGGCGTGCAGGTCCGAGGCGCGCCGTTACAGCCCGAAGAGCGGCAGGCCGGGGGCGAGGTCGTGGATCTCCACCGGCAGCGAGCGGTGCGCTTCCCAGTCCGCACGGTTCAGCCGCAGTCGCCGGAGGGTGCGGGCGACGCCCTGCACGGACGTCACCGCCAGGCCGTCCGGAACGTAGCCGAGCTTTTCCGACACCCGGAGGGAGGCCGGGTTGTCGGTCATCGCGGAGGAGGTCACCGCACGCGCGCCGAGCCCCGCGAAGGCCAGGTGCAGGACGGCCGCGCGCATCTCCGTGCCGTAGCCCTGGCCCTGGTGGGCGAGGCCGAGCCACGAACCCGTGCCCGCTTCCCTGGTCACCGCGAAGTCGGCCGCGGAGAGGTCCTGCAACCCGACGACCTGGCCGTCGCGGAGCACGACCAGACTGAGCGTCCAGTCCTCCGCGCGCCAGTTCGCGAGGGTGCCGAGGACGTACTGGAACGTCGCGCGGCCACGCTCCTCCGGACCCACCGCCGTCCACGGCACGGTGAACGGCATGCGGGTCTCGTCGTGCACGCCCGCCGCGGCCGACTCGGCCAGCTCGCCGAGGAGATCGAGGTCGGGAAGCCGCAGCTCAAGGCGGGGGGTGGTGATCCGGAGTCGGTACAAGGGCCATACCTGGGGTGCCATGCGGGGAGAGTGCCAGGCCCGCGCGCTCAGGTCCACCGCATTGCCGCCGTCCACCGGCCGCGCCGCCTGACACGCAGGCGAGACGGGGGAGTCGGCGCGGAGAGCCCCCCCTCCACGCCAACTCCCCTGCCGTCCCCTGCCGTTACTCGCTTCCCCGCTCGGTCAGGCGCCCACGTAGGTCGCGAGGTGTTCGCCGGTGAGGGTGGTGCGGGCGGCGACGAGGTCCGCCGGAGTGCCCTCGAAGACGATCCGGCCGCCGTCGTGGCCGGCACCGGGGCCGAGATCGATGATCCAGTCGGCGTGCGCCATGACCGCCTGGTGATGCTCGACGACGATCACCGACTTGCCGGCGTCCACCAGCCGGTCGAGCAGACCGAGCAGGTGCTCCACATCGGCGAGATGGAGGCCCGCGGTCGGCTCGTCGAGGACGTAGACGCCGCCCTTCTCGGCCATGTGCGTGGCCAGTTTGAGCCGCTGCTGCTCGCCGCCGGACAGCGTGGTGAGCGGCTGGCCCAGGCTGAGGTAACCGAGCCCGACATCGGCGAGCCGGCCGAGGACACGGTGCGCCGCCGGGGTGCGCGCCTCGCCGGCGGCGAAGAACTCCTCGGCCTCGGCCACCGACATCGCCAGCACCTCGCTGATGTCGCGGCCGCCGAGGCGGTGTTCCAACACCGATGCCTGGAACCGCTTGCCCTCGCAGTCCTCGCAGGTGGTGGCGACACCGGCCATCATCGCCAGATCGGTGTAGAGGACGCCCGCGCCGTTGCACGGGGGGCAGGCGCCCTCGGAGTTGGCACTGAACAGCGCCGGCTTCACGCCGTTGGCCTTGGCGAACGCCTTGCGGATCGGGTCGAGCAGACCGGTGTACGTGGCCGGGTTGCTCCGCCGCGAGCCGCGGATCGCGCTCTGGTCGATCGACACCACACCCGCGCCGTCGGCCCCCGACCGCTCGCGCAGCGACCCGTGCACCAGCGAGCTCTTGCCGGAGCCGGCGACGCCGGTGACGACGGTGAGCACCCCGAGCGGGATGTCGACGTCGACGTTGCGCAGGTTGTGCGTGGTCGCGCCGCGGATCGGCAGCCGGCCGGTGGGCTTGCGCACCGTCTCCTTCAGGCGGGCCCGGTCGTCGAAGTGGCGGCCGGTGAGGGTGCCGCCGGCCCGCAGCCCCTCGACGGTGCCCTCGAAGCAGACGCTGCCGCCGGCCGTACCGGCGCCGGGGCCGAGGTCCACGACGTGGTCGGCGATCGCGATCGTCTCCGGCTTGTGCTCCACGACGAGCACCGTGTTGCCCTTGTCCCGCAGCCGCAGCAGCAGGTTGTTCATCCGCTGGATGTCGTGCGGGTGCAGCCCCGTGGTGGGCTCGTCGAAGACGTAGGTGACGTCGGTGAGGGAGGAGCCGAGGTGGCGGATCATCTTGACCCGCTGCGCCTCGCCGCCCGACAGCGTGCCCGCCGGCCGGTCGAGCGAGAGATAGCCCAGACCGATCTCCACGAACGAGTCCAGGCTCTGCCGCAGCGCGGTGAGCAGCGGCGCCACCGAGGGCTCGTCGAGGCCGCGGACCCAGTCGGCCAGGTCGCTGATCTGCATCGCGCAGGCGTCGGCGATGCTGATCCCCGCGACCTTCGACGACCGGGCCGCCGCGCTGAGCCGGGTGCCGTCGCAGTCGGGGCAGGTGGTGAAGGCGACCGCCCGGTCCACGAACTCCCGGATGTGCGGCTGCATCGCCTCCCGGTCCTTGGCGAGCATCGACTTCTGGATCCGCGGGACCAGACCCTCGTACGTCATGTTGATGCCCGCGATCTTCATCCGGATCGGCTCGCGGTGCAGGAAGTCGTGCAGCTCCCGCTTGGTGAACGTGCGGATCGGCTTGTCCGCGGGGAAGAGGCCGGACTCGGCGTAGAGCCGGTGGTTCCAGCCGCCCGCCTTGTAGCCGGGGACGGCCAGCGCGCCCTCGGCGAGCGACTTGGCGTCGTCGTAGAGCTGGCCGAGGTCGAGATCGGAGACCGAGCCCCGGCCCTCGCACCGCGGACACATCCCGCCGGTGCGGCTGAAGGTCACCTTCTCCGCCTTCTTGGCGCCGCGCTCGACGGTGATCGCGCCGCTCGCCCGGACCGAGGGGACGTTGAAGGCGAACGCGCCGGGCGGCCCGATGTGCGGCTGCCCGAGCCGGCTGAAGAGGATGCGCAGCATCGCGTTGGCGTCGGTGGCGGTGCCGACCGTGGAACGGGGGTCGGCGCCCATCCGCTGCTGGTCGACGATGATCGCGGTCGTCAGCCCGTCCAGGACATCGACCTCGGGCCGCGCCAGGTTCGGCATGAAGCCCTGCACGAAGGCGCTGTAGGTCTCGTTGATCAGCCGCTGCGATTCGGCGGCGATCGTGTCGAACACCAACGAGCTCTTGCCCGAGCCGGAGACCCCGGTGAACACCGTCAGCCGCCGCTTGGGGATCTCGATGCTGACGTCCTTGAGGTTGTTCTCCCGCGCACCGTGCACGCGGATCAGATCGTGGCTGTCGGCGGCGTGCGGCGCGGACGACCGGGCGGCCGTCCTCGTGGCCGTGCTCATGGCGTCTCCATCTGTGGGGCGGGACCGCCGGCGCGGTCCCCCTCGACATGACCTGACTCGATCCGAACGCCGGCGAGCAGCATGTCTGCTTCTTTTCCTGCTTCTGTTTCTGCCTCGGCGGGGTGCCCCGCGGCAACGGGCGGTGTGTCCCGCGGCAACGGTAGTCGCCGTCCGGGACGGGTGGTGCCGTGCGGGGCGGGGCCGCCCGGCCGGCACCGGGGCGACGCCGGCCGCGCACTCCCGCGCGATGCCGTCATCCGCGCAGGTCGCGGCCGTGATCGCGGGACGGCTCAAGGCACCTCGTCGATGCGGACCAGAGTGCCCGCGGGGTCGTGGAAGACACAGCCACGGGCATCCCAGGGCCGCGCGGCCGGCTCCTGGACGACCTCGGCGGCGGCCAGGGAGGCGTCCGCGTCGGTGTGCGGGAGGAAGGTCGCGTGCGGCGTGAGGTTCATGCCGGTCACGCTAGCCACGGCTCGGCGCGTGAGGCTTCTTGAATCCTGATCGGAGTCGGGGGTGGGGGTGCCTGGCGGGTGGTTGGTGGTGCACTTTGGTCAAATATGCCGGAAATTCTCCGCTGTCTCTCCCCTCACACGTGATCACGGTACGAGGACGACGACCTCCAGTCCGCGCGAGCGGGACGCCGTGGCGAGCGCCCCGGCCGGGTCGTCCAGTCCGACCACCGTGACGTCGAGCACCGAGAGGTCGAGGACGCCGCTGCGCACCATCGACCACACTGCGAGCACGGTCGCGTCGCGGCATATCCACGAACCGCGCAGCGTCAGCCGGCGGTGCATGAAGTCGCCGTACGGGATCGGCAGGTCCTGCCGCACCCCGCCGACGAGGACCCAGGCACCGTCGGGACGCAGCGCGTCGTACCCGGCCATCGTCGGATCCGGGCTCGGCACCGGGCCCAGCGTGTCGACGACCGCATCGACCGGTCCGGCGGCCGCCGCGATCGCCCGCCCGTCGGCTCCACGGTCGCCGGTGAGCCGCACCGGCACCACGCGCGGATCGAGGCCCGCGAGAACCTCCAGCGCGCCACCGTTGCGACCGACGGCAACGACCGCCGCCGCACCCCGGGCGAGCGCCACGAGCACCGCCGCCGACCCGAGTTGACCGGTCGCGCCGACCACCGCGACGACCTGTCCGGCGGTCGGCTCGTTGCCGTCGTGCCCTCGCGGGACTATCGGCAGGCCAAGGTCAAGCCCGACCATGCCCCCGCGTTCGACCGCCTGGCCGCGCTGGCGGAAGTGGTGACCATGCCGTACGACGTGGCGAGCTGTGAGGCGTATGAGGCGGCGAACGGTGAACTGCTCAAGCGGGCCGACCTCTTGGTGGCGGTCTGGGACGGCGTACCCCCTTGCGGTAGGAGGGGAGGTACCGCGCACGCCGTGGAGCAGGCGCGTAGTGCGGGGGTGCCGGTGGCCGTTGTCTGGCCGAGGGGCGCGCGGCGGGGAGCGTAGGGGGCGGGTGCCTGGGTCGGGGGGCTCGGTGCGTGCCGGAGTCCGCGTTCAGGAACGCCGGCCGAGGTTGGGGTTGCCGGTCTGGCCGCGGGTCGTGAAGCGGGACGGTGGTAGTCCGAAGGTGCGGGTGAAGGCGGCGGTGAAGGCGGCGGGCGAGGCGTAACCGAGGTGGCCGGCGACCTCGCTGACGGTGGCGGTACGCAGGAGGGGGACGGCCGCCAGGAGGCGGGCGCGGGCCCGCCAGAGGGCCGGGCTGTCGCCGGTCTCCGAGCGGAAGCGCCGGGTGAAGGCCGTTCGCTCATGGCCGTCTGCGCGGCCCAGACGGCGTTGGTGATGCCGACGTCCGGTGCGGCCAGGTAGGCGCGGCAGAGTGACGCCAGGTCGGGGGAGGCGGGGATCGCGACGGCCGTCACGCCGCGCCGGGTGCTTGTCGGCCTCCGTGACAGCCGGGCGCTGCTGCTCCTGCTGGCGGTCGGTGCCGTGGTGGGGGCGCTGGCCACGCGCCTCGTCCCGGGCGCCGTGGTCCGCTGGGCGTTCGTCGGGTACGTGGCCCTGACCATCGTCGATCTGCTGCTGCGCCCTGGCTTCCTGCGTCCGCGCGTGCGGAGCCAGGCGTCTGACGACGCGTCTGGCGACGTGCCTGTGTCTGTGCCTGGCGACGCTCCTGTCTCCGTGCCTGGCGACCACCCGCGGTCGCTACCGGCCCTGCTCGGCGCGCCAGTTGGTGCGGTCGCCGCCTTTCTGGGCGTCGGGGGCAGCGTGATGACCGTGCCCGCGCTGCGGCGGGCCGGGCACACCATGCAGGTGGCGACGGCGCTGGCCAACCCCCTCACCCTGGTCATCGCGCTCCCGGCCGCCGCGGTCTCGCTCGGCGGCGCCGGGCTCGCGACCGCCCCGGACGCGCATCTGCATCTGCTGGGCCTCGTCGACGCCGTCGCCGCGGCGGCGCTGCTCCTGGGAGCCCTGCCGGTGATCGCGGTACTGCGCCGCCGCCCGCCGCGGATTCCGGACCGGATCCATGCCTGGACGTATATCGGTCTGCTCGCCGTGGTGGCGGTCGCGATGCTGCTGTCGGGTGGGCAGGCCTAGCGGTGGTGGGGGCCAGGCCCGGGTGCGCACGCCCTCGAAGCGTCGGCGGCAGAGCAAGTTGTGCGCAGCGGTTACGTCAACCAGGGCGCGTAGTATCCGTGTTCGCCGCGGATCTGGCCATGAATTCAGCGGATTCTTAACGCGTTGATGATGCCTTCATAGCGGCAACCTGGCATGGAGGAACACGGGAACACTGCCGGAAACCGGCAATGACGGGGAGTGGTGCGCGAGGGGAAGATGGTGCTGCGGGGGACGCGGAGGACAGTCCTGGTGCCGGAGGTCGGCAGTCATGCTGCGCACCGGGACCGTCTCCCCCCCCACTGCCTTGGAAACGGCAGACTGGAACAGGAAGACGGGGGGAAGACCAGCATGGGCACGTTGGTGTCGGCGGCTGCGGCGTTTCCCACCCTCTTCTTCACCTCGGCCCTCGGAGTGGCCGTGGTGTTCTGGCTGCTGGTCGCCGTGGGACTGGCAGATGCCGGCAGCTTCGACGCGGACGTGGACGCCGCGGCGTGGGGCGTGGACGGGGTGCCGGTCGCGGTCGCCTTCTCCGTACCGACCGTGCTGGCCTGGTGCGTGAGTCTGGCCGGAACGGTGCTGCTGGTGCCACTGGTTCCGCCGGGAGTGGGCCAGGGGCTGGTGCGCCTGGGTGTGTTGGCCGCGGCGCTGCTCACCGCCTGGACCGGGACCCGGTTGCTCGTACGCCCGCTGCGCCGGCTGCTTCCCGCGGAATCCGGCCCCGCCCGGCGAACCCGCACCGTCCGCCCCGGGCACGTGGATGCCACGTCCGGTCCGGCGGAGGTGGCGGCGGGCGGATACCTCGCGGCGGTCCGGGGCCGTCGCCCGGATTCCTAGTCCCCCTTCCCGGCCGCCGACGCACCGCAGTGCGGCGCCGCCGTACGCCTGCGACGAGGACGGCGCGTTCCTTCGCGTCGCGCCCCACCGTGCCCCGGTGCGCCGCACTCGGTCCGCCCCGCCCCGCCCCACCGCGCGCCGCTGCACCCGCGCGCCCCGCGTTCCTGACCGACCGGCCCGCAGGCCGAGTCCGCTTCCCGCTTCCCGCTGCCTCAAGAGCTGCAAGGACGTTTCTCATGGATGCCATCACCGTGGGCATCGGCGCGCTCGTCGTCGTTGTCCTGCTCGTAGCCGTCGTCATGCTGCTGGCCCTCTCCCGGCTCTTCCGCAAGGTGGAGCAGGGCAAGGCGCTGATCGTCTCGAAGATGCGCAAGGTCGATGTGACCTTCACCGGCCAGATGGTGCTGCCGGTGCTGCACAAGGCCGAGGTGATGGACATCTCGGTGAAGGCGATCGAACTCGTCCGGTCCGGGCGGGACGGGTTGATCTGCCGGGACAACATCCGTGCGGACATCCGCATCTCGTTCTTCGTGCGGGTCAACAAGACCGTCGAGGACGTCATCAAGGTCGCCCAGGCCGTCGGCACGGAACGGGCCAGTGACCAGGCGACGTTGCAGGAGCTGTTCCACGCGAAGTTCTCCGAGGCGCTGAAGACCGTCGGGAAGCAGATGGACTTCACCGACCTCTACACCAAGCGCGAGGAACTGCGGTACAAGATCATCGAACTGATCGGGGTCGACCTCAACGGCTACCACCTGGAGGACGCGGCGATCGACTACCTGGAGCAGACGCCGCTCGCCGAGCTGGACCCGGCCAACGTCCTGGACGCGCAGGGCATCCGCAAGATCACCGAGCTGACGGCCATCGAGCATGTGCGCACCAACGAGGCCCAGCGCACCGAGGAGAAGGAGATCACCCGCCAGAACGTCGACGCCCGGGAGGCCATCTTGGAACTGGAGCGCCGGCAGGCCGATGCGGAGATCAAGCAGAAGCGGGAGATCGACACCGTGCGGGCCCGCGAGGAGGCGGAGACCGCCCGGGTGAGGGAGGAGGAACGGCTGCGGGCGCAGCAGGCGTTCCTGCACACCGAGGAGCAGTTGGGCGTCCAGCGCGAGAACCAGGCACGCGAGGTGGCGGTCGCGGCGAAGAACCGCGAGCGGGTACTGGCCGTCGAGACCGAGCGGATCGAGAAGGACCGCGTACTGGAGATGATCGCCCGGGAGCGGGAGACCGAGCTGACCCGGATCGCGGCCGAGAAGGAGGTCGAGGCCGAGCGCCGGGAGATCGCCGAGGTCATCCGGGAACGCGTGGCGGTGGACCGCACGGTCGCCGAGCAGGAGGAGTCCATCAAGCGGCTGCGGGCCGTGGAGGAGGCCGAGCGGGATCGCCAGGCCGTCATCATCGCCGCCGAGGCCCAGGCACAGGAGAACCTGGTCAAGGACATCAAGGCGGCCGAGGCCGCCGAGCAGGCCGCCGTGCACCGGGCCGCAGAGGAACTGACCCTGGCCGAGGCCCGGTTGAAGACCGCCGACCTGGACGCGCAGGCCAAGGCGCGGCTCGCCGAGGGCGTCCGGGCCGAGAGCGCCGCGGCGGGGCTCGCGGCCGTCCAGGTGCGGGACAAGGAGGCGGAGGTCATCGAGAAGGCCGGCCGTGCCGAGGCGGAGGCCACGCAGGCGCGGCTGCGTGCCGAGGCCGAGGGCGTGCGGGCGAAGGCGCTGGCCGAGGCCGCGGCCATCGGCGAGAAGCTCAAGGCGGAAGCGGCCGGCCTGACCGAGAAGGCCGCCGCGATGGCCGCCCTCGACGAGGCGTCCCGCGGCCACGAGGAGTACCGGCTGCGGATCGAGGCCGACAAGGAGGTCCGCCTGGCCGGCCTCGACGTCCAGCGGCAGGTCGCCGAGGCGCAGGCCACGGTGCTCGCGACCGGCCTGGAGAGCGCCGACATCAACATCGTCGGCGGCGAGTCGGTCTTCTTCGACCGGCTGGTGAACTCCATCGCGCTGGGCAAGGGCGTCGACGGTTTCGTGCAGAACTCCCGGACCGTACAGACACTGGCCAAGCCCTGGCTGGACGGCACCTCCGACTTCGTCGACGACCTCGGCCGCATCCTGGGCTCGATGTCCACCGCCGACGTGCAGAACCTGACGGTCTCCGCACTGCTGACCAAGCTCATGACGTCCGACGGCACCCAGGCGGGCCAACTCCGCGCACTGCGGGAGCGGGCCGGCGAACTGGGCCTGGCCGACCTGCCGTTGGCCGCCGCCCTCAACGGCACACCGAACGCCGGCACCGTCACGGCGTAAGCCGCCACAGCCACCGGAGCTGCCGCACAGGGGACGGCAGCTCCGGTTCACCACCCGTGGGAAGGGAACCGAACAGCGATGGCAACCGGCCTGGACACCGGTACGTACGAGGTGCTGCGCGACCGGCTGGTCGCACAGGCCGCCGAACTGGCCCGGCGCGCGGACGAGCTGAACGACCGGCGCGTCGAGGAGTTCGGCGCGACCCGCCTGGAGCTCACCGGCACCGAGCGGCTGCGGACCGACCGCGCGTCCGTGCCCTGCGACATCGCCGCCGTCGGCGAGGCGCTGCTGTTCGGCCGCCACACCCCCACCGACGCCCAGGGAGCGCCGGGCGGGGTCTTCGCGCTGTACGACCGCGAGTTGAACCCGCTGCCCGAGGACGCCGTGCCCGGCCTCCTGGACGACGCCGCCTTCGTCCGGGAGTGCGCCGCCCTCCACCGCTACTACCGCGGCACCCGCCTGCTCCGGCTGCGCCGCGTGGCGGACCGGCTGCTCGCCGTCTTCCGCACCGGCGAACAGGCCGACGACATCCGCGTACTGCGCTGGACCCTGACCGACGACGGCCGGGCCCGCTTCCTCGACGCGCGGGGCGAACGCGACCACACCGTCCCGCCCCCGTACGACTTCACCTGGACGACGGCGACGCGCGAGGACCACGTCCCGGGGCGCCAT
Source organism: Streptomyces sp. NPDC093097 (assembly GCF_044754325.1). Lineage (NCBI taxonomy): Bacteria > Bacillati > Actinomycetota > Actinomycetes > Kitasatosporales > Streptomycetaceae > Streptomyces > Streptomyces sp. NPDC093097. The sequence goes on from NZ_JBIVOW010000007.1 coordinate 367,405, forward strand.
CCGCACATCGCCGTCCAGGGCGAGGTCTACGTGGGGACGACCGGCGGCGCCCTCACCCTCAAGCTCGACGACGACACCGAGACGGGCGAGGGCATCCACACCGAACCCGTCGCCGAACCGCTCCAGTCCCTCGCCGACGCGGACGTCGCCTCCGCCCGCATCGGCGCCCTCGTCCTCCTGCGGATCCGCCCCTACAAGGAACCCGCCCACCGCTACCTGGTCCTCAACACCCTCACCAGGACCGTGGTGCGCCTGGACGGCATCGGGGCGGCATGCCGCCGCCTGCCCGAGGACCAGGGCATCGTCTTCCCCGGCGGATACTGCCTGGCCTCCGGGGAACACCGGACCTTCGACACCGGCCCCGGCCAGCCGGCCGGCCTGGAGTTCGAGACCTCGGTGCGGGCTCCCAACGGCGAGGACGTGCTGTTCGCCTTCCGCGCACCGGGGGAGGGCCACAGTCTGCTGCTGCCCTACAACCTGATCCGCAAAGAGGTCGCCGCACCCCTGCTCTGCCACGGCTGGACGCTCTTCGACGACGGCACCCTGATCGCCCTGCACGGCGGCGGCGCCGAACCGACGGCCGTCCACCGGCTCCAGCGGTGGCGCTCGCCCTACCTCTCCGACACCCACGCCGCCGCACAACCCACCGGGAGCGGGCCACTGGCCCGCGTGGGCAACGCCGACCTCGTCCGCGGCCTCTCCGACTGCCTGGTCCTGTCCCGCACGGCGGCCGAGCCGACCCCGACCACGGCGATGTACCAGGCACTGATCGCCGGCTGTGTGCGGGCCACGGACACCCACCACTGGCTGGACGACCCCGAACTGGGCGGCCTGCGCAGCCCGTTGGAGGCGGTGCGGACCACTGCCGAGGCGGTGCTGGGCGAGTTCGAGACCGTCCAGGCACTCACCCGGCAGGCCGCCGACGCCGTCGACCGGGCCGCCGAGCGGATCGCCGCGGTGGTGCGCCGCCTGCGCGGCGAGGCCCCGCGCGGCGCCGACGCCTGGGTGGCGGGCCTGACCGAACTGCGCCACGCCCAGGGCCACTTGCTCACCCTCAAGGAACTGCGCTACGCCGACACCGACCGCCTCGACGCCCTCGCCGACGAGGCGGAGCGCGACCTGGCGTCGTTCGGCCGGCGCGCGGTCGCCTTCCTGGCCGGCGACGACGCCTTCGCCGGCCACCACCAGAGCATCGAACAGCTCGTCACGGACGCGGAATCGATCACCACCGTCGCCGAGGCCGCCCCCGTCACCGCGCGCCTGGACGAACTGGCCGACGGGCTGGGGACCGTCACCGAGGTCGTCACCGGCCTCGACATCGGCGACGCCACCGTCAGCACCGGCGTCCTGGCGCGGATCGCCGAGGTGCTCGGCGGCGCCAACCGCGCCCGCGCCACCCTCGACGCGCGCCGCCGAGAACTCCTCGACCGCGAGGGGCGCGCCGAGTTCGCCGCCGAGTTCGCCCTGCTCGGCCAGGCGACGACCGGCGCGCTCGCCGTCGCCGACACCCCCGAGAGCTGCGACGAGCAGCTGACACGCATGCTGATGCGGCTGGAGGACCTCGAATCCCGCTTCGGCGAACTCGACGCCGCCACCGCCGAACTGGCCGACAAGCGCACCGAGATCTACGAGGCGTTCTCCGCCCGGAAGCAGACCCTCGCCGACGCCCGGGCCCGGCGCGCCGAACAGCTCGCCGAGTCGGCCGCCCGCGTCCTGACCGCCCTGGCCCGCCGCGCCGCCACGCTCACCGACCCCGACGCGGTCGCCACCCACTTCGCCTCCGACCCGATGGTCACCCGGGCCCGCGCCATGGCGGACGAACTCCGCGCGCTCGGCGACCCGGTGCGCGCGCAGGAACTCGACGGCCGCCTCAAGGCCGCCCGCCAGGAAGCCCTGCGCAGCCTGAAGGACCGCACCGACCTCTACGCACACGACGGCCGGACCCTGCGCCTGGGCCGCCACCACTTCGCCGTGCACACCCAGTCCCTCGACCTCACCCTCGTCCCGCACGGCGACGGCCTCGCCTTCGCCCTCGCCGGCACCGACTACCGCTCCCCGGTCACCGACCCGGACTTCGCCGCCACCCGCCCGTACTGGGACCGGCTGCTGCCCTCGGAGTCCCCGGAGGTCTACCGCGCCGAACACCTCGCGGTCCGGCTGCTCGACGACCACGGCGCGGCCGCGCTCGCCACGGCCGACCTGCCCGCACTGGTGCAACGGGCCGCGGCGGAGGCGTACGACGAGGGCTACGAACGCGGCGTCCACGACCACGACGCGCACGCCATCCTCCAGGTCCTGCTCCACCTCCACGACACCGCCGGGACCCTGCGCCACGAGCCCGCCGCCCGCGCCGCGGCCCAGCTGTTCTGGGCCCACGCGACGACCCCCGGGGCCCGGGACGCCTGGACCCGCCGCGCCAGGTCACTGGCCCGCGCCCGCGAGCGGTTCGGCCCCACCCCCGCCATCGCCGACCTCCAGGAAGAATTCGCCGCCGCGATCGGCGGCCCCGCCGCCACCCCCGCCGCCGGCTACCTCTTCGAGGAACTCACCAGCGGCCCGGACGGCTTCGTCCTGCCCACCGCCACCCGCACCCTGCTGGACGCCTTCCACGACAAGGCCGGCACCCCCGCCCACGACGAGGACCCCACCGCCCTCGACCTCGCCGCCCGGCGCCAGTTGACCGAGGCATGGCTGTCCGCCTACGCCACCGCAACCGACGCCGACACCACCCCGGGCGACCTGGCCGAGGCCGTCGCCGCGGAACTCTGCCCGGACCTGACCCGCTACGCCTCCGACGCACCCCTCACCGCGACCGTGCCGGGACTGCTCGGCACCCACCCCCGCATCACCGGCCGCACCCTCACCCTCCGCATCGACGAACTGCTCGCCCGCACCCGCGCCTTCCGGGCCCACGACGTCCCCGGCCACCGCGCCTACCAGCGCCACCGCACCACCCTGATCGCCGCCGAACGCACCCGTCTCCGCCTCGACACCCACCGGCCCCAGGTGATGTCGTCCTTCGTCCGCAACCGCCTCGTCGACGAGGTCTACCTCCCCCTCATCGGCGACAACCTCGCCAAGCAACTCGGCACCGCCGACGACACCAGGACCACCGACACCGCCGGCCTGCTGCTGCTCATCTCCCCACCCGGATACGGCAAGACGACCCTCGTGGAATACGTCGCCGAACGCCTCGGGCTCCTCCTGGTCAAGGTCAGCGGCCCGGCCCTGGGCCAGTCCGTCACCTCCCTCGACCCCGCCGAAGCGCCGAACGCCACCGCACGCCAGGAGGTCGAGAAGGTCAACTTCGCCCTGGCCGCCGGCAACAACACCCTCCTCCACCTCGACGACATCCAGCACGTCTGCCCGGAACTGCTCCAGAAGTTCGTCCCGCTGTGCGACGCCACCCGCCGCGTCGACGGCGTGTGGGACGGTGCGCCGCGCAGCTACGACCTGCGCGGCAAGCGCTTCGCGGTCAGCATGGCCGGCAACCCCTACACCGAGTCCGGCGGCCGCTTCCACGTCCCCGACATGCTGGCCAACCGCGCCGACGTCTGGAACCTCGGCGACGTCCTGACCGGCAAGGAGAACGCCTTCGCGACCAGCTTCATCGAGAACGCCCTCACCGCGAACCCGGTCCTCGCCCCCCTCGCCGGCCGCGACCGCGGCGACCTCGACCTCCTCGTCCGGCTCGCCGAAGGCGACCCCACCGCCCAGGCCGACCGCCTCACCCACCCCTGCACCCCCGAAGAACTGGACCGCATCACCGCCGTCCTGCGGCATCTGCTCACCGCCCGCACCACCGTCCTCGCGGTCAACGCCGCCTATATCGCCTCCGCCGCGCAGACCGACGCCACCCGCACCGAACCGCCCTTCCAACTCCAGGGCTCCTACCGCAACATGAACAAGATCGCGCAACGCCTCCAGCCCGTCATGAACGACGACGAACTGGCCGCGGTCATCGACGACCACTACACCGCCGAAGCCCAGACCCTGACCACCGGAGCCGAGGCCAACCTGCTCAAACTCGCCGAACTCCGCGGTACTCTCACGCCGCGACAGGCCGCCCGCTGGACCGATCTGAAGTCCGCCCACCTCCGCAACCGGCAACTCGGCGGACCGGCGGACGACCCCGCCCAGCGCGCGATCGCCGCCCTGGGACTCCTCGCCGACCCCACCGCACGGACGGTCAACGGGCCACACCATCCGTAGTCGGCACGGCCGGCGAACCGCCGGCATTCACGCCGGTTTGCCGCGATATCCGAGCACCGAGTACAGCCGCATCCTCACGGTGAGTGAGCGGGGTGTCCGCATAGCGGGCGTTCACGTCATCGGTGCACCGTGCGCCGCAGACTCATCGGGCTCAATGATCGTCAAGCAATGAACAGGCATGCCCATGACTCGGACCCGCATCCCGTTGCCCCAGGGCTCACTGCCGGCAGCGCAGGACCCCGCTCCCGCGTTGTCGCACGGCCTCAAGCAGCGCCATCTTTCGATGATCGCGCTCGGTGGAGTCATCGGTGCGGGACTCTTCGTAGGCTCCGGAGTCGGCATCGCCTCGGCGGGACCGGCCATCGTCCTGCTCTTCGTGGGCACCGGCGCGCTGGTCACGCTGATCATGCGGATGCTCGGCGAGATGTCCGCGGCCCGGCCCTCCACCGGCTCGTTCTCCGTGCACGCCGAGGAAGAGCTCGGCACCTGGGCCGGAAACACCTCCGGCTGGATGTACTGGCTGATGCTCTGCGCCGGCGTGGCGGCCGAGGCCACCGCGGCAGGCGCCATCATGCACAACTGGCTGCCGTTCCTCCCCGCCTACGGCTGGGTGGCGATCTTCATGGCGCTCTTCTGCGGCAGCAACCTGACCGCGGTCAAGAACTTCGGCGAGTTCGAGTTCTGGTTCTCCGCGATCAAGGTCACCGTGATCGTCGCCTTCCTGGTGCTGGGCGTGCTCGCCATCTTCGGAGTCTTCGGCTCCGCACCCGGCACGCACCAGCTCTTCGACCACGGCGGCTTCTTCCCGACCGGCGCCGCCGGACTCGCCGCCGGGCTGCTGACCACCATCTCCGGCTTCGCCGGCCTGGAGACCGTCACCATCGCGGCGGCGGAGTCCGACCACCCCAGCCGGAACGTGGCCCGCGCCGTCCGCACCGCCGTCTGGCGCATCGCGGTCTTCTACATCGGCTCCATGGCCGTGGTGGTCACCCTGGTGCCCTGGAACGACCCGAAGGTCGCAACCGACGGCCCCTACGTCACCGTGCTCGACCGGCTGGGCATCCCCGCGGCCGGCACGATCATGCAGGTCGTGGTCCTGATCGCGCTGCTCTCCGCGATGAACGCCAACATCTACGGCTCGTCGCGGATGGCGTACTCCCTGGTCAACCGGGGCCAGGGCCCGCGCTTCCTGAGCCGCGTCACCCGGGGCGTGCCGGCGGCGGCGGTGGTGGCGTCCTGTGCGTTCGGCTTCGCCGCGGTGATCGCCGGAATCATCTGGCCGACCACCGTGTTCGCCTGGCTCCTGAACATCGCCGGCTGCTCGGTGCTGGTCGTCTGGACCATCGTCTGCCTCACCCAGCTCAAGATGCGCCGCCGCCTGGAGCGCGAGGACCCCGAGCGGCTCATGGTCCGCATGTGGGCCTTCCCCTACCTGACCTATGTGGCGCTGGCCGCCGTCCTCGGCGTGTTCGCCGTGATGGCCGCCGGCTCGGACGGCCGTCACCAGCTTGTCGGCACGGCCCTCGTGGTGGGGGCCATCATCGCCGCGGACCGCGTCAAGCAGCGCCGTACGCGGCGGTCGGCGGAGAGCGTGCAGTCGTAGTCGGCGCGCTCGCGGCAGACGCACGAGACTGCCGATACGCGGTACGGCCGGGGCCGGGTGGGTACGCCACCCGGCCCCGGCCGTTCGTCACCCCGCCCAAGACGCGACCCCCGGACGCGCCGACGACCCGGCGCGCCCTCCCGGCCGGTGTACCGGCCCCTCCGGTCACTCCGTCATCAGCACGATCCGCACCAGGTACGGCAGCACCTCGCTCACCTCGGCGTCGTGGTTCAACAGCACCGCCACCGGCCGGTGCCCCTGGGCACGCAGGGCGTCCAACGGGCGGGACCAGTGCGCGACGGACGGCGGGCGGGCGGCGACCAGCTCCTGTTCCCGCCCGATGGCCGGGACGGTGTGCGCCCCGGGACGTCCGCTCGGGCGGGCGCGCCGGTGCGCCAGGGCGCGTCCGGCGGCGGTACGGAAGGCCGCCACCAGGGACGTGCCCGTGGCGACGACCGTGCCCCGGTCCCCGCCCCCGTTCCGCTCCCTGGCCAGGTCCGGGTCCGTGTCCAAGTCCGTGTCCACGTCTGTGTCCACGGCTGTGCCCGGTGACGGGGCCGGGCCCTCGGACGCATCCGGGTGCGCGTCCGGGCCGGTGTCCGTCCCCGAGTCCGGGTCGAGCCGCAGGGCGCAGGCGGGCAGGCAGAGCAGACCGGACAGATCGTGCGCGATCGGCTCCTCCCCGCTCCGCAGGGCCCGCACCAGCGCGTCGGGGGCCGCATGGCCGTCCTCGGCGAGGTCGAGACCCGGCGGCACGAGGCAGCTCTCTCCCGCGCCGCAGCCCGGCCTCGCCAGCCGGTCCAGGCACAGCCTGGGCACGCGGGTGCCGGGCGCGGCGAGCCGCTGGGCAAGGAGGGCCTCGCAGTGCTGGGCCAGGCCCGCTTCGAGGGCGCTCACCCAGGTCAGACCCGCCGCGACGCCCGCCGAGAGGCCGGGTGCGGGGACCGGCACCCGGCGCAGCGCCCCGGTGGCCAGGTCCAGGCCCCAGACCGCGGGCGCGGCGGGTGCCGGGGGGCTCGCCGCGTGCGCGGCCAGTGCGGTGAGTGCCGTCTCGACGTCCGAGGCCGGGTGCACCACGCCGGGCAGCGACTGCGCCGCGCGGTCGAGCAGGGTGCCCGCCTCCAGCGCCGGGCCGCCGGCCCGGGACACGAACGCGGCCCGGGCCTCGGCCGCGGTCGAAGCGACGGCCAACTCTTCGGTGTTCATGCGGGGTTGATCCTCTCCCGGGCTTGGCCGACGCGTACCCGTATCCATCCATGTGACTTCCGCTCAGGTCCATGGAAGCGGGCGGCGATATTCACCGGATACTCAGTTGATCTCAGCCGCCCGCCGAGGCAGCCGTCGGCGGTGGCCGCCGTGCACGGACACGACGGCCACGCGGCCGCCCGGACCTGCGTGGGCCATCGGCCTCTCCGCCGACGGCCCACGCCCATGGGCCGCGAGGATCAGTGGGCGGACAGCACCAGGCGACGGGCGTTGTTGAGATATCCCACGCGCTCGAAGGCCGCGGCCATCGGCGCGTTCGTCAGATCGGTGTCGGCGCGGACGCGCTCGGGATCGGTTGCGGAGACCAGGACGCGGGTGATGTCCGCGAGGATCTCGTCCGCGTAGCCACGGCCCCGGTGTTCGGGCAGCACACCCAGGTAACCGACCACGGGGAAGGCGTGGTTGCGCGAGGGGAGGCCGAAGCCGACCCGTTCGCCGTCCGGTGTCCGGGCGATCCGCCACCAGGACCGGTCCCCGAGCATGTTGTCGCGGTAGAACGCCACGTCGTCGCGTGCCTGGGCCTCGGCGCCGACGCGCTCGGCCTCCTTCCGGGAGTCCGTGTCGAGGGTGCCGACCAGGGCCCGGCGGAACAGGTCGACGAAGACCTCGTCATCGGGCTCGGCGCCGAAGAGCAGACGCCCGGACGGCTCCGGAAGGCCGGCCTGCGGCGTCCACTCGTAGCGCAGGCGCTCCAGGCTCACCGGGAGACCGGCCCGGCGGGCCGCCTCCCGCCGCCAGGCCACGGCCGCGACCGTGTCGGGCCGGTCGTGCCAGTCACCGGGGAGGAAGAAGTGGTATTCCGGCGCGGTCTCCAGTCCGGCCCCGGCGTATGCCGTGTGCGCGGCGGTGAGCAACTCCGCGGCCAGCGCGGTGCGTTCGGCGTCCGAGCGCACCGACTCGTGGACGAACACCCCGTCGAGCGCGCCGGGTTGGGCCTCGTCCGCGTCGCCCCACCAGACGGCGAGCGCGAGCGGGGTGCGGTCGGCGGCGTCCTCGGCGATCCAGGTCCAGCCGGGACGGTACTCACCGGAGGAGAGCCGGTCCCGGTATGTCTGGGCCGTCAGGCTGCCGGCCGGGTCGGTGACGATGAGGGGGAGTAAACGGTCGAGGTCGGACTCGACGGTGGGGCGGAAGATCACAGGGGCTCCGAATCGGTGACGTGGGGGGCGCAGCCCGAAGGGCGGGGCCCATCGCATCCGAATGTACTCACGATGGGCGGGGGCGGGTTTCCGGAAGTGGCGTGGGGGTGTCCCGGGCGGGTGGCGGGTGCTCGGCGGCCGGCGGCAGGGCGGTGATGGTGTGGCGGCGGCCGACCAGGCCGGTGACGACCAGCAGCAGTCCGCTGCCGCAGAGCAGCAGGGCGCTGCCGCGGTCGCCGGCGGTGTCCAGGAGGCGGCCGAGGGTGGCGGCGAGCGGGCCGCCCGGGGACACCAGCGGAGCGCAGACCTGCGAGGCGAGCGGGCCGGCCAGCAGATAGCCGAGCAGCATGCCCCCTTGGGTGAACATGCGCCGCAGGGCGAACACCCGCCCCTGGGCCTCGGCGGCCACCGCGGACTGCCAGAGCACCTGCGAGCAACTGGTGACCACCGGCAGGCCGAGGAAGAACGTGAAGGCGGCCGCCGCCAGCAGACCCGGGCGCGGGTGGAGGCCGGCCAGCAGGACCGCGCCGCCGCTGAGCACGGTGGCCGAGGTGATCCACGGCAGCGGCCGGCGCGGGGTGGACCAGATCGCCATGGCGACGCTGCTGACCGCCAGGCCGAGCCCACCGCAGGTACTGACCAGGGCGACCGCGGCGTTCTGCGCGGGCGCCGGGGTGGCCGCCAGGACCAGCGGCACCAGGAGGGCGGTGGCGGTGGCCTCGACCCCGTTGAACACGGTCACCAGACGCAGCAGGTGCCGCAGCCCCGGCTGACCGGTGAGCAGCCGTCGCCCCTCGGCCAACTCGGCCCGCCAGCCGGGGCGTTGCCCGGCCTGATCCGTGCGCGCCGGATGGCCGGGTGGCTCGGGGAAGCGCGCGAGCAGCAGGGTCAGCACCCCCAGCGCGAACGAGACGACGTCGGTCACCAGGACGGCGCGCAGCCCGCCCGCGCCGAGCAGCACGGCGGCCAGCGTCGGACCGAGCAACTGGGCCCCGGCCAGGGCGGTCTGGGTCATCGCGCCGGCCCGGCCGCGCTGTTCGGGCCGGACCATACCGGTGACGGCGGCGGCGAGCGCGGGCCACTGGAAGGCCGCACAGCAGGACTCCACGACGGTGGTCGCGTACACCTGCCAGACGGCCAGGTGCCCGGTCGTCTGGGCGGTGAGCAGGGCCACCGCCGCGAGCATGGCCGCCGCGTCCGCGCAGAGCAGGACGGTGCGGCGCCGGTAGCGGTCCACCAGGACGCCGGCGACCGGGGCGGCCAGCATGCCCGGGGCGAAGCCGAGGAGCAGCCCGGTGGCGAACTGGGTGACGGAGCCGGTCCGTTGGTAGATCCACAGGCCGAGGGCGAAGCCGGAGATGCTGGAGCCGAGCGCGGTCAGCAGCCGGCCGGCCCAAACGAGGAGGAAGGTGGTCATGGCCGCTCCACCGGGACCGGGGGTGGGGCGAGGGACAGGGGCATGGAACGGCTCCGTTCGCAGGCGGCGGTGGGACGGGCAGGCGCCGGGGAGGGACGAGGGCGGGCGGGCCGCCCGGCCGGAGTGGCCTGGCGGCCCGCCCCACCCGCGGTCAGCGCAGGTGGGCGGCGAGGATCGGGCCGATCTCGGCCAGGGCCTCCGGGGTGGTGAAGCGGCTGTGCGGGATGTCCAACGGGTGGTTCTCGACGGGGCCGTCCACATGTCCGGCCCACAGGTCGGTCAGCGGGGTGCCGTCGGCGCCCCGGCCCGGCAGGGCCTCGAAGAAGAGCACCCTGCCCCGGTAGCGGCCCGGCTCCTCGCCCTGGGCCAGTACGAGGTTGTTGGCGGTCACCTTCAGCAGCCGGCCCAGCGCCGCCGGGTCCAGCCCGGCCAGCACGCTGCCGCGCTCCCGCAGCAGCTCCAACACGGCGTCGGCGGAGGGCAGTTGGTCTCCCAGGGCGTCGTCCGTGCCGTCCGCCGCAGCCGTGGCGGCGAGCGCGTCCACCTCGTCGAGGTCGAGCCCGTCCAGCGCCAGCGAGAGGATCTCCGCGTCACTGGGCCGCCCGGCGTGCCGGAACCGGCCGGTGGGGTGCGCGTCGAGCATCGCCAGCAGCGCCACCTCCTCGCCCGCCGCCTGGAGCTGACGGGCCAGCTCGTGCGCCACGGTGCCGCCGAAGGACCAGCCGAGCAGGTGGTACGGGCCGCTCGGCTGCACTTCCCGGATCAGCCGCAGATAGTCGGCCGCCATCTCCGCGACCGTGCCCGGCAGTTCGCCCTCCCCGTCGAGCCCACGGGCCTGCACGGCGTACAGCGGCCGGTCGCGGTCCAGATGGCGGACCAGACCGGAGTAGCACCAGCCCAGGCCGCCGCCCGGATGCACGGCGAACAGCGGCGGACGCGAACCGCCGGTGCGCAGCGGCAGCAACTGGCCGAGCCCGTCGGTGGATGCGGTACCGCCCTCGGCGCTGATCCGTTCGGCCAGCAGGGCCACGGTCGGGGTCTCGAACAGGGCCCGCAGACCGATCGGGACGCCCAACTCCTCCCGGATCCGGGCCGTCAGCCGGGCGGCGAGCAGGGAGTGGCCGCCGAGATCGAAGAAGTTGTCGTCGATACCGACGCTGTCGACGGTGAGGGTGGTGGCGAAGAGGTCGCACAGGACGTGCTCGTGGGGAGTGCGCGGCGCACGGGCGGGGGCGCCGCCGGAGCCGGCCGCACCGGGCGCGGGGAGGGACCGCCGGTCGAGCTTGCCGTTGGGGGTGAGCGGGAGGACGTCGAGGAGGACGACGGAGGACGGGACGAGGTAGGCGGGGAGGTGGGCGGCGGCTTGGGCGCGGAGTTCGGCCGGGTCAGGAGTGGCGTCGGCGGCGGGGACCAGGTAGGCGACGAGGCGTTGGTCGCCGGGGTGGTCCTCACGCAGGAGGACGGCGGCCTGTGCGATGTCGGGGCGGGTGGTGAAGTGGGTCTCGATCTCGGCCGGTTCGATGCGGAAGCCGCGGAGTTTGATCTGGTCGTCGGTGCGGCCGAGGAATTCCAGTCGTGCTTCGCTCTGTGTGTCGTGGTGCCAGCGGCCGAGGTCGCCGGTGCGGTACATCCGGGCGCCGGGCGCGCCGAACGGGTCGGGGAGGAAGCGCTCGGCGGTCAGGCCCGGACGGCCCAGATAGCCGCGGGTCACCAGGTCGCCGGCGATGAAGAGTTCGCCGCCGACACCGACCGGCAGCGCACGCAGGGACGCGTTCAGCACATACATCCGGGTGTTCCAGATCGGCCGCCCGATGGTGATCACACCGGAGGGCGCGGCGTCGCCGGGCTCGATCCGGAACTCGGTGCAGCCCACCGTGGTCTCGGTCGGACCGTACTCGTTGATCACGGTGGCGCCCGGGTGCCGCCGGCGCCACTCGTCCAGCACCTCGCCCATCAGGGACTCGCCGCCGAGCACCAGCTGCTCGCTGGGCGAGAAGCGCTCCGGCAGCGCCGTCAGCAGCGCCAGGTGGCTCGGGGTGGCCTTGACGAAGGTCGGCCGGTCGAACTCCCCTGCCGTGGGCGCCTGATCGTCCAGTTCGACCAGCTGGACGGTGCCGCCGCTGGTGAGCGGGGCGAACAGACCGGTGACGGTGAGGTCGAAGGAGACCGGCGAGTGCACCAGCGCCCGCCCGGCCACGCTGCCGTAGGCCGCACGCGCCCAGGCCAGATAGGCGTCCAGCGAGTGGTGCTCGACCACCACGCCCTTGGGACGGCCGGTGGAGCCGGAGGTGTAGATGACATAGGCCGGATTGCGCAGCGACAGGGGCGCGAAGCGGTCGGCGTCGGTGAGGTCGTGCGCGGGCAGTTCGGCCAGCGCGGCGACCGTGTCCGGCGCGTCGAGCAGCAGGCGCGGATGCTCGGTCACGGGCAGCCCCGCGGCCGCCTCGGCGGTGGTGAGCACGCACAGCGGCCGGGCGTCGGCCAGGGTGTAGGCGATCCGCTCGTGCGGGTGGGTGAGGTCGACCGGCAGATACGCCGCACCGGACTTGAGCACCGCCAGCACGGCCACCAGGGTCTCCACCGAACGCGGCACGGCCAGCGCGACGAGCCGCTCGGGACCGGCCCCCTGAGCCACCAGGTGGCGGGCCAGGCGGTTGGCGGCGGTGTCGAGTTGGGTGTAGGTGAGGGTGTGGGTGCCGCAGGTGACGGCGGTGGCGTCGGGGGTGCGGGCGACCTGGGCGGCGAACAGCTCCGGCAGCGTCCGGCCGGGGAGTTCGCGCGACGGGCCGTTCCAGTCGGTGAACAGCGCCCTGCGCTCACCCTCGTCGAGCAGCTCGATGTCCTGGATGCGGGTGTCGGGGTGGTCGGCGGCGTTGCGCAGGATGCGCTGGAACTGGTGGGCCAGGCGCTCGATGGTGGCGGGTTCGAAGAGGTCGGCGGCGTACTCGATGGTGACGGTGAGGCCGTCGGGGGTGCCGTCGGCGGTGTGGTGTTCGGTGACGGTGAAGGACAGGTCGAACTTGGCGGCGTTGCTCAACTCGACGTCGTGGGAGGCGAGTTGCCCGTCATCGGTGCGTTCGCGGTCGATGTGTGTGGTGGTGTTGTTGAGGGTGAGGGTGGTTTGGGTGAGGGGGTGTCGGTGGGGGGTGCGGGTGGGGTTGAGGGCTTCTACGAGGCGTTCGAAGGGGAGGTCTTGGTGGGTGAGGGCGGTGAGGTTGAGGTTGCGGGTGTGGTGGAGGAGTTGGGTGTGGGTGGGGTTGTTGGTGGTGTTGGTGCGGAGGATGAGGGTGTTGATGAAGAAGCCGATGAGGTTGTCGAGGTGGGGGTGGGTGCGGCCGGCGGTGGGGGTGCCGATGGGGAGGTCGGTGCCGGCGCCGTTGCGGGTGAGGAGGGTGGCGAGGGCGGCGTGGAGGGTGTGGAAGAGGGTGGCGTGGTGGGTGTGGGCGTGGGTGGTGAGTTTGTGGTGGGTGGTGGGGTCGGTGTGGGTGGTGTGGGTGTGGGCTTGGTGGGTGGGGTTGGTGGGTCGTGGGTGGTCGGTGGGCAGGGGGATCTCTTCGGGGAGATCGGCCAACTGGTGGGTCCAGTGGGTGAGTTGTTGGTGGAGGGGGGTGCCGGGGGTGTGGGGGTCGCCGAGGTGGTGGTGTTGCCAGAGGGCGTAGTCGGCGTACTGGACCGGCAGGGCGTCCCAGGCGGGGGCGTGGCCGTGGGCGCGGGCCTGGTAGGCGGTGGTGAGGTCGTCCGTGAGGGGGCGCATGGACCAGCCGTCACCGGCAATGTGGTGCAGCACCAGGGCCAGCAGATGGTCACCGGACGGGAGGGTGAACAGCGCCGCCCGCAACGGAAGTTCACTGGTCAGGTCGAAGGGACGCGCGGACAGTGCGGTGACCTTCTCGCGGGCCTCGGTCTCGTCGGCCTCGACGGTGGTGAGGGGGATGAGCGCGGGGGCGGCGGGGTGGATGTGCTGCCGTGGTTCGCCGCTGGTCTCGGGGAAGGAGGTGCGCAGGGTCTCGTGCCGCTCGACGACATCGTCCAACGCGGCCTGCAACGCGGCGACATCCACCGCCCCGCCCCACCGCAGCACCACCGGGATGTTGTAGGAGGCGCGCTCGGTCTCGTCCATCCGGTTGAGGAACCAGAGCCGGGACTGCGCGTACGAGAGCGGAATCCGCTCCGGCCGGGGCTCGGTGCGCACCAGGGGCGGCAGTGCGGTGGCGGGCCGGGCCGCGTCGAGGCGTTCGGCGAGGGCGGCGACGGTCGGTGCTTCGAAGATGTCGCGGACGCCGACCTCCGCGTCGAACTCGGCCCGGACGGCCGCGACCAGGCGCATGGCCATCAGGGAGTGGCCGCCGCGTTGGAAGAAGTTGTCGTCGATGCCGATGTGGTCGGCGTTGAGGGTGGTGGCGAAGAGGTCGCAGAGGAGGCGCTCTTGGGCGGTGCGGGGGGCTCGGGAGGGGGCGTCGGCGGCGTGGGTGGTGCCGGGGGCGGGGAGGGCGCTGCGGTCGAGTTTGCCGTTGGGGGTGAGCGGGAGGGTGTCGAGGAGGACGACGGCGGACGGGACGAGGTAGGTGGGGAGGTGGGCGGCGGCGTGGGTGCGGAGTTCGGTGGGGTCCGGGGTGGTGTCGGTGGTGGGGACGAGGTAGGCGATGAGGCGTTGGTCGCCGGGGTGGTCCTCACGCAGGAGGACGGCGGCCTGTGCGATGTCGGGGCGGGTGGTGAAGTGGGTCTCGATCTCGGCCGGTTCGATGCGGAAGCCGCGGAGTTTGATCTGGTCGTCGGTGCGGCCGAGGAACTCCAGTTGTGCTTCGCCCTGTGTGTCGTGGTGCCAGCGGCCGAGGTCGCCGGTGCGGTACATCCGGGCGCCGGGCGCGCCGTACGGGTCGGGGAGGAAGCGTTCGGCGGTCAGGCCCGGACGGCCCAGATAGCCGCGGGCCAGTCCGGCGCCGGCGATGAACAGCTCGCCCGGCACGCCCGGCGGCACCTGCCGCAGCGTGGCGTCCAGCGTGTGCACCTGCATGTTGTCCAGGGGCCGGCCGATCGGCACGGTGCCGCCGAGGGCGTCGCCGGCGGCGATCGGGTGCCGGGTGGCGAAGACGGTGGTCTCGGTCGGGCCGTAGCCGTCGACCACCCGCAGCTCCGGATGGGCGGCCAGGACGCGGCGCACCGCGGCGGCCGGGACCACATCGCCCCCGGTCATCACCTCGCGCACACCGGCCAGGCTCTGCGGCGCGTCCTCGGCGAGCAGCCGGAACAGGCCGGCGGTCAACCAGAGCGCGGTGACCCGGTGCTCGGCGACCAGGCGCCCGATGCGCTCCGCGTCCAGCTCGCCGGCCGGTGCGACCACGACCTGGCCGCCGCTCAGCAGCGGCACCCACACCTCGTAGGTCGCCGCGTCGAAGGCGTGCGGGGAGTGGAACAGCACCCGCTCGTGGTGGCCGTCCCGCCGCCACCAGCGGTCGGCGGCCAGCGCGGCCACGTCCGCGTGGGTGACGGCGACGCCCTTGGGGCGGCCGGTGGAGCCGGAGGTGTACATCACATAGGCGAGCCGGTCCGGCTGGATCGTAGGGACGGGCCGGGCCGGGGCGTCCGGCAGCGGGGCGGAGACGTCCACCACCTGCACACCGGCCGCGGCCTGCTCCCGGACGAACGGTAGATCGCGGGTGGCGTCGTCCACCAGTAGCAGTGCGGCGCCGGTGTCGGCCAGGACCAGGGCCATCCGCTCGTCCGGCCAGCTCTCGGCCAGCGGCACGTACGCGCTGCCCGCCCGCACCACGGCCAGCGTGCTGACCACCAGCTCCGCCGAGCGCTGCTGGAGCAACGCGACCGGGCGTTCCGCACCCGCGCCGAGCGCCACCAGGTGGCGGGCCAGGCGGTTGGCGGCGGTGTCGAGTTGGGTGTAGGTGAGGGTGTGGGTGCCGCAGGTGACGGCGGTGGCGTCGGGGGTGCGGGCGACCTGGGCGGCGAACAGCTCCGGCAGGGCGGAGGCGGGCAGCGGGTGGACGGCACCGGTGGCCAGCGCGGCCAGCTCGGTCCGGCCCTCCTCGCCGAGTAGGTCGATGTCGTGGATGCGGGTGTCGGGGTGGTCGGCGGCGTTGCGCAGGATGCGCTGGAACTGGCCGGCCAGGCGCTCGATGGTGGCGGGTTCGAAGAGGTCGGCGGCGTACTCGATGGTGATCGTGAGGCCGTCGGGGGCGCCGTCCGCCGTGTGGTGCTCGGTGACGGAGAACGTCAGGTCGAACTTGGCGGCGCTCTCGAACTCCACGTGCTGGCCGTTGAGTTCGGTGTTCGTGGTGGTGGTGTTGTTGAGGGTGAGGGTGGTTTGGGTGAGGGGGTGTCGGTGGGGGGTGCGGGTGGGGTTGAGGGCTTCTACGAGGCGTTCGAAGGGGAGGTCTTGGTGGGTGAGGGCGGTGAGGTTGAGGTTGCGGGTGTGGTGGAGGAGTTGGGTGTGGGTGGGGTTGTTGGTGGTGTTGGTGCGGAGGATGAGGGTGCTGATGAAGAAGCCGATGAGGTTGTCGAGGTGGGGGTGGGTGCGGCCGGCGGTGGGGGTGCCGATGGGGAGGTCGGTGCCGGCGCCGTTGCGGGTG